>JBKPCL010000082.1:0-2605 GCA_046727335.1 Actinomycetota bacterium
TGGTCGCCGAAGATCGCGTAGTGGTCTTCGATGAGCGGCAGCTCGGCGCGCCACGCATCGGCGTCGACCGAGAGCATCTCGTCCAGCGCGCCCGGCGCGAGCTCGAGGCCGTCGGTCGGCAACGCGCCCGGCGCGGGAAGCAGGCCGATCGCGGTGTCGTCGGCGGCGGCGCGGCCTGCACACCGCTCGAAGATCCACGCGAGCACGCGGCTGTTCTCGCCGTAGCCCGGCCACAGGAACTGGCCGTCCTCGTCCTTGCGGAACCAGTTGACGTAGAAGAGTCGCGGCAGCTTGTCGGGCTCGGTCTGCTTACCAATGCGCAGCCAGTGCGCGAAATAGTCGCCCATGTGGTAGCCGCAGAACGGCAACATCGCGAACGGGTCTCGTCGCAGGTTCCCGACCGCGCCGGTCGCGGCGGCGGTCGTCTCGGAACCCATGATCGACCCGAGGAAGACGCCGTGCCGCCAGTCGAACGCCTCGGTGACGAGCGGAACGGTCGACCGGCGCCGGCCACCGAACAGGATCGCCGAGATCGGGACGCCTTCGGGATCTTCCCATTCGGGCGCGATCGACGGCACCTGCGCCAGCGGCGCCGTGAACCGGCTGTTGGGATGCGCCGCCGGCGTGTCAGACGCGGGCGTCCAGGCGTTGCCCTTCCAGTCGATCAGGTGATCGGGCTTGTTCTTCGTGAGACCCTCCCACCACACGTCGCCGTCATCGGTCTGGGCGACGTTGGTGAAGACGGTGTTCCGCGTCAACGCCGCGATCGCGTTGGGGTTCGTGTCCAGACCGGTACCCGGCGCGACGCCGAACATCCCGTATTCGGGATTGATTGCGTGGAGCCGTCCGTCCGCACCGAACTTCATCCAGCAGATGTCGTCGCCGATGGTCTCGGCCTTCCATCCCGGAAGCGTCGGCACGAGCATGGCGAGATTTGTCTTGCCGCACGCGCTCGGGAACGCGCCGGCGACGTAGCGCACTTCGCCTTCCGGACTCGTGAGCTTCAAGATGAGCATGTGCTCGGCCATCCAGCCCTCGTCGCGCGCCATGACTGAGGCGATGCGCAAGGCGAAGCACTTCTTGCCGAGCAACGCGTTGCCGCCGTAGCCCGACCCGTACGACCAGATCTCGCGCGTCTCGGGGAAATGGACGATGTACTTGTGCTCGTTGTTGCACGGCCACGGCACATCGGCCTGGCCGGGCTGGAGCGGCATGCCGACCGAGTGCACGCACGGCACGAACTCACCGTCGGGGCCGAGCACGTCGAGCGCCGCCTTGCCCATGCGCGTCATCGTCCGCATGCTCGCGGCGACGTACGCGGAGTCGGTGAGCTCGACGCCGATGTGCGCGATCGGCGAGCCGAGCGGGCCCATCGAGAACGGCACGACGTACAGCGTGCGGCCGCGCATCGCGCCCGTGAACAGACGCTCCAGCTCGGCGCGCATCTCCGCCGGCGCCCGCCAGTTGTTCGTCGGCCCTGCGTCCTCCTCGCGCTCGCTGCAGATGAACGTGCGGTCCTCGACACGGGCGACGTCGCCGGGGTCACTGCGGGCGTAGAAGCTGTTCGGCCGGACGGCCGGGTTGAGGGGCGTGAACGTGCCGCTGTCGACGAGGCGGGCGCACAGTTCCTCGTACTCGTGCTCCGAGCCGTCGCACCATTGGATGTCGTCCGGCTGGAGGATTCGTGCCCATCGCTCGACCCAGTCGCCGAGCGTCCGGTTCGTCGTCGGTGGGGTCGCCGTCGTCCCGGTCATGTCCATCCTTCAACCCTGACGTCGCCTCCGGCGCGTCAGCACGAAAAGGGGTATCTGATGGTATGCCGAAGTTGCGCGCGACGCCGAACCCGAATGCGCCGGGCGACGAGCGCGAGTGCGCGGCTTAGAGGTGCACGACCGGACAGGTCAAGGTGCGAGTGATGCCGTCGACGAGCTGCACCTGAGACACGACCATGCGGCCGAGTTCGTCGATGGAGTCGGCCTCCGCTCGGAGAATCACGTCGTACGGACCGGTGACGTCGTCCGCCTGGACCACGCCCGGCAGATTGCGGACGGCCTCCACGACCGCCGAAGCCTTGCCGACCTCGGACTGGATCAGGATGTACGCGCTGACGCTCACGTCGCCCCCTTTGCGGCTGTTCGCGGCATCGTACCGGTGCGTCGCGACAAAATCGACGGGCCGGCTAACGCTGTTGGCCGGCGCGGCGTGACCGTCGCTCGTGGCGGGCCCGCGCGTGCTCGATGAGACGGTCGAGCAGTGCGGAGTACGGCAGGCCGGACACTTCCCACAACCGCGGGAACATCGAGATCGGCGTGAAGCCCGGGATCGTGTTGATCTCGTTGACGAGGAAGCCACGGTCCTCGGTGAGGAAGAAGTCGGCCCGTGCCATCGCCTCGCACCGGCACGCTTCGAACGCGCGCACCGCGAGCGCGCGCACTTCCTCGGTCTGCGCGGCATCGAGCGGAGCCGGCGCGAGCAGCTTCGCCCGTCCGTCTTCGTACTTGTCGGCGTAGTCGTAGAACTCCGCGCCCGGGATCACCTCACCGGGAAGCGACGCCTCCGGCGGATCGTCGCCAAGCACCGCGACTTCGATCTCACGGCCGGTGAT
>JBKPCL010000083.1:0-20558 GCA_046727335.1 Actinomycetota bacterium
GTCTCTGACCGCGCGGGCGACCGACCCGCGATCGTGATGATGCACGGCTTCCCCGACGACTCGCGCATCTACGACCGGCTCGCACCGAAGTTGAGCGACTATCGCGTCGTGACCTTCGACTTCGTCGGCTAGGGCGGCTCCGAACGCATCGAGCCGACGGCCACCATCGATCGCGCGCGCGAGCTTGCGACCGTGCTCGACAAGCTCGACCTCGACGACGTCACTCTGGTCGCGCACGACGCGTCAGGTGCGGTTGCCATCGACTACGCCATCGACACGCCGGAGCGCGTGCACGCCGTCGTCCTGCTCGACGTCTTGTACGGACACGCGCCGAGCTTGCGACTGCCGTCCATGATCCGCCTGTTCGCGGACCCGGAATTCAAGTCGCTCGCGGACGCGATGACTGCCGACCCGAATCAGCTGCTCTGGCTGCTCAACCTCACTGGACGGCAGCTCGGTCTCGGCGAGGAGCTCGCACCCGACGGCATCGAAGCGGTCTCCATCCTGCCGCAGTTCTTCGGCGACGCCAGCCGTCCCGACGCGCTCGGCGCGGTGCGGGCATGGACCGCCCGACTGTTCGCCGACCTCACGACACAAGACCAACGCATCGCCGCGTCGGAGCTGTCGCGACTCGCGGTGCCGGTAACCGTCGCCGCCGGCCGCAACGACGGCTGCCTAGGTCCGGCCCTCGCGCAGCATCTCGCCGGCCTGTTCTCCGACGCCATCCTGCACACCATCGCCGATGCCTCGCACTGGCCGCAGTGGGACCGGCCCGACGAGGTCGCCGCGATCATCCGCGCCGCCATTGACCGCGCGCCGCGCGGACAACCTCAGCCGCGTCGGTGACGGTAGCCCGCACTTCCACGACAGCCACTGCGCCACCGAACGTATGTTCGATAGCATAGCTCATAGGTGAGACAGCGACCACTGGCGCCCCGCGGAATTCGAGATTGCGGCCACTTCAGAACAACCAAACTCGTCGTCGTGACACATCCGCGGATGCACGACGGCGAGGTCGAAACCGACTGCGAGTTGGTGCGGCAACTGCTCGTGTCGCAGCATCCGCAGTGGGCGGATCTTTCAATCGAGCGCGTCCGATCCGCCGGCACGGACAACGCCATGTATCGACTCGGCGACGACCTCGCGGTGCGGCTTCCGCGCATCCACTGGGCGGTCGAGACCGTCGCCAAGGAGCAGCGGTGGCTGGCGCTGCTCGCGCCTCACCTCCCGCTCTCCATACCACTCCCTGTCGCGACGGGCGAGCCTGACGACGCGTTTCCTCACCCGTGGAGCGTCGTGCGCTGGTTACCGGGCGAGCTGGCGACGCGCGATCGTCTCGACGACTCCCTGCAAGCGGCGCGTGCCCTTGCGACGTTCGTACGCGCGTTGCGAGCCATCGACCCAACCGGTGGACCCCAGCACCGCCGGGGATTGCCCGTCCGCCTTCAAGACCACGCGGTGCGCAAGGGCGTCGCTGCCCTTCGTGGCGAGGTCGACGGCGATGCAGTCATCGACGCCTGGCATCGCGCGTTGGAAGCTGCCGACTACGACGGCCCACCGGTCTGGTCCCACGGCGACCTTTCGTATCTGAATCTGCTCGCGCGTGACGGCCAGCTCTCGGGCGTCATCGACTGGGGTACATGCGGCGTGGGTGACCCTGCGATCGACACCATCGTTGCGTGGAGCTTGTTGCCGCCCGATGCTCGCGAGGCATACCGCGACGGACTCGAGATCGACGACGCGACGTGGGAGCGCGGCAAGGGTTGGGTGCTCACTGGCGTCGGCGGCGTGTCGTACTACCGCGACACCAACCGAATCCTCGTTGCCGACAAGATCACGGCGATCGAGGCAGTCCTCGCAGACTCGAACTGACCCGCGGTCCGCGATCTCCTACCGGAACCGAGCGATGACGTCGGCGATGGCCCCGCGGAGGCGAGACGCCCACGACTCTCGCTCTTTGATTGGCGACAACGCGACGCCGACGTCATGGCTCATGGCGCTCGAGAGGCCCTCCGCGAGGTGTGCGATCAACCGCGGAGCCTCATCGATAGGCAACTGAAACGTGCTGGTGCAGACGTCGCCGTTCCAGATGCTCAGCACCGCGGTCGCATGTTCGGGATGCCACGTCACTTGCAGCCGGCGCTCGGGCGCACGTCGATCGATGAACCACTCGCGATTGCTCTCTCGACGCAGTGGCGCTGCCATACGCACAGTGTGCGCTCACCGGAAATGAGCCGTCCAGCCCGTTGTCGAAACACGGCTAGGTTCCGCCGCCATGGAGAAGCTCGCCTATCTCGTGTGGGACCGTCCGGGGCACCCGCCCGAGGAAATCCGTCAGCAGTTCCTCGACGAGCTCGCGCCGCGCTTGCTCGCGCTGCAGCCCCGCGGCTTGCAGATCGACATCGACGACGAAGACGCGCAAGTTCCCACCATGGTCAAGGTGCCCGACGACGAGCTTCCCGTGCGGGCCCTCGTGACGATCTGGCTCGACGCGCACGACAACCGAGCGCCGTACGAGTGGATCTTGCGCGAAGCCGGCGTGCGCCGAGCCGGTTATCTCGTCACCGAATCGATGTACCGCGACTACGGCGGGAACGAGCATTCGTCCGCTCGCACATGGCCGGACGGCGAACGATCACCCGGCATTGTGACGCTCACCGTCTTCGACAAACCGGCCGGGATGGACGACGAGACCTTCTACGGACACTGGTATGGACACCAGTCACCAATGTCGGAGTGGATGCAGCCCCGCGCCCGCTACGTGCGCAACGCCGTCGTGCGCGCGCTGACACCCGGCGCCCCGCGTTATCGAGCAATCGTCGAAGAGGCGTGGCCAACGGTCGAGCACGTGACGAACCTGCAGACCTTCTTCGGCGCCGAGAGCCCTGACGATCTGGGCGAGCGCATCCGCATCATGCTCGACAGCACCAAGCTGCTGTACGACCCCGCGACCATGCGCAACTACACCTTGAGCGAGTACATCCTGAAGTCGCCGTGACTGTGTTTGGACGTGGGGTGCGCGAAAGCGTGCACCGCACGTCCAAACACGAGCTCAGGCCAGTTCGGCGGCTTCGTACTCCAGGAGGCGCTCGTAGTTGGCGTGTAGCTCGGGCCTGCGACTGCGGTCATGCGAGAGGTTCACGAGCTCGTGCGGATCTTCGCTGAGGTCGTACCACTCGTGCTCTTGATCTTCGAACGCGGCGTCCACGTCGTAGAGCTTGCGGCCCGGGTCCTTGCCCCACAATCCGGTACCGGGTTTGCCGCCGCCGACGCCGTAGTAGCGGGCGTACTTCGTGCGGCCGTCGAAGAACCCACGAATCGCGTACCGCGTTTCGTTGATGCGGTTCGTGTGCGCGGTGTCGTGCGCGAACAGCACGTGATCACGAACAGCAGTCGACGGATCCGCGAGCACCGGCGACAGGTCGACGCCGCGCAGCGACGGTTGCGACGACGGATCAATACCCGCCAGCGCCACGATCGTCGATGCCAGATCAACATGTGTCGCGAGCGCCGGCGTCGACGTCCCCGCTCCGGTCAGCCCGGGCGCGCGCACCGTCATCGGCACGTGCATGATCTCCTCGTACACGAACGGACCCTTCGACCGCAGCCCGTGCGAACCACACATGTCGCCGTGGTCGGAGGTGAAGATGATCGTGGTGTCGTCGTACGCGCCCGACTCTTCGAGCGCGCCGAGCACGACGCCGAGCGAGACATCGGCCATCTCCTGCAGCTTCACGTAGTAGTCGAGATGCCGGAGCCACATCTTCGTGTCGGCCGGGTCGATGTAGCCCCAGAGGCCGTGCTGCTGATCCCATCGCCATTGCCTCTGCGCCGCGGGCTTGTCGATCAGGTCGTCGTCGAAGTTGGCCGGTAGCTCGTCGCACACGCAGTCGTACTCATCGGAGAACAACGGCAGCACGTCGTCCTCCTTCCACTTCGCCGCTTCGAGAATGCGCCGCGCCAACGCGACGTCGTCGGGCCGGAGGTCCTGGTACCAGGGTTGGTCGATCGGGAACCACATGACGTCGTGCGGATTCACGAGCGCGACCGTGAGGAACCACGGCTGCGTCGACATCGCGGCATTGGCGCGCAACCACTCGGCCGCGTTCGACGCGATGATCGGATCGAAGTGCACGCCCGTGCCGGCCCAGCCCATGAAGTGGCGGTCGTTGCCCTCCCAGTCGGCAAAGCCGTACGCAGTCATGTCGGGTGACACGGCTTGCGACAGGTGCCACTTACCGATGTAACTGCTCCGGTAGCCGGCGTCGCCCAGGATCGACCCGATGGTGGGGATCGCGGGGTCGAGCTCCGTGTGCTCGGGCATGATCACGTTGTCGACGACGCCATGTTGCGGCAGGTACCGACCGGTGAACAGCGACGCGCGCGACGGCGAGCACGGGGAACTGTGCGTGTAGTAGTTCGTGAACTCGAGGCCTTCGGCGCGCACCCGCTCGCGCCACGGAAGCCGAACCGACGGCGGCAGCCAGTTGCCGGCGCGCTCTTGGTCCGAGACCACGAGCAAGATGTTGCGGCCGGTCATGGCTGCCTCGGCGCGTCCGCCGCGGCGGCGCTGGTCGGGTCGTAGCCGTCGAGGATGCCGGTCAGGCCGCTCGGGTGCGAACCGACGGCGATCTGCTCGAGCACGCCGAGACCTTCCCGATCACCCCATCGCGCCCGCACCACCTGCTGGACGTGAAGGTTCTGCGGCTCCGTGTTATCGAGCTCCTCGACCTTGAACTCCTCGCTCCCCGTCGCGAGCTCGCCGTGCCACAAGCCGTGACCCCACTCCGGATTCGAGTAGCCGAGGCCGCGCATGCGGAACGTGAACAGCGGCGCGAGGTCGATGCGCTCCTCGCGTCCGTCGTGCCGTCGAAGTCGCAACGTCGCGCTCTCCGACCGTCGCAAACCTTTGGCCCAACGGATCTCGTGCGCCGCGCCCGCGAGGTGCTCGACCGTGTCGTCGACACCCCACGTCGGTTCGCCCGCGCCGACGAGCGGCACGATCGCCTGGCTGCCGACGAACCGGTCGCCGTTCGCGCGCTCGAAGCAGAGGAAGTGGGTGGCGCAGTCGTCCCAGTTGATCGGCGCCCAGAGAAAGAAGATCTGCGGGACGGTCGCATCGGGCGCGGCCGGCGTCGGTGCGCCGACGGGGCGGACTCCCCACGAGCGATCCTTCGTGCCATACACACGATCGAGCGCGAGCTCCTGACCGCCGACGGTGATCCGACCGGACCACGTGCCCCATTGCGTCAGGCGAGTCGAGTCCATGACGAGCCGCGTGCCCGCATACATCGTCTGGCGGGGCTCCTCGACGACCGGCGTGCGCGCCGTCAGCGTGACGTCGGCATCGATCCCGAGGTCGGGTGCGTTCATGCGTACGCGCGTGAGCCGCAACGGTTCGACGACGTCGATCGTCAGCGGACCGATGCGCGTCTGCGCGCGGTCGAGCGGTATCCGGCCGGACGCGAACACCGATCGCTGCACGCCTTCGTGCACCACCGCGAACGCCCCGTCGATGATGCCGCGATTCGGGTACACGGCCATGCCCGCGGCGAAGTAGTAATCCTCGGTGTAGCCGTTGAACCAGTAGCGGTCGTACTGGTTCGCATCGCCGCTCGCAGGATGCGCGATCGGCAGCGCGGTCTGGTGGATCGGATAGTCGTCGAAGGGCGTGAGCACGCCGTCGACCCTATCGTCGCCGGCCGGCGCCTCGCCTCAGTCGTGCGGGTGCGTCGCGTGCTCCTCGACTTCGTCGAGGAGGTGCGCCTTGGTGACGAAGCCGGCCCAGACACCGAAGAACACACCGACGAGCACGCCGATGCCCGTCGCCATACCGAGCCACGCGCCCCACGACGGGTGGTCATTGCGCAGCGCGAGCGCGATCAGCCCGATGCAGACGGGGATGGCGATGGGCACGCAGATGGCAACGCTCTTCAGGATGCCGACCACCAGCGCGCGCTCGGCGCTGCGCTCCTCTTGGAGCGCCTCGTCGGCGTGCGTTGCCGGTGATTCGTCCCGAATGGGCTCGTGACCGAGAGGCTCGATCTCGTTCGCCATACCGCCTTCGATTGAACCACGACCTTGGCGCGTCTGGGGCGCGGCTTCGTCGATCCGCTCAGCTCGTCACTTCTGCGAAACGCTGGGCGATCGCCGCCATCGTCGCCGGCGCGTCGGCAACGTCATGGCAGAAGGCGCGCAGCGTGACCTGGATGTCCGTCGCTCCTGCGGCGACGAGCTCAGGAACTGACTCCATGCTGCGCGCGAGGTCCGGACCGTCGTCGCCGCGACTGATTCGCAGCGGCGCCTGCACCTGCACTTCCGACGGCTCCCTGCCGGCGGACACCAGCTCCTCCCGCAGCCGCTTCGCACCATCGGCAATTCCGTCGACGGTGTCGCCCATGATCGGGATCCAGCCGCGGCCAAAACGCACGATCCGTTCGACGTTCCGAGGATGCAGTGTTCCTGCGATCCACATCGGCACGCCGCCGGCTTGCCGCGGCTTTGGTTCGCAGTAGATGTTCTCGAACGAGAGCGTCGGCGACTCGAACGACGCGGGCGTGTCGCGCCACAACACCGTGCACGCCGCGATCGTGTCGGTGAGCAGCTGCCCGCGCCGGTCGAAGTCGAAGCCCGACGCTTCGTATTCCTCGCGTTGCCAACCCGCGCCGACACCAAGATCGAGGCGGCCGCCCGAAAGCTGGTCGAGCGTCGCCGCCTGCTTGGCCAGCAACGCGGCCGGACGGAGAGGCGCGATGAGGATGCCGGTCGCGAGTCGCAGGCGCTGTGTGACTGCGGCGATGGCCGCGAGCATCGTCAACGGTTCGAACCACGGCGCTTCGGGCGGCACGGGGAACTTGCCCCACACGTAGTTCTCGGTGTGCTCGCCCATGACGACGTGATCGACGAGCACGATGCGGTCGACGCCGGCGCCGTCGGCGGCACGTCCGAGATCAACAAATCGGTGCCACTCCCCTGGCGCGTACGTCGAGCCGTAGTTGGCCAGTCCGATGGTGAGGGTGGGTCGCGTCATGGCGGGTTACCCGCGTGTCAGGGTGACGCGGTGCCGGATGTCGCGTGACGACGTCCCGATGAGGAGCTCGAACTCGCCCGGCTCCACGCGCCAATCGTGCAGATCGACGTCCCAGAACGCGAACTCTCGGGCGCCGAGCTCCAACGTCACCTCCGTCGACTCGCCGGGATCGAGCCACGCCTTGGCAAACGCCTTCAGCTCCTGCGGGGGGCGCGCGACCGACGCATCGACGTCGCGGATGTAGCACTGCACGACCTCGGCACCTCGCACCTCACCCGTGTTGATCACGGACAGCCGCACGGTGTCACCGTCTACCGTGGGCGGCCCGAGCTCGAAGCTCGTGTACGACAAGCCGTGTCCGAAGCAGAAGGTCGGCTCGATGCGGCGCGCGTCATACCAGCGGTAGCCGACGAAGATGCCTTCGCCGTAGCGCACGTGACCGCGCTCACCCGGATAGTTGGTGAACGCGGGCGTGTCCTCGAGACGTCGTGGAAAGGTCGTCGGCAACTTTGCGGACGGCGACACGTCGCCGCTCACAATGTCGGCGAGCGCGTTCCCCCATTCTTCGCCGGGGAACCAGCACTGCACGATCGCGCCGACGTCGTCGCACCACGGCATGCCCACCGGCGACGCCGCGTTCACGACGACGACCGTGCGCGGATTCACGCTGGCGATCGCGCTCACCAACTCGTCTTGCGGCGGCGGGAGCGCCATCGACTCCCGGTCGTGGCCCTCGGTCTCCCAATCGCCGTCCGTCCCGACGACGCACACCACCGCGTCGGACCGGGCCGCGACGGCGACGGCACGATCGAGGAGGTCGGGCGGTGCGGGCGGCAAGCAACCGATCTGCAAGCCGCCGAACGTCGGTGCGGCGGGCACGAATTCCACTTCCAGCGCGTGCGGCTCGCCCACCTCCAGCTCGACGACCGTGCTCAGCTCCTCGCTGCCGAAGCCGAAGAACGCGTCGCTGCGCGCGGCCGGCCGCCAGTTGTCGAGGACGGTTTCACCATCGAGCGCGAGCCGGGCCCGACCCGCTTGCACGAGCGTCAGTGTCCACGCGCCCGACTCGGGCGCGACGAGTGTGCCGGTCACCCGCAGCGAGAACTCCTCGGGCACGTCGTGTCCGACCGGCCCGAGGAACGTGAAGTACCCATGCGGCGCCAGCTCGCTGTAGACGACGGGGCCGGTCCGCTCGCGGCCCGCGTAGTAGTCGACGCGAAGCGGGCCGTCGAGCAGGCGACGGTCGAGCACCGGCGTGCGCTTGAAGCTCGCACATCCGCGCTCGTGCATGATCTCGACGTCGGTAAACCGCGCCCGGAGCGCGGCGAGCGGCGTCACCGGACGGTGTGGTGACACTCGCGCGCTTCCGCCACCTTGGATCATGGCGATGTCCGCGTTGGGCCCGATGACCGCGAGAGTTCGGAGCACCGAATCCGCGAGCGGCAACGTGTTGTCGTTGTTGCGCAACAGCACGAAGCTGTCACGGGCGGCTCGGCGGGCGATCGCCCGATCCTCCGGATCGTCGACCGATTCCTCCTCGCGTCCGGCCGGTTCGTCGAACGCGGCCGTGCGCTCCAACAGCAGCACGAGGCGGCGCACCTTGTCGTCGAGCGTCTTCTCGTCGACCTCTCCCGCGCGGACCGCCTCGGCGAGCTTCGCCCCGAACCAGCGCGGAGGTCCCGGCATCTCGAGATCCAGACCCGCGTTCGCGGCCGGCACCGTCGAATACGTCCCGAGCCAGTCCGACACGACAACACCGTCGAACCGCCATTCGGTCTTCAGCAACTCGGTAATCAACCATGGATGGTCACTGCAGTACGTGCCGTGCAACCGGTTGTACGCCGTCATCACCGACCACACACCTGCCTCGCCGACCGCCGCGTCGAACGGCACGAGGTAGATCTCGCGCAACGTGCGTTCGTCGACCTCGGAGCTGATCGACTGCCGCTCGAACTCCGAGTCGTTGGCGACGAAGTGCTTCACCGCGCAGCCGACGCCTTGCGACTGGACGCCGGTGATGTAGGCGACGGCCATACGCGCGGAGAGATATGGATCCTCCGAATAGCACTCGAAGTTGCGGCCCGCGAGCGGGTGCCGGTGGATGTTGACGGTCGGTGCGAGCAGCACGTGCGCGCGGCGGCGACGCACTTCTCCGCCGATGCGCTCGCCGACGCTGCGCACGAGCTCGGGATCCCATGTCGCGCCGAGCGCGGTCCCACACGGGAAGCACGCCGCAGCGAGTCCTGACCATCGTTCGCCGCGCGCGCCGTTCGGACCGTCGGTCACCTTCAGCGGAGGGACGCCCAGTCGGGCCGCACCGGCGGTATGCCACAAGTCGACGCCCGCGACGAGCTCGACCTTCTCGTCGAGCGTGAGCTCGGCGAGCAACTCCTCGACCCGTGCGTGCATACCGCGATTATGGATTGCCCGCCGAACTTGCGTCACTTAGCGACATCGCGTGTGCATATCTGACGCAAGTTGCGGGGGTTATGGGACGGTGAGCGTGTCGCCTTCGTGGGCGGCGGTGACCAGCATGCCGTCGACGGACTTCGCAGTGGTCGCGTCCGCGAACATGCGGTCGAGCGAGTCGTCGTCGTGCGTGGGATCGAAATGGAAGAGCACGAGATGCTTCACGCCCGCGAGCTGTCCGAACTTCAGCGCCTCGGCAACGGTGCTGTGCCCCCATCCGACACGCTCGGCGTACTCGAGCGGCGTGTACTGAGCGTCGTGAATCAGGAGGTCGACACCGTGCGCGAGATCAAACCCTGACGTCCACTGCGGATCGCCGCGCAGGCCGCCCGTCGGCGACGCGACGAGTGCCGGTTCGTGGTCGGGCAAGTACGTCATTGTGGCGCCATCGGCCTCGACGCGATATCCCACAGTCGGGCCGGGATGGCACACGAGGTCGCTCGTGACGTGAAACGGCCCGATGTCGAACGAGCCGTACGGCACGTTGTGCACATTGGACGCACAGGGCAGGTCGCGGAGGCGCACAGGAAACAACGGCGGCGACAGGTAGCGAGTGAGCCGCGCCGGCAACGACTGCGACGTCGACGCCGGTCCCCAGATGTGGACGTCGAGGTCGTTGCGGTAGAGCGGCTCGAAGAACCCGAGCCCTTGTATGTGATCCATGTGGAGATGCGTGATGAGGATGTCGACGCGTCCGTGACGCTTCGCCATCGTGTTGCCGAGCCGCCGGATACCGGTGCCGGCGTCGAGGATCAAGACGGCGCCGTCGTCCGACTCGACCTCGACACACGCCGTGTTGCCGCCGTAGCGCACCGTCTCGCTTCCCGGCGTCGCTTGCGACCCGCGCGTTCCCCAGAACGTGATCTTCATGCCCAGCCATCAACCGTCGGAGGAGGCGGGCGCTTCCCAGAAGATCGCGATGGCGCCGAGCAGCCGGTCGGCGTGGCCTTCGAGCGGCAGCGCGGTCACTTCCAGCTCGCGTGCGACGCCGTCGAGCCCGGTGATCCAGAAACGACCATGTGCAGGTCGGCGCTCGCCGAGCGCGGCGTCGAGCGGGAGCGCATCGTCCGGCAGTCGCTCGCCCGACGCGCTCGTCGGGACCAAGAGCATCCTCCACTCCGACAACGGCATTGGCCCGCTCTCGTCGAAGCGGCGTCCGAGCAGCTTTTCCGCGGGCTCGTTGTAGAACAAGAGGCCGCCGTCACGGTCGACGATGAAGATCGGTGTCACGAGATGCGAACCCAATTCGCGTGCCAGGATCAGCTCGATCGGCTGCTGCGCCATGGAATGACGCTAGAGCGAAGCGGCTGATGCCGGGAAGGCACGCTGAAAAGGAAGGCCCATGCCGCACCTCACGGACCTCGAATGCATGATTCTCGGCCACCTCAACCTCGCCGAGTTCAACCGCGAGATCGCTCGGTGGTCCGGCGTGGCGAGGTGCACGAGGTGGACGGCGTGATGTGCTTTGCGTCGGGATCGGTTGTTCCCAGCATTGTCAAAGGCGTGCAGCGACTGGACCCATGGGTCGATGCGGGACGCGCCCTCGACGTCGCCGATGCCTGGTCATGTCCGGATGTACGACTACGCGTACACCGTCAATATGCTCCAGCCATGATCCGGTCCGAGACCCACGAGCACATCGCGACGATCACGATCGACAACCCCCCGGTCAACGCGCTTCCGGTCGCCGGCTGGTTCGCGCTGGCCGACGCGTTCCGCGCCGCAGGGCGCGACGTGAACGTACGGGCCGTGATCCTGCGCGCCGAGGGCAAGGGCTTCCAGGCCGGCGTCGACATCAAGGAGCTCGCGGCCGATCCCACGAAGCAGACGCTCGTCGAGGTGAACCGCGGCTGCTACGAGGCGTTCGCCGCGGTGTACGACTGCGAAGTGCCCGTGATCGCAGCCGTACACGGGTTCTGTCTCGGCGGCGGGCTCGCGCTCGCCGGAAATGCTGACATCGTGGTCGCTGCGGACGACGCGACCTTCGGTCTGCCCGAGGTCGATCGCGGGGCGCTCGGCGTCGCGACCCACCTGGCGCGGTTCGTCCCCCAACACAAGCTACGGGCGATGTTCTTCACGGGCTCGACGGTGACGGCGGCGGAGCTCGCGGCGCTCGGCACCGTCGAGAAGGTCGTGCCCCGCGCTGATCTGCTCGAGACGGCGCGCGACTACGCGAAGACGATCGCCGAGAAGAGCCCGCTCGTCATGCGGCGCGCCAAGGAATCGCTCAACATGATCGACCCGGTCGACGTGAAGCGCTCGTACCGCTTCGAGCAGGGCTTCACCTTCGAGCTCAATCTCTTCGGCGACAGCGACGAGCTGCGCCAGGCCTTCGTCGACAAGCGGGACGCGCAGCGCTAGCCCGGAAACCCCTACGCTCCCCTGCGTGGCGCAGCGCCGGTTCTGGGGCTGGGGCGTCGAGGAGCACGGCCTCACGCCGGAACAGCAGAACAAGTTGGGCGTGCGCGTCGCCGAACGCTTCGGGACGGCGGTGCCCGCGCCGCTCGTGCCACCGAGCATCGACGAGCTCGACCTCCCTGCGCCCCGCATCGCGCCCCCGAGCGCGCTCGCCGCGCTCTGCACCGACGACATCGGCGAGCGCGCGGGCCACACCTACGGAAAGTCGTTTCGCGACGTTTGGCGCGCGCTCCATCGCGACTTCTCGAGGCCGCCCGATCTGGTCGCGGTGCCGCGCAACGAGGACGACATCGTGGCGTTGCTCGACTGGTGCACCGACGAGGACATTGCGGCCATTCCATACGGCGGTGGGTCGTCGGTCGTCGGCGGTGTCGAGTGTGATGTCGACGACTCGTATCGCGGCGCGGTGAGCATCGATCTCCGTTCGCTCGATCGCGTCGTCGAGGTGGACCGCACGTCCCGGGCGGCGCGTCTCCAAGCCGGCGTGTACGGCCCGTCGCTCGAAGCGCAACTGCGTCCACTCGGACTCACGCTCCGCCATTATCCGCAGTCCTTCGAGTTCTCGACGCTCGGCGGCTGGCTGGCGACGCGCTCGGGCGGCCACTACGCAACGCTGCACACGCACATCGACGACTTCGTCGAGTCAATACGCGCGGTGACGCCGCGAGGCGTCTGGGAGAGTCGTCGCCTCCCCGGATCGGGCGCCGGGCCGTCGCCGGACCGGCTGTTGCTCGGTTCGGAAGGGGTCCTCGGCGTCATCATCGAGGCGTGGATGCGACTCCAGGATCGCCCGACCTTTCGGGCGTCGGCGACGGCGCGGTTCTCTCGCTTCGAGGACGGCGTTCGTGCCGCACGTGCCGTTGCGCAATCGGGTCTCCATCCCGCGAACTGCCGGTTGCTCGACGCCGGAGAGGCCGAGCTGACCGGTGTGGACGGGACCCGCGACGCCCTGCTGTTGCTCGCGTTCGAGTCGGCCGACCATCCGGTCGAGGACGCCCTCATGCGAGCGGTCGAGTGTGCGCGCGACCACGGCGGCCGCGTCGACACGGACGCGATCGTGGTTCGTTCCGGCGACGAAGGCGCGCGCGAAGGCGCCGCGGGCAATTGGCGCAGCGCCTTCTTGCGGGCGCCATACACGCGCGACGCGCTCGTCTGCCTCGGCATGATCAGCGAAACGTTCGAGACCGCGTGCACGTGGGACCAGTTCGAACACTTGCACGCAGCCGTGGTCGGCGCGGTCCTCGACACCGCCGAGGCGGCGGAGGCGTGGCCGGTGGCGGTCACGTGCCGGTTCACGCACGTGTATCCCGACGGTCCGGCGCCCTACTTCACCGTCCTCGCGCTCGGACGCGAGCCCGAGCAGCTCTCGCAGTGGGAAGCGATCAAGGCGGCCGCGTCGGACGCGATCCTGCATGCGGGCGGCACGATCACACACCATCACGCCGTCGGTCGCGACCATCGACGTTGGTACGACCAGCAACGGCCAGACGCGTTCGCCGAGGCGTTGCGCGCGGCGAAGCGCGCGGTGGATCCTGCCAACGTGTTGAACCCCGGTGTCCTGGTCGATCCCGAATGAGCGACGCGTATCGTGCGGTCATCTTCGATCTGGGCGGTGTCGTGTTCCCGTCGCCGTTGGACGCGTTCGACGCATACGACCGGTCGGCCGGGCTGGAGCCCGGCACGGTCCGGACGTTGATCCGAGTCAGCAGCGAAGAAGGTGCGTGGGCAGCGCTCGAGCGCGGCGACGTCACAATGCCGGCGTTTGTCGCGGCACTCGAGGCCGAAGCCGCGAGCGCGGGCTTCATCCTCGACGCGACAGCGTTGATGGAATCGATCGGCGCCCGCCTCGGTCCCCGCCCGCAGATGGTGCGCGCGATCATTCGCATCCGCGCACACGGACTCCTCGCCGCCGCCCTCACCAACAACTGGACGGCGGACGACGGACAGTCGAGTCCGAACGGCCTGCGCGAGATGCTGCCGTTCGACGTCGTCGTCGAGTCGGCCGTCGAAGGGCTCCGCAAGCCCGACCCACGCATTTACGAGGTCACGTTGGAACGCCTCGGTGTCAGCGCAACCGAGGCGATCTTCCTCGACGACCTCGGCATCAACCTCAAGCCGGCGCGCGAGCTCGGAATCGCGACGATCAAGGTCACCGATCCCGACCTCGCGCTCGCGGAGCTCTCGACGCGGCTCGGATTCGAGGTCGCTCGATGAAGGGAGCAAGCATGACGGTCAACGTTGGACGCGACGGCGACGTCACCATCGTGACCATCGACCGACCGGAAGCTCGCAACGCGGTCGACGGCCCGACGGCCAAGCTGCTCGCCGACGCGTTCCGCGACTTCGAGGCCGACGACACGAGCGCCATCGCAATCCTGACCGGCGCCGGCGGCACGTTCTGCGCCGGCGCGGACCTCAAAGCCTTCGGCGATGGTCGCGCGAACTCCGTGACTTCGGACGGTGACGGCCCGATGGGCCCGACGCGCATGCAGTTGACGAAGCCGGTCATCGCGGCGGTCGAGGGCTATGCCGTCGCCGGCGGCCTCGAGCTCGCGCTGTGGTGCGACCTGCGCGTCGCATCGCGTGACGCCGTCTTCGGAGTGTTCTGCCGGCGATGGGGTGTGCCGTTGATCGACGGCGGCACGATTCGGCTCCCGCGTTTGATCGGCCATTCTCACGCGCTGGACATGATCCTCACCGGCCGTGGAGTCTCGGGCGACGAAGCGCTCATGATGGGACTCGCGAACCGCCTGACCGCGCCCGGCGTTGCGTTGCCGCACGCGTTGAACCTCGCGACGGAACTCTCGGCGCTGCCGCAGTTGTGCATGCGAGAAGACCGGATGTCGTCGTACGAGCAGTGGAATCAATCGCTGTCAGATGCGCTTCACACCGAGTACGAACACGGGATGCGCGTCCTTCGCTCGGGTGAATCGCTCGAGGGCGCGGCGCGCTTCGCGGCCGGAGCCGGGCGCCACGGCGCGCCGGCGAGTCCGTAAACTTGCCGGAGCCCGCAACACGCAGGAGGCGTCACGATGACCGATGGCACGAAGGAGCGCACCGTCGGCGACGTGATGAGCCAACCGGTCGTCACTGCGCAACCCGCGGAGACACTCTCATCGGTCGCGCAGCGCATGCGCGACCACAAGGTCGGGTCGGTGGTCGTCATCGATCACGACGACCGGCCCATCGGCATCCTCACCGAGCGCGACATGCTGCGCCTCGCCGGTGCCGGGGCCGACTCGGCGACCGCCAAGGTCTCCGAGTGGATGACGGCGGATCCGAACACGACGAGTTCGACGGTGGAGGCGCGCGCTGCGTTCGCGACGCTCGCCGAGCACGGCTACCGGCACATCCCGGTCGTGGATGGAGGCAAGCTCGTCGGCATCGTGTCGATGCGCGACCTCATGCGGGTCGCCATGATCCAACCCGCCGACGTGCAGGCGCACGAGATCCCGAAGGGCCTGGAAGGCATCGTCGTCGCCGACACGACCGTTGGCGACGTACGCGGTCTCGAGGGCTTCTACCACTATCGCCAGTACAGCGCCGTCGACCTCGCCAAGGCGCGTCCTCTCGAGGACGTCTGGTACCTGATGTTCGAAGGCCGGCTCCCGGAGACAATGGCCGAGCGCGAGCGATTCGTGGCCGAGATCCGCGCCAAGCGCGAGATACCCGCCGTGGTCGCGGCGGTGCTTCCCGCGATCGCGCAGGCCGGCGACACGTTCGTTCCGCTCGACGCCCTGCGCACGGCGGTCTCCCAATACGGGGCCGCGCTCGGCTTCCGGCCGTCGATCGATGTCGACGCGGCGACGCTGCGCGACAACGCGATGGCGACGTGTGCCGTCGTCCCGACGCTGATCTGCGCGCTCTGGCGCATTCGTCAGGGCAATGAGCCGATCGCTCCGCACCCGGAGCTCGGTTACGCCGCCAACTACCTCTACATGATGCAAGGAAAGGTGCCGGCGCCGGAGTACGCGGCGGCGGTCGAGAAGTACCTCATCTCGACCATCGACCACGGCTTCAACGCGTCGACGTTCACGGCGCGCGTGATCACATCGACGGGCGCCGACCTCGGCGCCGCCGTTGTCGGCGCGATCGGCGCGCTCTCGGGACCGTTGCATGGCGGCGCACCGAGCCGAGCGCTCCAGATGCTCGACGAGATCGGCGTCGCCGAGAACGCGGAGCCATGGTTACGCGCGGCCGTCGAACGCGGCGACCGGCTCATGGGATTCGGACATCGTGTCTACAAGACCGACGATCCCCGGTCGCTCATGTTGCGAGAGGTCGCCGACCAGCTCGGCGGCGACAAGATGGAGCTGGCCCGCCACATCGAGGCGACCGCCATCAAGGTGCTCGACGAGCTCAAGCCCGGCCGCCGTCTCTATACGAACGTCGAGTTCTACGCGGGAATCGTCATGGACCGCGCCGGCATCCCTCGTGAGCTGTTCACCCCGACCTTCGCCGCGAGCCGCGTGATCGGTTGGTGCGCGCACATCCTCGAACAGGCCGCCGACAACCGGCTCATCCGACCGAGCGCGCAGTACGTGGGGCCGCCGCCTCCGCAACCGGTGCCGCCGATTCGTTGACGGCGCTCGGCCCCGACCGCGCCGCCAAGTGGCGCACAACTCGACGGGCGTCGCGCGCGACACCGGTGATCGTGGCGGACGTCGCCGAGTAGAGGAACTCGAGTCCGACGAAGTACAGCCCGGGTTGTTCGCCAACGACGCCGCGTGCATGTTGCGGCTCCTGGCGATCGCCGATCACCGGGAGATCGATCCATGAGAAGCCCGGGCGGTAGCCGGTGCACCAGATGACGTTGGCGACGTCGAGTGCCTCACCGTCGTCGGTCACCGGCAGGCCGTCGCGCACGTCGACGATGCGACCGACGCGAGTGATACCGGCGGCCGGAAGGTCCTTCGGCTTGACCCGGATGAGCGGCGTCGCCTCGGTGAGAAAGTACGGGCGAACCTTGCGGCCGATCGGAGACCGGACCGTCAGCACGTGATGTCCCACGAAGCGCACGAGCCGAATCGCAACGTTGCGCGCGAAGAACGGCTCGATGCGGAACGGGACGACCGCGGCTTCCTTGCCGGCGATCCAGGTGGGGTGGGATTTCACGACGTCGATCGCGATCTCGGCGCCCGAGTTGCCGACGCCGACGACGAGCACGCCGCCGTCTGCCAGCTGCTCAGGATTCTTGTACTGCTGCGAGTGCAGCTGCACGATGCGCGGGTCGAGCTGCTTGGCCAACCCGGGGATCTTCGGCTGCTGGAAATTCGCCATCGCGACGACGACGTTGTCGGCCTCGATCGTGTGGTCGCCGGTGCGGACGACAAACCCGTCGCCGTTCCTGCCCAAGCACTCGACGCGCGTGTTCACGCGCACGGGCAGCTGGAAGCGAGTGGCATAGGCCTCCAAGTAGTCGGCCATCTGGTCCTTGGTGATGAAGGAGCCGCCACTCGCCGGGAACCGCATCCCGGGCAGCCCGACGTACCGAGCCGGCGTGAAGAGGCGCAGGGAGTCCCATCGTGTGCGCCATGCGTCGCCGATGCGCGGGTGGGCGTCGAGGATCACGAAGGAACGTCGCCGCCGCTGGAGCTCGTGCCCCACGGCGAGCCCGGCCTGGCCGCCACCGATGACGACGGTGTCGATGCATTCGTCGGTGTCGAGGTCGTCGTGCATGATCCGCTCCTTCGTCATCTGTTGTGATGACGAAGGTACGAGCGACGTGACGCCACCGCATCGGGCGGATCGACCAATCCCGCTTGGATCGGGCGTGGGTAATTGTGTGTAGAACGGGTTATGCGAGCCCGTGCCGGAACGCGTATGCGGTCGCGGCCGCGCGCGACGAGACGCCGAGCTTGGTGAAGATGTTGCTGAGGTGCCGGGCGACCGTCTTCTCGCTGATCACGAGGTCGGTGGCGATCTGCCGATTCGTCTTGCCGGCGGCGACCAGCTCGAGCACCTCGAGCTCGCGACCCGTCAACCCGCCCGCCGCGCCGGTCGTCGTTCCTGGACGGGTCAAAGCGTCCAGCCGCGCGACGTCGGCGACCGCGCCCAGCTCGTCGAACGCCTTGCGCGCGACGGCAAGCTCCATGGCTGCGGTGTCGTCGTCGCTCATGTCACGACATGCCAGGCCGATCGCCAGGCGGGCGCGTGCCGCCTCGTACGGCGCATCGATGTCGCACCAAGTCGTCCAGGCGCGCCGCAGCGCCGCGATCGCCGTCGAAGGGTCGCCGTCCGCAAGGGCGACAGTCCCAGCGGCATAGTCGGCGGTCGCGTCGAGAAACCGCGCGCCGAGATCGCGTGCGAGACCGGCAAGCTCTTCGGCTGCCGTACGCGCTGCTGCCACGTCGTCGACCGTGAGCATGATCTCCACGTAAGCGGCCAAGAGTCGTGAGCGTTCTGCCGGGTCGTGCTGCTCGTCGACAACACGCCGGATGGTCGCCACCGCTGCGTCGGGCTGGCCCTGCGCGAGTCGAAGGAGTGCGAGTCCGGGCTGCGGCTCGTGACCATGTTCACTCGCTTGTCGATACGCGGCGTCGGCGTCGGCGAACTCACCCTGCAGCCGGTTGAGCTCGGCGCGCTCGTACGCCGCGGCGCCCATGACCGCCTGGGCTTCGTATGATCGCGGCCTCGCCGAATCGAGCTCGGCCAACGCCTCGGGCCAGAGTCCGCGCAGTTTCATGATCTCGGCGCGGTGCACGAGACATTGACCGCGATACCGCACCAGGGACGGCTGGAGTTCGCACCAATGCGCAAGCCCCTCGGTCCACTCGCGCGCCCGCCGCACATCGAGGACGCTGTGGCACGCTTCGATGACGGCGCAGTAAATGATGCCCGCGACGTACGGCGACACCTCGCCAGCCGTGACCGAGACCATCGCGTCGTCGAGCATGGCCATGCCGTCGCGGGAGTGCCCGAGACCGAGCAGTGATCGGCCGAGACCGAGCCGGCTCAGCGCGAGCAGGTCGGCCTCCCGAAATCGCTCGCCGATCTGCAGTGCTTCGGCGAACACGGGCCGCGCGCTCGCGGGGTCGCCGCCGAACAGCGACTGCAGCGCGATCGGCAGCAGCAGGTAGCCGGCAATCGCGCTCTCGACGCCCGCTTCGTCGTGGAGCCGTCCCGCTCGCGAGAACCATCCGCTCGCGCGCGCGATCTCGCCCCGATTCATCAGCGCCATCCCCAACCAGCCCGCGCACGCGGCGCCGCGCTCGTAGTCGCCGATCCGCTCGGCTTCCTGTACGGCTCGACGCCACAGCTCGTCGGCGTCGGAGTCCTGTCCGATCAGCACGGCGGCGCGAGCGGCGCGGTCGAGGTCTTCGACGCTCAGCTGCTCCTGCTCGTCCGCGGCGCAGAAGAGCGCGTAGGCGTCGGCCCATGCCATCTCTGCGAAGGCCTCGCGCGCCCGATCGAGCGCCTCGCCTGCTGGCATGCGCCAACTCCCGGGTCCGAGCGTCGGCGTGCACGCTACTGCCGGGTTACGGCCGTCGTGCCCGGCGATCCCGCGAGATCGCCGGGCACACACGATGCCGCCCGAACTACGGGCAGTTTCCGATGCGCGGGTTCATGTCCGCGAACATGCCGTCCGGGTTCGGCGACCAGATCCACGCGTGCAGCACGTACACGCCGAGCGCGGGATTCAGGTGCAACGGGATGCCCATCACCTCACCAGGTGTCGTCGAAACCCATTCGACCGCGACCAGGCGGAGGTGACCCTTGCCGTCGTCGGCGTAGACCATCGCCTCGGGGTCGAGCGGGTCGAGCACGCCGTCGGAGAAAGTGCTCGGGTCGGCGAAGTGCTGGCCCATCTGGTTGAAGCACAGGTGCAGATCAACGCGACCCGACGCGAGCGTGGCCCCGACGTCGTGGAACGGCGCCGTCGCGTGGCGCAGCGCAGCCAGGTCAGACTGGCCCGACGCGCTCGCCGATGTTCCCCACAGCAGTGCCGCGCCCGCGACGAACAGCGTCGCGACGAGCGTGGCAACAGCAGACCGTTTCATCGTTGTTCTCCTTCCACGACAGCTCGTGTCGCTGATGTCGGTGATGTCGGTAATGTCGGTGTTCATGCGGTGGATCCGATGTAGAAGTACGGGTCGAGGACGCGGATCTGCGTGATGTGGTCGACCGGCAGTTCGTTCCGCGCGGCGGTCTTTCGGATCGCCTCGGGCGTCGGCGCGTCGTACACGCAGAACGTTTTCGTGCCGTCATCGCTGACGTACGAGTGAATCCAGGTCACGCCTTCGTCGGCGTTTCGGTCAGCGATACCAAGGCACAGTTGCGCGCCTGCAGCATCGGTCGGGACGCGTAAGCCGTCGGCGAACGTGCGCTCGACAACGTAACGGGGCATGGGCTTCTCCTTGAGCTGGCACTGGACTGGTCGAACGTACGGGCCGGTCGAGTGCCGCACATCGGGAGAAATGCCTACGTTGGCGCGACCGATTGCTCATCTTGGGGCTTCAAGTGCTTGCGCGCCGAGCGCCGTGGCAGCACCATGCTTGGCCATGGACGGGATGACGGCGGAGCTGCTCGAGCGCGACCAAGCGTTCGCAAACCTCGACGACGCGCTCGCCGCGGCCCGTCGCGGCGAAGGTCGCCTGGTCTTCGTGTCCGGTGATGCAGGAATCGGCAAGAGCGCGCTCGT
>JBKPCL010000084.1:0-34541 GCA_046727335.1 Actinomycetota bacterium
AGGCGGCCACCGTCCGGATGGCATGCTGACGCCCGGGACATCGGCGTGTAGACGGACGCAACTGTGATCGACGCGGTCAAACGAATCCTCGTAGGTCGCCCGCTGGCGACGGCCGAGCAAGAGCACCAGCGCATCATCAAGGCGATCGCGCTCGCGGTGTTCTCCTCCGACGCCATCTCCTCGACGGCATACGCGACAGAAGAAATCCTCTTCGTCATCGCGATACCGCCGTCGAGCCTTGCGCTCGGGCTCTCGAGGCTGGTGCCCATCGCAGTCGCGGTCGCGTTCCTGCTCGCGATTGTCGCGACGTCGTACCGCCAGACGATCTTTGCCTACCCCAGTGGCGGCGGCTCGTACATCGTCAGCCGCGAGAACCTCGGCGAGATGCCGTCACTCGTCGCCGGCGCGTCGTTGCTCGTCGACTACATCCTGACGGTCGCGGTGTCGGTGTCCGCCGGCGTCGCGGCCATCATCTCGATCCCGCAATTCCAAGGCCTTGCCCACCACCGCGTTGCGCTGGCACTGATCATTGTGGCGTTCATTACGATCGCCAACCTGCGCGGCGTGAAGGAGTCGGGGCGGCTCTTCGCGTTCCCTACGTACGCGTACATCTTCATCCTGATCGCGCTCGTGTTTCTCGGGCTCACGAAGACGTACCTCGGCTGGTTCGGTGGTATCCAGCCGATCCCGTTCAACTCGTCGCAGGCCCTTCCCGGTGTGATGCAAGCGGGCGGGACCTTGAGCCTGTTCCTGCTGCTCCGCGGCTTCTCTTCGGGCGCGGTCGCGCTCACCGGCGTCGAAGCAATTTCCAACGGTGTGCCGGCGTTCCGGCGTCCCGAATCCAAGAACGCGGCGGCGACGCTCGTCTGGATGGCGACGATCCTCGGGTCGCTCTTCCTCGGCGTGTCGATCCTCGCCCACCACCTCCACCCGTATCCGAGCGAGAAGGTCACCGTCTTCGCGCAGATGGGCAAGCAGGTGTTCGGTGACAACTTCGTCTTTTGGTTCCTGCAACTCGCGACCGCGGGCATCCTCACGCTCGCCGCGAACACGGCGTACGCGGACTTCCCGCGTCTGTCGTCGATCATCGCCCGCGACGGCTATCTCCCACGCCAGCTCGCGAACCGCGGTGACCGGCTCGTCTTCTCGAATGGCGTGCTCGTGCTGGCAACGCTCGCGGGCACGCTCATCTTCGTGTTCGGCGGCAAGACGAACCTCTTGATCCCGCTCTACGCGGTCGGTGTGTTCATCTCCTTCACGCTGTCGCAGGCGGGCATGGTGCAGCACCACCGGAGCGAGCGAGAACCGGGCTGGAAGCGCAACATCGTCATCAACGCGGTTGGCGCGGTGGCGACCGCGATCGTCGCGATCATCATCGCGACGACGAAGTTCACCGAAGGCGCATGGGTGCCGCTCGTCGTGATTCCGGTGATCGTCGCGTTGTTCAAAGGGATCAAGCGGCACTACGACACCGTCGCCGCGGGCTTGGGTGTGCCGGCCGACTACCGGCCTCGTCGCATGAACCACACCGTGGTTGTGCTCGTCGGGAGCGTGCACCGCGGTGTGCTCGAGGCGTTGGCGTACGCGCGATCGCTCGCGCCGAACCGGCTCTTCGCGGTGACGGTCGTCTCCGACGAGGAGGAGCAGGATCGCATCGAGACGGCGTGGACCGCGAACGGGATCGACGTGCCCCTCGAGATCGTGCACTCGCCCTACCGGGAGCTGACCCGTCCGATCCTGCGGTACATCGACGAGCTCGACTCCCGGTACGAGAACGACATCATCACGGTCGTCGTCCCGGAGTTCGTCGTCGGCTCCTGGTGGGGTCAGCTGCTCCACAACCAGAGCGCCCTGTTCTTGAAGGGCCGGCTGCTCTTCCGCAAGGGCACGGTCGTGACGTCGGTCCCGTACCACCTGGAGTGACGGCCTCGACCGGGTTGCATTTTGGGGGATCAAAATCTAGATTCTCCCGGATCGAAGCGCTGTTCGACTCCCTCTCCAAAAGCGATCGCGAGACGCTGAAGGCGATCTACCGGCTGTCGAAGGACGGCGACGCCCACACCGGCGTGCTCGCGGAGCGCCTCGGCCTGGCGCCGGGGACGGTGACCGCGACCGTGAAGCGGCTCGCGGACCGCGAGCTCGTCGATCACAAGCCGTACAAGGGCGTCGAGCTCACGACCGAAGGGCGCCAGGCGGCCATCGCCGCTATCCGTCGCCACCGAATCGTCGAGCGATTCCTCGCTGACATGCTCGGCTACGCGTGGAACGAGGCGGACCGGCTCGCGATCAGCTTCGAGCACGAGCTGCCCCAGGAGGTCGAGGACCGGTTGTTCGTCGCGCTCGACCGCCCGACCACGTGCCCGCACGGCTTCCCCATCCCCGCCAAGGAGACCGCGGAGCTGCCGCTCATGCCGCCGCTCTATGCGCTCGAGCCCGGCGACAGCGCCATCGTCGCCGTTCCCGGCTCGACCGATCCCCAGATCGTCGCCTTCCTCGACACGCTCGGCCTGCGGCCGGGAGTGCGCGTCGAGGTCAAAGAGAAGCATCCGTTCGACGGCCCGTTGGTCCTGCGCGTCGAGGGCAAAGAACGCACCCTCGGCGCTACGGTCGCCAACCAGGTCTACGTTCAAAAACCTGCCTGAACGCACCGGCGTAGAGCAAAGAGGACATGACCATGACGCACGTACTGGCTGCCGAGGGTGGCTACCAGACCTTCCACTTGCACGGGGGTGAGTGGCTGATCCTCATCGCGTCGGCATTGACGGCGCTGCTCGCAATCCTCGTCGGTTTCGTGCTCATGCGGCGCGTGCTCGCGGAAGACGAGGGCACAGCGACGATGAAGGAGATCGCCAAGGCGATCCAAGAGGGCGCGATGGCGTACCTCAAGCGGCAGTTCCGAACGATCGCGCTGATCCTCGTGCCGCTCGCGGTGATCGTGTTCCTCACCTCGACGAAGGTGAAGAACGATCACGGCGGCGTGGCGCTGAGCTTCCCGCAATCCGGTGGTTTCCGCACCGCCGCGTTCGTCCTGGGCTGCGTCATGTCGGGTCTCACCGGCTTCATCGGGATGAGCTTGGCCGTGCGCGGCAACGTGCGGACCGCGGCCGCCGCCAAGAGCGGCTCCATGCCCCGTGCCCTCCAGGTCGCGTTCCGAACCGGGGGCGTCGCCGGCATGTTCACCGTCGGCCTCGGCCTGCTCGGCGCCTCGGTCATCATCATGATCTTCCAGAACACCAGCTCCGCCATCCTGATCGGCTTCGGCTTCGGTGGCTCGCTGCTGGCGCTGTTCATGCGAGTCGGCGGCGGCATCTTCACCAAGGCCGCCGACGTCGGCGCCGACCTCGTCGGCAAGGTGGAGGCGGGAATCCCCGAGGACGACCCGCGCAACCCCGCCACCATCGCCGACAACGTCGGCGACAACGTCGGCGACTGCGCCGGTATGGCCGCCGACCTCTTCGAGTCGTACGAGGTCACGCTGGTCGCGTCGATCATCCTCGGCGTCCCCGCGTTCAAGGCGCTCTTCCCGCACCGACCCGAGCTGTGGGCGATCGGCGCAATCTTCCCGCTCGCGGCCCGCGCCCTCGGCGTGCTGGCGTCGATCGTCGGTGTCTTCGCCGTGCGTGCGACCGACCGCGACAAGAGCGCCATGGCACCGATCAACCGGGGCTTCCTCACCGCCGGGATCCTCACGATCCTCGGCACGCTCGCGCTCGCGCTCATCTACGTCGGCAACCCGGCGGGCGAGATCTCAGGGGTGGGCTGGCGCATGTTCGGCGCCGTCGTCGCCGGTCTCGTCCTCGCCCAGATCGCGTCGCGCATCACCGAGTACTTCACCTCGACCGAGACGAAGCCGGTGCAGGAGATCGCGGAGTCGGCGGCGACCGGCGGGCCCGCGACCGCGACGCTCGCCGGTGTGAGCAGCGGTCTCGAGTCGTCCGTGTGGGCCATCATCGCGATTGCAGGCGCGCTCGGCGTCGCAATTGCGCTCGGCGGCGGTGACTTGCAGTTCTCGCTCTATCTCGTCGCGCTGACTGGGATGGGCATGCTCGCGACGACCGGCGTCGTCGTGTCCGAGGACACGTTCGGTCCGGTGGCCGACAACGCCGCCGGCATCGCCGAGATGTCGGGCGAGTTCGAAGGCGAGCCGGCGCGGATCATGGTCAGCCTCGACGCGGTCGGCAACACGACGAAGGCCGTGACCAAGGGATTCGCGATCGGTTCCGCCGTCATCGCGGCCGTCGCGCTGTTCTCGTCGTACATCGAGACCATCAACAACCAGTTGAACCTCGGTCTGGTCGGCAAGGACTTGTTCAACAACGCCAAGACCTCGATCAACGTCGCCGACCCGAAGACATTCATCGGCCTCCTGATCGGAGGTTCCGTCGCGTTCCTGTTCTCGGGCCTCGCGATTCGCGCCGTCGGCCGGACGGCGAACGTCGTGGTCCAAGAGGTTCGCAGCCAGTTCGCGGACGGCAAGATCATGTCCGGCGAGAAGCGTCCCGACTACGCCCCGGTCATCGACATCTGCACCGCGGCGTCGCTGCGTGAGCTCGCCACGCCGGCGCTGCTCGCGGTACTGACGCCCGTCATCATCGGCTTCGGCGTCAATTACTTCGCGCTGGGTGCGTTCCTTGCGGCGGTGATCCTCACCGGCCAGCTCATGGCGAACTTCCTATCGAACTCCGGCGGCGCGTGGGACAACGCCAAGAAGTACATCGAAGACGGCCACTACGGCGGCAAGGGATCAGACGCGCACAAGGCCGCCGTCATCGGCGACACCATCGGCGACCCGTTCAAGGACACGGCCGGCCCCGCGTTGAACCCGCTGATCAAGGTGATGAACCTGGTGTCGCTGCTGATCCTGCCCGCCGTCATCAGCCTGCGTGACAACACCGGCGCGCGCTACGGCATCGCGGCGGTGGCGCTGGTGGTGTTGCTCGGCGCGATCCTGTTCTCGAAGCGGTCGGGCGCGACGCTCGCCGCACCGAGCACCGCCGAGAAGACGCCGGCAGCGGTCGCAGCGGCCGGCGACTGAAGCAGCTCCCCATGCAACTGGCGTGAATGACGGCCCTGTCAGGGCTGCTGCTCACGCCGGTTCGAGAACGGAAGCCGAGTGAGTGTCAACCGGCGTGAGTGACGGCCCTGTCAGGGCTGCTGCTCACGCCAGTTCGATGGGGGAGCGTTCAGTCGACGGACGCCGCGGCCTTGGTGCGGCGGTGACGGCGGTACTCGATGAACGGCGGGATCAGCGACAGCACGATGATCACGGCGACGATCGGTAGCAGGTACTTGTCGATGTTCTTGGCGCCGATCTGCTTGCCGAGGAAGTAGCCGAGCAACGTAACGCCGACGGCCCAGATCGCGGCGCCGATGACATTCGCGGTCGCGTACGCGCGTTGCGGCATGCGACTGGCGCCGGCGAGCATCGGCACGATCGTACGCACGAACGGGATGAACCGGCCGAGCACGACGGCCCGGGCGCCCCGGCGGTCGAAGAACTCCTGTGAGCGCTCCAGGTACTCCGTCTTGAACAGCCGGGCGTCGGGCTTGAACAAGCGGGTCCCGTAGCGCCTGCCGATCCAGTAGCCCACCTGGGCTCCGAGCACCGCCGCGATGAACGCGCCGACGACAACGAGGAGAAGATTGAGGTGCGGATCGCTGCCGCCGGCCTTGGTGGACGAGAAGAACCCGGCGATGAACAGCAGCGAGTCGCCGGGGAGGGGAGCCGGGAGCAGCCCCGATTCGACGAACACGATCGCGAACAGGCCGATCGTGCCGAAGGTCTCGATCAGGTGCTTGGGATCGATGAAGTCGAGGAAGCCCACCACGGGCGGGCACGATAGACCGCAGCACAAATCGTGGCCGGGCGACCACGAATCGGCATCAACCACGCGGCGATGGCACGGCGGTCGCAGGCATGCGGCTACGGTCACCGACCCGGCCGCGTGAATCATCGCCGGCCGCAGGGTCCACAGAGCAATGGAGCGCACGCCACCGTGGCGAAGCCTCTCGTCATCGTCGAATCGCCGGCCAAGGCGCGCACGATCGCGGGCTATCTCGGACGCGACTTCACGGTGAAGGCCAGCGTCGGTCACATCCGCGACTTGCCGCGCGACAAGCGCGAGCTGCAAGCGCAGCACCCGGACAAGGTCGAAACGCACGGGCGTCTTGCCGGGATCGATCCCGAGGACCACTTCGACGTCGTGTACGTCGTGCATCCGGACAAGAAGAAAGTGGTCACCGAACTGAAGCAGGCGCTGAAGGGTGCCGACGAGCTGTTGCTTGCGACCGACGAGGACCGTGAAGGCGAAGCCATCGGCTGGCATGTCCTCGAGGTCCTGAACCCGCGCGTGCCCGTGCGTCGAATGGTGTTCCACGAGATCACGCCGCACGCGATCCGCGAAGCACTCGCACAGCCGCGCGACCTCGACATGCAACTCGTCGAGGCACAGGAGGGACGCCGCATCCTCGACCGTCTCGTCGGTTGGGAGACGTCACCCGTGTTGTGGCGGGTTTTCGGGCGAGGCCAAGCCGCCTCCGCCGGACGAGTGCAGAGCGTCGCCGTCCGGCTCGTGGTCGAGCGCGAGCGCGCACGCATGCGCTTCCGGTCGGGCCAGTGGTACGACCTCGAAGGGACGTTTGTCGGCAACGATCAGCCGTTCGGCGCGGCCCTGGTCGAGCTCGACGGGCGTCGACTCGCAGAAGGACGCGACTTCGATCCCGCCACTGGCGCGATCGCGGCCGGCCGGGACGTCGTCCTACTCGACGCGAATGCCGCCGACGGCCTGGCCGCGCGAGTGCGCGACGCCGCGTTCACCGTCGCGAGCGTCGAATCGAGCCCGTTCACCGAACGCCCGAAGGCGCCCTTCACGACATCGACGCTCCAGCAAGAGGGCGGCCGCAAGCTGGGATTTTCGGCGGCTCGCACGATGGCCGTCGCCCAGCGTTTGTACGAGCGCGGCTACATCACGTACATGCGGACCGACAGCACGAACTTGTCGGAGCAGGCGATCACGGCCGCGCGTGCCGCGATCCGCCAGGAGTACGGCGACGAGTACCTGCCCGCCGAGTCGCGCGCGTACCGCAGCAAGGTGAAGAACGCGCAGGAAGCGCACGAGGCGATCCGGCCCGCGGGCGACCGGATCCGTTCCCCGCAGGAGGTCGCCTCCGAGCTCGACAACGACGAGCGTCGTCTCTACGAGCTCATCTGGATCCGCACGATCGCGTGCCAGATGAGTGACGCGCGCGGCCGCAAGATGACGATCCGGCTGGCCGCGACGTCCACGGCCGGTGAACGCGTGGTGTTCCGGGCCGCGGGCAAGAGCTACGACTTCCTCGGCTGGCGTCGCGCGTACGTCGAGGACGTCGACGAAGGCGACGAAGTCGAGCGCGAGGCGCGGTTGCCGGCCCTCGAAGAAGGCAACGCGGTCGAATGCACCGAGCTTGCTGCCGTCTCTCACGAGACCAAGCCGCCCGCGCGGTACACGGAAGCAAGCCTCGTCAAGGAACTCGAAGCGCGCGGGATCGGGCGGCCCTCGACGTACGCCGCGGTGATGGACACGATCCAGGCGCGCGGCTACGTGTGGCGCAAGGGCACCGCACTCGTTCCGGCGTGGACGGCGTTCGCGGTGACGAATCTCTTGGAACAGCACTTCGGCCACCTCGTCGACTACGGCTTCACCGCGTCGATGGAGGAGGCGCTCGACGTCATCGCTCGCGGCGAGGGCGAAGCCGAGAAGTGGCTGCACAGCTTCTACTTCGGGAACGGGAGCGCGGGATTACGCGAGCTCGTCTCCGACGACCAGCTCGCGAAGATCGACCCTCGCGGGGTGAGCACAATACCGATCGGTACCGACGACACCGGCCATGAGATCGTCGTACGGGTCGGCCGCTACGGGCCATATGTGCAACGCGAGGAGGACGAAACCGCGTCGTTGCCGCCCGACATCGCGCCCGACGAGCTGACGCCGGCGTTGGCGCGTGAGCTGATCGCCAAGCAAGCCGAGGGCCCACGATCGCTCGGCACCGATCCCGAAACCGGCCTGCCGGTGTTCGTGCTCAGCGGCCGGTTTGGACCGTACGTGCAACTCGGTGAGCAGGACAACGGCTCGAAGCGGAAGCCGAAGCGCGCGTCGTTGTTCAAGGACCAGTCGCCCGAGAGCGTCACGCTCGATGACGCGCTGCAGCTGCTGTCCTTGCCGCGCACCGTCGGCGTCGATGCCGACGGGCGCGAGATCGTCGCGTCACCCGGACGGTTCGGTCCGTACCTCAAGCGCTCTGACGGTGACACGCGCAGCCTGACGGACGAGCCGCAACTGCTCACGATCACGCTCGCCGAGGCCGAGGCACTGTTCGCGCAGCCGAAGCGTCGCGGCGGACGTCAACAGAAGCCGCCGCTGGCGGAGCTCGGCGCGCATCCCGACACCGGCGCGCCGGTGCGCGTGCTCGACGGCCGGTACGGTCCGTACGTCACCGACGGAACGGTGAACGCGACCGTTCCGCGCGGCAGCGATCCGTCGACGCTCACCCTCGATGCGGCCGTTGCGTTGTTGAAGGAGCGGGCGGAGCAGGGGCCGCGCCCACGCAAGTCGACGCGCAAGGCGGCGACGAAGACGACCAAGAAGACGGCGAAGAAGACCACTAAGAAGACCACGAAGAAGGCAACGAAGAAGGCAACGAAGAAGGCGGCGGCGACGACCACCAAGAAGGCCGTGAAGAAGGTCGCGAAGTCGCCGGGGAGCGACACCTCCGATCCATCCGGGCCGTAGGCTGCACGACGCGTGACCGAACAGGCGCCGTTCATCCCCGCGGCACCGCACGAGGAGCCGATCCCGCCCGCGCCGTGGCGCGTCTTCCGCGTCCCCGGGTTCCTTCGACTGTTCGGCGCTCAGGTCGTTTCGAGCCTCGGGGACTGGACCGGTCTCATCGCGATTCTCGCGATCGCCGGCACGCGTACATCCAATTCCGGCACGGCAGTCGGGCTCGTGATGGTCGCGCGCATGTTGCCGGGCTTCGTGCTCGCGCCAATCGGCGGCGCACTCATCGACCGCTGGAACCGGCGTGCCGTGATGGTCACGTGCGACATTGGTCGCGCCGCGCTTCTCGGCGTGCTGCCCTTCTGGGACGACTTGCTCGGCCTCGTCGTGATCTCGTTCTCGATCGAAGTCCTGACCTTGCTGTGGGGTCCGGCCAAGGACGCGAGCGTCCCGAACGTGGTCAAGGATCCCGAGCAGCTCGCGTCGGCGAACTCGCTCGGACTCGTGGCCGCGTTCGGCACCTTCCCGCTCGGAGCGGTGATGTTCGCCGTGCTGGCCGGCGTCGCCAAGTGGATGGGTCACTTCTCCGCGTTGAGTCGCTTCGAGGTGAAGCAGGAGTCGCTCGCCATCTGGGTCGATGCCCTGACGTTCCTGGTGTCCGCCTACCTGATCTCGAGACTGCGTCTCGACGAGCACGAGCGGGGCGCGATCAAACGCGTACCCGTGACGCAGACGTTCCGCGACATCGGTGACGGTCTGCGCTTTGTCCGATCGAACTCGATGGTCCGCGGCGTGATGATCGGGCTGGCCGGCGGACTGATCGGCGGGGGCGTGATCGTGCCGCTCGGCCCGGTGTTCGCCAAGGACGTACTGGGCGGCGGTGCGTCCACGTTCGGATTGCTCCTCGCCGCGCTCGGTATCGGCGCCGCGATCGGCGTCGTGACCCTCTTGCTGGTGCAACGGCGGCTTCCACGCGTGGCGGTGTTCACGGGTTCCGTCGTCGCGACCGGGGTCTCGATCATCGCAGTGGCGTGGGTGTCGTCGCTCACGCCTGCCCTCGTACTGACCGCCGCGGTCGGGGCCGGTGCGGGCTGTGGGTACGTCACCGGCTTCACGCTCTTGCAGGAATCCGTCTCCGACGAGATGCGGGGTCGGACGTTCGCGACTCTCTACACCGTTGTCCGAGTGTGCTTGCTCTTCTCGCTGACGGTCGGGCCGTTCTTCGCCAACGCGTTCGGCGCGATCTCCGAAGCGCTCACGAACAGCAATCTGAAGCTCGGCAACATCCACGTCAGTCTCCCCGGCGTCCGGCTCGCCCTATGGGCGGGCGGGCTCATCACGGTGCTGTCCGGGCTCGCGGCGGCGCGCCGCATGCGCCGGACCCAGCGCGCCGAGTCGGTGCAGCCCGCCGCCGGCACATGACGGGACGCTTCATCGTGCTCGAGGGTGGTGAAGGAGTCGGGAAGTCGACGCAAGTCCGCGCGCTCGTGGCGCGGCTTCGCAGTCTCGGTTATCCCGTGAGCGAGACTCGCGAGCCCGGCGGCACCGACCTCGGCAGGACGGTGCGCTCGGCTCTCCTGCATACCGACGCTGATGTCGATCCCCGCGCCGAGTTGCTGCTGCTCATGGCCGACCGCGCGCAGCACGTGTCCGAGGTCGTTCGGCCCGGCCTCGCCCGCGGCGAGATCGTCGTCAGCGACCGGTTCACGCCGTCGAGCCTGGCGTATCAAGGCGTCGCTCGAAGCCTTGGCGTCGACCCGGTCGAACGCATGAGCGCGTGGGCGGCCGGCGGACTCGAAGCGGACGTGGTCGTCGTCCTCGACCTCCCGGATTCAGTTGCGGAGGCCCGTATCGCGAGCGAGCGCGATCGATTGGAACGAGAAGGCGACTCTTTCCACGCGAGGGTGCGGCGCGCGTACCGCGACCTCGCCACGGAACGCGGCTGGAGCGTTGTCGACGCGAGCGGATCCGAGGGCGAAGTCGCCGCCCGGGTATGGGCGAAGATCCTGCCGGTCCTGCCGTCGCCGTAAGGTGACAGTGATGTTCGCTGACGTGATCGGACAGGACCGAGCGATCGAGACGCTTCGGCGCGCCGCCGAACGGCCGTCGCACGCATACCTCATCGTCGGTCCGCGTGGATCGGGTGTCGAGATCGCGGCGCGCGCGTTCGCGGCGATGCTGATCGGCGTCGATGATCAGCGCGGGAGGGCGCTCGTCGCGCGCGGCGTGCACCCCGACGTCGTCGAGTTCGAGCCGGGCGGAGCGTCGTATCGCGTGAAGGACGACGTGCGCGAGCGCATCCTTCCGGAGGCGGCGCGTGCGCCGATAGAGGCCGAACGCAAGGCGCTCGTGCTGTTCGAGTCGGAACGCTTGCGCGGCAACCAGAACGAGTCGGCCAACGCGCTGCTGAAGACGCTCGAGGAGCCGCCGGCCCGCACGGTGATGGTCTTGGTCACGTCCGCGCCCGACGACTTGCTCGAGACGATTCGCTCACGATGCCAGCGCATCGACTTCGACCCCGTGAGCGATCGAACCGTCCTCGAAGCCCTCGAGGGGGAGGGGATCGCGTCCGAGATCGCGACGACTGCGGCCGCGCTCGGCGGCGGCCAAGTGGCGCGGGCGCGCGCGCTCGCCGGACCGCTGCGAGCGCTTCGTGACGCGTTCGCGAGCGCGCCTGCACGCGTGGACGGCACGGGCGCGACCGCGCTCGCGCTCGCCGAGGAGCTGAGCGCCGCGGTCGACGCCGCGGCCGCGGAGGTCGCGGCGCGTCATGCGGAAGAGCTCGCGATGTTCGATGCGGAAATGGAGCGGCTCGGTTACACGGACCGCGATGCCCAGCGCCTGCGTCGTCGCATCGAGGAACGCCACCGGCGCGAGGCACGGCGCACGCGGATCGACTTGCTCATCGAAGGTGTCACCGCAATCGAGTCGGTCTATCGCGACGTCTTGGCGCAGCCCGCGCCGCCTCTGAACTCCGACCGAACACCGCTGCATGTGGCGCCGCGTCGCGCCGTGTTCGCGCTGGAAGCATGTCGCGAAGCGCGCGAAGCGTTTCCCATCAATGAGAAGGGGATCGTCCGCTTGACGTACCTCTTGCTCACGCTGCCGCCCGCGGCTCCCGCGTAAGCCCTCAGATAGACTTCGCCCTTTCGCCGGAGTAGCTCAGACGGCAGAGCAGCTCACTCGTAATGAGCAGGCCAAGGGTTCGAGTCCCTTCTCCGGCTCCGCGCACGCCAGTTGGAGCCCTGTTCGTCCCGATCGCGTCACCACACGAGCGACTTGACGCACATTTTGTCGGCCGGTGTTGTGCTGCGAGGGCGCGGTTGGCAGGCTTGGTCCGTGCGGCGGAGACGGCTGGTCCTCTGGAAGCTGCGCGAGAGCTATCGCAGCATTCCTAACGGGATGTTCGTGTTGCTCATCTGCGCGTTCGTACTCGTGGTGTACCTCTTGACGAGTGGTGAGGGCGGAGCCGCGCCGCGTCCCGCGCAGCCGCAGAAGCGAACCGGCACGACCCGGCGAACACGAACGCATCGCTAAATCGCCCCGACAGTGCTGACCTACTTCCGGGCGATCGTGATCGGGCTGATTCAGGGCGTCACCGAACTCTTCCCCGTCTCCAGTCTCGGTCACTCGATCTTGATCCCGGCGTTGTTGGGTTGGGACGACCTCGTCAAGGCCCAATCCGCGAACGAGTCCTTCTATCTCGCGTTCCTCGTCACACTCCACGTCGCCACCGCGCTCGCGCTGTTCATCTATTTCCGCCGCGAGTGGTTCACGATCATCGGTGACCTCGTTCGCAGTGCGCGCGCCCGGCGCATCGTGAGTGCGGATGCTCGGCTCGGCACGCTGCTCTTCGTCGCGACCATTCCCGCCGGGCTCACGGGGCTGGCGTTCGAGCACGAGTTCCGGACGCTTTTCGCAAAGCCGCTCGCCGCTGCCATCTTTCTCATGATCAACGGCGTGATCCTGCTCGGCGGCGAGGTGCTGAGCCGGCGCTCGAACGTCGTTCGATTGTCGACCACCGCGCCACAGACGACGAACCCGGAGCCGGGCCGCCGCATCGAATCGCTGACCTATCGGGAGGCGCTGTTCGTCGGCGTCGTCCAGATCGGCGCGCTGTTCGCGGGCATCAGCCGTTCAGGCATCACAATGGTCGCCGGACTCCTCCGCGGGCTCGATCACGAAGACGCGGCGCGGTTCTCGTTTCTGCTCGCGACGCCGATCATCGCCGCTGCCGGCCTCTACAAGATCCCTGATCTGTTGGGCCCGAACGGCAACGGCGTGCGCTCGCAGATCTTCGTCGGAGCCGTCGTCGCCGGGTTCGCCGCATATTTTTCGACGCGCTTCCTCATGCGGTTCTTCGAGACGAAGACCCTCTGGCCGTTCGGCCTCTACTGCCTCGTCGCCGGCGGCCTTTGCGTCCTGCATTTCGCCTGACGGCCCGGGTGCGGGTTCGAGGTCTGACTCCTTGGGTGTCCCGGGTAGCCTTCGGGCATGGCCGATCAGGCCCGTTTCGCCGAACAAGCGATGCCGTTCATGTCGGCGTTGTACGCGGCTGCCCTTCGAATGACGCGGAATCCCTCCGACGCCGAAGACCTCGTGCAGGAGACGTACCTGCGCGCCTACCGCGGCTTCGAGGGCTTCAAGGAAGGCACCAACCTCAAAGCCTGGCTCTACAAGATCTTGACGAACACGTTCATCAACCAGTACCGGGCCAAGAAGCGCCGGCCTGAGCAGGTCGACCTGGACGACGTCGAGGACTTCTACATCTTCCGCCGGCTCGGCGGCTTGGAGACGGCCGACGCCACGCGCACGGCGGAGTCGGAGGTGCTCGACAGCATTCCCGACAGCGAAGTCAAAGGGGCGCTCGAGGCGATCCCCGAGCAGTTCCGGATGGCCGTGATCCTCGCCGACATCGAGGGTTTCTCCTACAAGGAGATCGCCGAGATCCTCGACGTACCCATCGGGACGGTCATGAGCCGGATCCATCGCGGAAGAAAGGCGTTGCAGCAGCGGTTGTGGGATTACGCGGAGCGCAACAATCTCCGGCCACGCGTCGAATCCACGACGGGGGGAAGCTGAGGCGATGGACTGCGATCACGCCATCCATCGGGTGTACGAATATCTCGACGGCGAGTTGACGGTCTGGAAGCGCCGCGCGATCGCTCGTCACCTCGACGAGTGCCCGCCATGTGCGGAGGGCTTCACGTTCGAGCTCGAACTGCGGCGGATCGTCGTGTCGAAGTGCCACGAGCCCGTGCCGCCCGAGTTGCGTGAGCGGATCGCCAAGGCGCTCGGCATCACCGAAGTCGAGTACTGACCGGGCCGCGAGTCACGGGCCGCCTTCCGGCTCTTCTACGATGGCCTCATGCGGCCGTCCACCCTGATCTCCGTGATTCTGGCCATCGTCATCTTTCTCGGCGGTCTGGCGCTCGGGATCCTTGCGTTCGTTGCCAGGGGCAGCGGGAAGCCGTGGTTCTACTGGATCGCTCCGCTGCTGGCACTCGGCTTTGCCGGGATGATGATCCAACTCGTCGTTCAGTACTGGCTGAAGGTCGGCCGCCTCGAGGTGAAGGGGCGCCCACGGAGTGACTGAAACCGAGGTCGACGTTCGGGCTCCTGATCCGGTCGACTGGGGTACCGCACGCCGCGTTGCCCGTTTCGTCGCCGGCCGTGAGCCCCTCGCGGACTCGTACCTCGCCGGATCGCTCACCGCCGACTTCGACGCGTTGACCGTACAAGCGGAGGCGCTCGTCGGCGATTACACCGGCTTGCGTGCCCCCGGCCACGTCTCGGCGCGGGTCCTCGACCGGCGAGATTGGGTCGACTCGAACATCGCGTCGATGCGGCAACTGCTGTCGCCGCTGACGGACCGATTCGCGGAACGCCTCGCGCGCAATCCGCTCGCCCCGATCAGCCGTCAGGTCGCAGCCGGCGAGCTCGGCGTACTGCTCGGCTACCTGTCGCAGCGGGTGCTTGGCCAGTATGACCTGCTGGTACCGGACGATCCCCGTGGCGATGCGGTCTATTACGTCGGCGCCAACGTGCTGGCGTTGGAAAAGCGCTTCGCGTTCCGGCCGCGCGACTTCCGTTTGTGGATCGCGATCCACGAGGTCACACACCGCGCGCAATTCACGGGCGTGCCGTGGATGCGCGAGTACTTCCTCTCCCTCGTGCAGGAGACGCTGCGGCTCGTCGATCCCGACCCGAGCACGTTCTTCCGTGCGGTGTCGCAGGCGGTCGAGGAAATGCGGCGCGGACGGAATCCGCTCGACGAAGGCGGCCTCGTCGCCTTGTTCGCGACGCCCGAACAGCGCGGCGTGCTCGCCAAGGTGCAGGCGTTGATGTCGTTGTTGGAGGGCCACGGCAACGTCGTGATGAGCGAGCTCGGCCGCCGGCACGTCGCCGGCGAAGAGCGCATGGAGCGAGTGCTGCAACAGCGGCGCAAGGCGGTCGGCATCGCCGCGCAATTGCAGAAGCTGCTCGGCCTGGAGCAGAAGATGCGGCAGTACGAGGTCGGCGAGCGGTTCGTGCGCGGCGTGATGGACGCGGCCGGAGTGCGTGCCGTCGACATGGCGTGGGTGAGTCCCGAGAATCTGCCGTCGATCGCCGAGCTCGATGATCCCGGGGCGTGGCTCGGGCGCGTCATACCCGCCGCCGCGCAGCGCGTCGGCGGGTAACTCCCTCCGTGCGCGCCGTTGCGCTCAGGAACTGGACCGAACGACTTCTCGCACTCGACGATCTCGAGCCCGGCGCACGAGTCGTCGTCGCTTGCTCGGGAGGAGCCGATTCGCTGGCGTTGCTGGCGCTCGCGTGCGACGCCGGGTTTGATGCCGTCGCGGTGTACGTCGACCATGGCCTCCGGCCGGAAGCCGCGCACGAGGCCGCCGTCGTCACGCGGGCGGCCCAACGGTTCGGCGCGCGATCAAGCGTGATCGCCGTCGACGTCGAGGGCGGCGCCAATCTCGAAGCTCGCGCGCGCGACGTGCGTCTTCGCGCGCTCGAACGCGAACGCCATGCGGTCGATGCCGTCGCGATCCTGCTCGGACACACCCGCGACGACCAGGCCGAGACCGTGCTGCTCAACCTCCTGCGGGGTAGCGGTCTCGCCGGACTCGCCGGGATGGCACCACGCCGCGGGCCGCTGCGGCGACCGTTGTTGGAACTACGCCGAGCGGACACGCGTCAGATCTGTGCGTTGCTGCGCCTCGCGCCTGTCCACGACCCGATGAACGACGATGTGCAGTACCGGCGGGTCTGGCTCCGCCGCGAGGTGGTGCCACGTCTCGAGCGCGGCGCGCGTCGCGACCTCGTCGATGTGCTCGCCCGCCAAGCCGCGGTGCTGCGCGACGACGACGAGCTGCTCGACGCGCTCGCCGCCGGCCACGATGCCGAAGACGCGGTTGCGCTTGCCGCGCTACCGAAGTCGCTGGCGCGCCGGGTCGTGCGCAGATGGCTGGGATCACCGCCCCCCTCGCTCGCGACCGTCGATCGTGTCCTCGAGGTCGCTCGCGGCGTTCAGCGAGCCGTCGATCTGGGAGCCGGCCGGCGGGTCGAATGCGCCGACGGTCGGCTGCATCTGCTCGCGGCTGCTGATCAGGAGGACGCGCCCGTCCCGTCGGCGCCGGTGCGCCTGCCGCTGCCCGGACGCGCATCGTTCGGCGCCGTCGAGATCGAGGCTTGGGTCGAGCATGCGCCACCGGCGTTCTGGCCGGACGGACGGACGATCGCGGTGTGTGACGCGGCGCGCGTCGATCGGAGCGAGGTCGTCGTGCGCGCCGCTGAGGTCGGGGAGCGGTTCCGCCCGCTCGGTAGCTCGGGTTCGAAGCTGGTGCGGGATGCGCTGGCCGAGGCCGGCGTCCCGGCGGGCCGGCGGGTGCACGCACCGGTCGTCGTCGCCGAGGACGTCCTCTGGGTGGTGGGTTACCGTATCGACGACCGGATTCGCGTCACTGAGCGCACCCAGCAGTTCCTCTGGCTCAGCGCAGGACCCGCCACCGCATGAACGACGGCACCTCCCCCAATGAGCTCGTGAGTAGCGACGTCGGCCCGATCGTGGTCGACGAACACGAGCTGCAACAGCGCGTTCGGGACCTTGGGAAGGAGATCGCCGCCGATTACGCGGAGCATCCGCCGTTGCTCGTCGGCATTCTCAAGGGCGCGTTCATGTTCATGGCCGACTTGTCGCGTGCGATCGACTTGCCGGTCGAGTTCGACTTCATGGCGGTGTCCTCTTACGGATCGGCGACGCGTACGAGCGGTGTCGTCCGGATCATGAAGGACCTCGACATCGATCTCAGCGACCGGCACGTCCTCATCGTGGAAGACATCGTCGACTCGGGGCTCACGCTCGCCTATCTCCGCAAGAACCTCCGGGCGCGCGGCCCGGCATCGCTGGAAGTGTGTGCGCTGCTGGTGAAGGAAGGTCTGCAGAAGGTCGACCCGGACCTCAAGTACGTCGGGTTCCGGATCCCACCGCGGTTCGTCATCGGCTACGGCCTCGACGTGGCGGAGCAATATCGCAATCTCCCCTACGTCGCGGAATACGCGGGCCCCGCTCCGGGCTGATCTTCCGAGAGAGACCCAGGGAACGGCCGGCGCGACGGCCTCGCTAGCCTGACCCGCGCATCACACCGGGAGGCTGCGTGTCCAAACGTCTGCGTGTCGTCATTGCCGCCGGCGTGGTGGTGGCCGCGGCCGTCGCGACGATCCTCGTCGTCTCCGAGTTGCACGGTGCTCCGGCACGCACCGCGCTCGGCCTGTCGCGGTTCCAGGAGGACCTCCAGGCCGGTCGGGTCAAGACGGCAACGCTGTACGACCGGGACCACGAGGTCAAGGGAACGCTGAGCGACGGCACCCGGTACGTCGTGCGCGTCCCCGACCAGTACACGGGTTCGCTCACGGGGGACGTCGTCAAAGCCGGCGTCGACCTGCGCGTCGAAGTGCAACACTCGAGCCCGTGGGGAACGCTCCTCACGAGCGTCATCCCGCTCGTGTTGATCCTCGGGCTCGTCGTATTCGCCCTCGTACGGCTGCAAGGCGGCCCGCGCATGTTCTCGTTCGGCCGCTCGCGCGCGAAGGCCGTGCACAAGGACATGCCCGAGGTTCGGTTCGAAGACGTTGCCGGTCTCGACGAGGCCGTCGACGAGCTGCGCGAGGTGCGCGACTTCCTCGCCGAACCGAAGCGGTTCGAACAGCTCGGTGCTCGGATCCCGAAAGGTGTGCTCCTGTATGGCCCGCCCGGAACGGGCAAGACGCTCTTGGCGCGCGCGGTGGCGGGCGAAGCCGGCGTGCCGTTCTTCTCCATTTCAGGCAGCGACTTCGTCGAGATGTTCGTCGGCGTCGGCGCCGCACGCGTGCGCGACCTGTTCGCGCGCGCCAAGGCCACACCGCCCGCGATCGTGTTCGTCGACGAGATCGATGCGGTGGGACGGCAGCGAGGCAGCGGAGTCGGCGGAGGGCACGACGAGCGCGAGCAGACCCTGAACCAGTTGCTCGTCGAGCTCGACGGGTTCGACACCACCTCGGGCGTCATTCTCATCGCGGCAACGAACCGGCCCGATGTGCTCGACCCCGCGCTGCTGCGACCGGGCCGGTTCGACCGGCAGATCGTGGTGGACCGTCCCGACCTGGAGGGGCGCAAGGCGATCCTCCGCGTGCACGGCCGCGACAAGCCGCTCGCTTCAGGAGTCGACCTCGACGTCGTCGCTCGGCGCACACCCGGATTCACGGGCGCCGATCTCGCGAACGTCGTGAACGAGGCGGCGTTGTTGAGTGCGCGTCGAGGATTCGAGGTCATCGGCAACCCGCAATTCGACGAGGCGATCGAGCGAGTCATCGCCGGGCCCGAACGGCGAGGCCGTGTCATCTCGGAGCACGAGCAGCGCGTGATCGCGTTTCACGAGTCGGGGCATGCCCTCGTCGCCCACGCGCTTCCGACGCGCCCGCCCGTGCACAAGATCTCGATCATTCCCCGCGGCCGGGCGCTCGGGTACACGCTCGTGTTGCCGAGCGAAGATCGACTGCTCGCGACTCGCCAGGAATTGCGTGACGAGATGGCGATGCTGCTCGGCGGGCGAACCGCTGAAGAGCTCACGTTCGCGGATCCGACCACTGGCGCGCACGACGACATCGAACGCGCGACGACGATCGGTCGGCGGATGGTCACCGAGTTCGGCATGAGCGACGTGGTCGGCCTCATGCGCGTTGGCCGCCGCGAGCGAGGCGACACGTTCGCCGGACGAGATCGCGGTCAGGGCCAGGACTACAGCGAGGAGGTTGCGGCACGCGTCGACGCCGAGGTGCGAACGCTGCTCGACACCGCACACGACGTGGCGCGCAACATCCTCGTGGAGAACCGAGCCGCACTCGACCGTGTGGCGCTCGAGCTGCTCGACAGGGAGACGCTCGAGGCGGCGGATGTCGAGCGCTTGCTTGCCGACGTCCCGGCGTGGCACGACGTCGCCGGCCGTCGGCCGTCCGCCGTTGCCGCGAGCGAGCCGCCGGCCGCGTCCGGTTCGTCCGTCGCAGGAGGGCCGATCTCGTGACGGAAGCCAACCCGCTGCACGCCGTTCCCGGCGCCGGAGGCGGTGTCGACGTCGAACGCATCGAACGCGCCGTACGCGAGATCCTCCTCGCGATCGGCGAGGACCCGGACCGCGACGGCCTCACCCGAACTCCACAACGCGTCGCGGAGATGTACGCCGAGATCTTCAGCGGCCTCCACGACGATCCATCGCGGCACCTCGTCGTGACGTTCGAGGCGAATCACGACGAAATGGTGATGGTTCGCGACATTCCGCTCTACAGCGTGTGCGAACACCACCTCACGCCGTTCCACGGCCGTGCCCACGTTGCCTACATTCCGGGCGACGACGGCCGGATCACAGGGCTCTCCAAGCTCGCCCGCCTCGTCGACGGCTTCGCGAAGCGACCGCAGGTCCAAGAGCGGCTCACCACGCAGATCGCGGACGCGATCGTCGAAGTCCTGCAGCCGCGCGGCGCATTCGTCATGATCGAGGCCGAGCACCTCTGCATGTCGATGCGGGGCGTCCGAAAACCCGGCTCGCTGACCGTCACGTCGGCGGTCCGCGGGCTGTTCAAGGACAATGTTGCGACTCGCGCCGAAGTGATGGCGCTGCTCGGTCCGGCCGTCGGGCGCAGCTGAAACCGGCCGGTAACCTCGCCTCGTGCCTCATGGGCCGCTCCCATTCCGTGTCGCCGACCTTCCGAGACGCGCGGTGATGGGAATTGTGAACGTGACGCCCGACTCGTTCTCCGACGGCGGGCTCTATCTCGATCCCGACGCGGCGATTGCTCACGGGCAGGCGCTCGCCGACGCGGGTGCGTCCGTTCTCGACGTCGGGGGCGAGTCGACGCGTCCCGGGGCCCCGCCCGTCGACGCCGACGAAGAACTGCGGCGCGTCCTTCCGGTCATCCGCGCGCTCGCGGCGACGGCCAGCGTGCCCGTGAGCATCGACACGACCAAGTCGGAGGTCGCGGCGGCCGCGGTCGCCGCCGGCGCGACGGTCGTCAACGACGTCTCCGGCGGAACCGCCGATGCGCGCATGCGGAGCGTCGTCGCTGACGCCGGCGCCGGGTACGTGGTGATGCACATGCGCGGCACGCCGAAGACCATGCAGCACGAGGTGAAGTACGACGACGTCGTCCGGGACGTCGGGCGCGAGCTGCGCGCTCGGGTCGAAGCCGCGCGCGAGGCCGGCGTCCGTGTCGACGGGCTGCTCGCGGATCCGGGCATCGGTTTCGCGAAGACGGCCGAACAGAACATCGAGCTCCTGCGTGCGTTGCCGGAGCTCTCGAGCGCCGCGGGTGTGCCGCTGCTCGTCGGGACGTCGCGGAAGTCGTTCCTCGGCCGGCTCGTGGGCGACGCCGACGCCGAGAGCCGCGACATTGCGACGTTGGCGACGACCGTGTGGTGTTTTGTGAAGGGTGCCGCGGTGGTCCGGGTCCATGCAGTCGACCTGGCGAAGCGAGCGGCGGAGATGCTCGACGTGATGGAACGCGCAGATCAGACAGGGATGGCAGCATGACCGTGGGCGGATTGCGGGGACGGTGGGCACAAGGCCTTCGGCCTCGGTACTTCACGTGGGTGATCAAGGACCGGCTCGGCGCGGGTGAGCGGCCGGGCGGCTTCGCACGCAATCACCGGAAGGTGCGGCGCCAGGAGGAGCTCATCTGGCTGGGCGTGAACGGCTTCACGCATGTCGTCTCGCTTCTCGACTCGACCCACAATCTCCACGCGTACGAGGAAGCCGGCATCGAGTACGTCCACGTTCCTATCGGCCCGCGTGATGAGCTCGGTGCGCGCGTGCTCGCCATCTACGAGACGCTCGCGAAACTGCTCGACGATCCCACCGAGAAGCTGTTTGTGCACCACGAGGAGTTCGGCGATCGATTGCTCGGTGTCCTCGCCGGCTATCTCATCTATGCCGGGCTCGTGAATTCGGGTCCGCACGCGCTTTCGATCATGGAGAAGCTGACGTCGAAGAGTCTCGGCGCCGAAGGCCGCGAGATCGTTGCCGTGACGCTCGACGACAACCTGCGACGCTAACGGTGGATCGGATTCTGATCTCCGGGATCCGCGAGCTCGGGGTGCATGGTGTCCTGCCCGAAGAGCAGACGAGACCGCAACCGTTCGAGGTGAACGTCGAGCTTTCCGTCGATCTCAATGCCGCGGGCGATTCGGACGAGCTCGACGACACGGTCGACTACTCGGCGGTCTGCGAGGCGGTGAGTCGTGTCGTCGCGTCCGAGAAGTACCGGTTGCTCGAACGCTTGGCGACACGTATCGCCGAGGTGTGCTGCGCCGATCCGCGTGTGCAAGGCGTCACCGTCGAGGTGCGCAAGCTCCGGCCGCCGGTGCGCGCGATGCTCGACTCGGTCGGCGTGCGCATCGAACGCTGAGATGCCCTGCGCGTATCTGGCGCTCGGCTCGAACCTCGGCGACCGCGCGGCCAACTTGCAGAGTGCGGTCGACGGGCTTGCTCGCGCCGACCAGATCCGGGTCGTCGCCCTTTCGCGCGTGTACGAAACCGCGCCGGTCGGCGGTCCGGCCCAGGACGACTACCTCAATGCCGTCGTCGCGATCGAGACCGACCTCGAGCCGCACGACGTGCTGCGAGTCGCCCATCGCCTCGAGGACGCGGCCGGTCGCGTCCGACGGGAACGTTGGGGCCCGCGGACGCTCGACGTCGACGTCTTGCTCTATGACGATGTGCGCGTCGACGACGCCGATCTGACCATTCCGCATCCGCGCATGTGGGAACGCGGCTTCGTGCTCGCGCCACTGCGCGACGTCGCTCCCGATCTCGTCGACGCCAGCGCGGAGTGGAAGGACGTTCGCGAGGCGGCAGTAACATTGCACTCTCCGGCCGACGGTTGAGGCCAACCTCGCGGGGAGCGAGCGTGGATTCCACTGCAGGACGTTCCAGTACCCGTACCGTCGCGTTGGTCGGGCCGGGCCGCGCGGGCACGACGATCGCGCTGGCATTGATGGAGCAGGGCCATCGAGTTGTCGCGGTCGCCGGACGCGCGCCTGATTCGCCGTCGACGACGGCGGCCGCTTCGTGCCTGTCATGCGAGCCGGTCCTCGTCTCCGACGTCGGACGCGGCGCGCAGATCGTCGTCGTCGCTACCCCTGACCGCGCGATCGAATCGACGACCATCACGATCGCGCCGTCGCTCGAGTCGGACGCGCTCGTGTTTCACCTTGCGGGATCGCGCGGTCTCGACGTGTTGAGCCCTCTGCGCGAGATGCGGCCCGACGTACGCGTCGGCGCGCTGCATCCCCTGCAGTCGTTCCCGTCGACTTCGATCGGGCTCGAGCGCTTGCGGGGCGCGTGGGCCGCCGTCGCCGGCGACGGTGAGGTGACCGAACTCGCGCGCTCGCTCGGACTGCGTCCGTTCGAGCTGCGGGACGAGGAACGCACGCGCTACCACGCGGCGGCGGTCGTCGCTTCGAACCATGTCGTCGCGCTCCTAGGTCAGGTCGAGCGGCTGGCGCGCAGCTGCGACGTGCCGTTCGAGGCGTTCGCGCCGCTTGTTCGGGCGTCGGTGGAAAACGCATTCGCGACGGGTCCCGGCGCCGCACTGACCGGCCCCATCGAGCGCGGCGACCTCGCGACCGTCGAACGCCATCTCGCCGCGCTCGACCCGCCGGACCGCGACGCGTACCGCGCGCTCGCGCGGGAGGCGGCCCGCCTCACCGGCAGGCGCGACAGCGGTCTCGACCGCCTGCTCGACGACCTCCGCCAGGGGGCGACAGGCCGCGACCCCGAGCCCTAACATCAGGGCGTTCGAGACCCGCCAGTCCGGACCCGACGCGGCCGGAACCGAGCGAGGCTTGCATGCTCCACATCGAGACGAAGGACAGGTTGCGCGCCGCGTGCGACGCGGCGCGAGCGAGCGGCGGCCGCGTCGGCCTCGTCCCGACCATGGGTGCGCTGCACGAGGGACATCTCTCGCTCATTCGCGCCGCCCGGGCCGCGAACGACTTCGTCGTCGTCAGCATCTTCGTCAATCCGTTGCAGTTCGGGCCGAACGAGGACTTCGATCGCTATCCACGCGACCTCACCGGCGATCTCGCGCAGTGCCGTGACGCAGCGGTCGACTGCGTGTTCAGCCCGACCGTCGCCGAGATGTACCCGCGCGGCGAGTCGGTGACAGTCGTGCACGTCAACGAGCTCACCACGAGCATGTGCGGCGCGACCCGGCCAACGCACTTCGACGGTGTCACGACCATCGTGACCAAGCTCTTCGCGCTCGTCGGGCCGGCGCGCGCGTATTTCGGTCGCAAGGATGCCCAGCAGCTCGCAGTCGTGACCCGCATGGCCGCGGATCTCGACCTGCCCGTCGAGGTCGTCGGCTGCCCGATCGTGCGGGAACCCGACGGACTCGCGATGTCGAGCCGTAATGCGTACCTCACTGTGGAGCAGCGCGACTCGGCGCTGATCCTGTCGAGCGCGCTGCGAGAGGCCACGGACGCGGTGGTGGCAGGTGCGCGCGATGCGCGAGAACTCGCGCGTCTGATCAGAGCGATGGTTGCGCGCGAACCTGCGGTGGATCTCGAATACGTCGAGGTGGTCGACGCGCACGACCTCCGACCGCTCGAGGTCCTCGCCGCTGACGTCCTGGTCGCGATCGCCGCGCGCGTCGGCAGAACCCGACTGATCGACAACGTCTCGTTGACGATTCGCGGCGACACCGTGTCCGCCGACCTCGGCATCCGCCTCACGCGAGCGGGAAGGTAGAAGTCATCCCATGCAGCGCACGATGATGAAGTCGAAGATCCACCGGGCCACCGTCACCGGCGCCAACCTCGATTACGTCGGTTCGATCACGCTCGACTCCGAGCTCATGCGACTCGCCGACATCGAAGAGTTCGAGCAGGTGCACGTGCTCGACATCGACAACGGCGCGCGCTTCGAGACCTACGCAATGCGCGGCGGTCCGGGCGACGTCGTGCTGAACGGCGCGGCCGCACGGCTCGTGCAGCCGCGCGATCGCGTCATCGTCATCACGTATGCCGTGTACGACGTGGCCGAACTCGAGGGATACGTGCCCACGATCGTGCACGTCGACGGCGAGAATCGCCCGATACCCGAGTCGGAAGCGGTGCAGCGGTCCGGCTCCAACCTCGTCTGGATGCACGATCGCTACGGGCACACCGTAGGCTGACCGCGTGTTCGATGTCCTCGTCTTGGGGAGCGGTGTCGCGGGGCTGACCACCGCCCTGGAGGCGGCGCGACACGACATGTCGGTTGTCGTGCTGACGAAGGGCGAGCTCTGGCATTCGGCGACTCGCTACGCGCAAGGCGGTGTCGCGGCGGCGTTCGCGGCGCCGGACTCGCCTGAGCTCCACCTCGACGACACGTTGCGCGCCGGGGCGGGCCTCTGCGACGTGGACGCAGTCCGCGTGCTCGTGACCGAGGGGCCGGACCGCGTTCGCGAGCTCGCCGAGTTGGGCGCTCGCTTCGATGTGGAACGTGATGCCGCAGGCGGACACCTCGCGCTCGCCCGAGAGGGCGGCCACTCCGTCGCGCGCGTCGTCCACGCCGGCGGCGACGCGACCGGTGCCGAGATCGAACGTGCGCTCGTCGCGGCGGTGCTCGCGAGCGACATCGAGGTGCGGGAAGGCTGGTTCGCTACGGGATTGCACCGTGAAGGCGGCAGGTGCTGCGGTGTCACCGCCTTGCGACCCGACGGAGCAGTCGACGTCGTCGACGCCGATCACGTCGTGCTCGCCACCGGCGGCGCCGGCCAGTGCTTCGCCGTGACGACCAATCCCGCGTTGTCGACCGGCGATGGGATTGCGCTCGCGCTCGCCGCCGGAGTTGCGTGCGCTGATCTCGAGTTCGTCCAGTTCCACCCGACGGCGCTGCACCACCCTTCGATGCCGCGGCCCTTGCTCTCGGAGGCGCTGCGTGGCGAGGGCGCGGTCCTGCGAGACGCGCGCGGCGAGCAATTCATGACGGCCGTGCACCCACTCGCCGACCTCGCGCCGCGCGACGTCGTGTCGCGCGCGATCTACAGCCGAATGCAGGAACAGGGCACCGATCACGTGTGGCTCGACGCGACGATGATCGACGACTTCGCGAGCCACTTCCCGACGATCTGGCGGGCGTGCCGGACGGTCGGCCTCGACCCGACACGCGATTGGTTGCCCGTTGCGCCAGCTGCCCACTACATGTCGGGCGGTGCCGTGACCGACCTCGACGGCGCCACGACGCTTCCTCAACTCTGGGCGTGCGGCGAGACCGCGTGCAGTGGAGTGCACGGCGCCAACCGCCTGGCGTCCAACTCGCTGCTCGACGGCCTGGTCTTCGGTCGGCGGGTCGTCGAAGCCATCGCCGCCGGCAAACGCGAAGCCGAACCCACCGGCGCGATGGCCGGCGTGCTCGACGTCGACCTCGCCGAACCGGCCGCGGCTGCCGTCGCCGCGCCCCATGTCGAGCGTTCGGTCGACGTGGCCGCGCTGCGCCAGGAAGTACAGCGCACCATGTCAGCGGAGTGCGGCGTGGTGCGGGACGCTGCGACTCTGAAGCTGGCCGCCGACGCGCTCGTCGATCTCTCGGCGCGCGCCACGAGCTTGTCCGGCGAATCGATCGCCGATCACGAACTGCTCGACATCCTTCAGGTGTCGCGGGCGATCGTCGAGGCGGCGACCGCACGCGAAGAGTCGCGCGGCTCGCATACGCGCCGAGACTTTCCCGAGACGTCCGAGGCATTCCTCGGGCGGCTCGTGCTCGGCGGCGCGTCGCCACCGGCCTTCGTAGCGCTCCCCGAGCACGCGATGCGGGGACCCGCGTGACCGCGTTCGATCCGCCCGGTCCGATCGTGGCGTCGGTCGTCACCGCGGCACTCACCGAAGACCTCGGACTGCTGGGCGATATCACGTCGAACGCCTGTGTGGACGAGGATCGTCGGGGTGTCGCGTCGTTCGTCACGCGTGAGCCCGGAGTCCTCGCCGGCACCGCGCTGGCGACCGAGGTCTACCGCCAGGTCGATCCGGAAGTTGACGTCTCCTGGTCGTTCACCGACGGCGACATCGTCGAAGCGGGCGCCGAACTCGGCCGCGTGACCGGACGCCTGCGTTCGATTCTCGCCGGCGAGCGGGTCGCGCTGAACTTCCTGGGCCACTGCTCGGGTATCGCGTCCATCACGCGTCGCTATGTCGACGCGGCACGCGGCGAGGCCTGCATCCGCGACACGCGCAAGACGCTGCCGGGCCTACGCGCGGTGCAGAAGGCAGCGGTGCGCGCCGGCGGCGGCTTCAACCACCGCGAGTCGCTGTCAGATGCGGTGTTGATCAAAGACAACCACCTCGCCACGCTCGGAATCGCGACCGCTGTGAAGCGAGCGCGCACGCGATGGCACGGCCGGATCGTCGAGGTCGAGTGTGACGACCTCGAGCAGGTCGTCGAGGCGCGCGACTCGGGCGTCGACATCGTCTTGCTCGACAACATGACACCCTCCGAGGTCGCCGAAGCGGTCGCGCTTTGCAAAGGCGTCGTGCAGGTCGAGGTTTCGGGCAACGTCACACTCGAGACGGTGCCGGCGTACAGCGCGGCCGGCGCGGACTTCATCTCTGTTGGCGCGATCACGCATTCGGCCCGCGTGCTCGACATCGGCCTCGACATCGGCATCTTGTGACGCCATGACCCCTCGCGAAGGAATGCTGCTCACCATCGACGCCGGGAACACGCAGACGATCGTCGGCCTGTTCCGCGGGCACGAGCTCGTCGACCACTGGCGCATCGCGACCGACGCGGAGCGAACGTCGGACGAGCTCGCGTTGATGATTCAACAGTTCCTCGGTTTCCACGGATTCTCGTTCGCGATGCCCACCTCGGGTCGTCCCTCCGAGCCGGAAGGCATCACCGGCGTCGCCATCTCCTCGGGCGTGCCCAAGGTGACGGCAGAGTTGCGCCAGATGACCGAGCGTTATTTCGGGCTGGCCGCCCTCGTCCTCGAGCCGGGCGTTCGTACCGGCATGCCGATCCTGTACGACAATCCGAAGGAGGTCGGCGCGGATCGCATCGCCAATGCGGTCGGTGCGTACGACCTGTACGGCGGTCCGACGATCATCGTCGACTTCGGCACCGCGACGACGATCGAAGCCGTGAGCGCCAAGGGCGAGTATCTGGGCGGCGCGCTCTTTCCCGGCGTCGAGATCTCGATGGACGCGTTGTTCGAACGGGCCGCGGGTTTGCGTCGCGTCGAGCTCGGCGAACCGAAGCACGTGATCGGCAAGTCGTCCGTGGAGTCGTTGCAGTCGGGCGCGGTCTACGGGTTCAGCGGCCAGGTCGACAGCGTCGTCGACCGCTTCACCGCGGAGCTCGGACCGTGCACCGTTATCGCCACCGGCAGTCTCGCCGAACTCATCATCCCGTACACGCGCTCGGTGCAGCACTACGAGCCGTGGCTCACGCTCTACGGCTTGCGCATCATCTTCGAGCGAAACCGATGAGTGCGCCATCCGACGAGTTCGCCGCGCGCCTCGAGAAGATCGAGGCAATGCGGACGCGCGGCGAGGATCCTTATCCCGTCCGGTTCGATCGCACGCACACCTTCGCGGAGTTTCGGAGCCACTGGGACGACAAGCTTGATCCGGGTGCGTCGAGCGACGACACGGTTCGTGTCGCGGGACGCGTGCTGCTCCTGCGCGAGCAAGGCAAGCTCGTGTTCGCGACCGTGCGCGACGGCACCGACACCTCGCAACTCTTCGTGAGCAAGGCCGATCTCGGCGACGCGGAATTCGAACGCTTCGGAGAAGAGATCGAGCGCGGCGACTGGATCGGTGTCGAGGGCACGCCCCTGAAGACGAAGCGGGGCGAGCTCTCCGTGAAGGTGAGCTCCTTCCAGCTGCTCGCCAAGGCGTTGCGCCCACTCCCCGAGAAGTGGCACGGCTTGACGGATACCGACACGCGCTTCCGCCAGCGGTATGTCGATCTCATCGCCAACGAGGACGCCCGCCGAGTCTTCGCCGTTCGCTTCGCGACGGTCGCGGCGATCCGCGAGTTCCTCGCCGACCGGGGCTACGTCGAGGTCGAGACGCCAGTGCTGCATCCGATTCCGGGCGGCGCCGACGCCCGGCCGTTCATCACGCATCACAACGCGCTCGACATGGAGCTGTACTTGCGTGTCGCCCCCGAGCTCTACCTGAAGCGGCTCGTTGTCGGCGGCGTCGATCGGGTCTTCGAAATTGCCCGGGTGTTCCGCAACGAAGGACTCTCGACGCGCCACAATCCCGAGTTCACGATGCTCGAGCTGTACGAAGCGTTCGCGGACTACACCGACATGATGCGCCTCACGGAGGAGATGATCGCGACGGCCGCACGCGCTGCGTTGGGCGGCACCACCGTCGAGTGGGACGGCCGGCAGATTGATCTGACTCCACCCTTCGAGCGGCGCACAATGGTGGAACTGATCAAGGAGCACGCGGGAGTCGACGTCCATCCCGCGATGCCGGTGGCGCAGCTGCAGGCAGTCTGCGACTCGCTCGGCGTCGCGTACGAGAAACGGTGGGGCGCAGGAAAGCTGGTGCTGGAGATTTACGAGAAGACGGCCGAGCCGAACATCATCGGACCGACGTTCGTGTGTGACTACCCGCGAGAAGTGTCACCACTGGCGCGGGAGCATCGGAGCGACCCCGCGCTCACGGAGCGGTTCGAGCTGCTCGTCGGTGGACGGGAAATCGCCAACGCGTTCAGCGAATTGAACGATCCCGTCGAGCAGATGCGTCGCTTCGAGGCGCAGGCGACGCTGAGGCGACTCGGCGATCTCGAGGCGCACCCCGTCGACACCGATTACGTGCGCGCCCTGGAATATGGTCTACCGCCGGCGGGCGGGCTCGGCGTGGGTATTGACCGGCTCGTGATGCTGCTCGCTGGGGTGACGTCGATCCGCGAAGTCATCCTCTTTCCCCACCTCCGACCTGAGCAGGCGACATGAGCGGGGAGCAGCGCGTGCTCGTGACAGGGATGGGTGGCGAACTCGGCACGCGTGTCGCGCAGCTGCTCGAGCAGCGCGCATGGGCCGACGACGTCGTCGGTGTCGACTTCGTCCCGCCGCGTCGTCGTCTGCGGCGGGCGGAGTTCCGTCGCATCGACCCGCGGGACCGGGATCGGCTCGCCGCGTTCGTGCAGGAGTATGCGCCGACGATCGTCGCGCACTTCGGCGTGTACGAACCGTCGTCGCGAATGACACCCGCGTCCGCGGCGGAGCGCACCGAGCTGGCCAGCGTCGCGACGCTCAGTGCCGCGGCGCGCGCCGGCGCGCTCGAGTATGTCGTCGTCCGCAGCGGCCTCGAGGTGTACGGGCCCCGCACCTCACGGGTGTCGGTGCCCGACGAGAGCATCATGCCTGCACCCCGCACGCCGTTCGGCGTGTCGCTGTTACAAGTGGAAGGCATCGCGAGCGGCGTCGGGATTCGCAACGAGGTACCAGTGTGCGCGCTGCGATACGCACCGGTTGTCGGGTCGCATGTCCCGAGTCCGCTCGGGCGGCTCTTGCGCTTGCCTGTCGTCCCCGTCGCCGCGTTCTCCGACCCGCCGTTCAGCCTGCTGCATCCGGACGACGCCGCGGATGCCATGGTCGCTGCGATCGAACGCCGGGCCGAGGGCCCGATCAACGTGGTCGGCCCGGGTGCGGCGACCCCGTGGCAAGCCGTGTTGCTCGGCGGACGGGTTCCCGTCCCGACGCTGCCGCCGATGTGGCGTTCGATGGCCCGCCTCGCGGAAATCGCCGGCGCCGCGATCGCGCCGCATGTCGTCGAGCTCTTGCAGCACGGGCGCACCGGACTCGGCGATCGCGCGATTGACGCGCTCGGGCTCGGCTCGTTGCACTCGACGCAGGCCATTCTGCGCGAGCTGTTCGATTGGGCGGACGTCGTCCCGATCGCCACCGCCCGCGAGGAAGTGGCGTGAATAGCGCGGGCGACGCGGCGGTCAAGGACGCGTCGGACTTCGGGCTCGACGCGGACCGCGTCTCGCGCCCGGAGTCGCTCGGCCGCGCGTTGCTGCGCCGGCTCGACGGTCGCTACCCGATGGATCCGTTCGGGTTGGACCCGCAGCTGAGTGACCTCGCCGTCCCGATCATGGGCGCCGTCGTGCGCGTTCGCGTCGAAGGCGGTGAGCATGTGCCCGCGACGGGTCCCGCGGTGCTCGTGTCGAATCGAGGCTTCGGGATCCTCGAGCCGGCCGCGGTCGGACTCGCTGTGCAGCGCGCGACCGGCCGTCGTCTGCGTGTCGTCGGTGCGCCGCACGTCCCGATCGCCGGTGACCTCACCCGTCGTCTGGGCGCGATCAGCGCGTCACCCGAGGATGTGACCGCGTGTGTGAGGGCCGGCCATCTTGTCGCGGTGCCGCTCGCCCCGACGTGGCTGCGCACCGGCGCGGGGATGCCGCCCCTCGCGCTCATGCAGGCGCTCACCAAGTCGCCGATCGTCCCCGTCGCGGTCACGCCTGGTGGTCCGTTCGGCTTGTTCTTCCGGCCCTGGTTGGTGCGCTTCGGCCCGCTGGTGACGCTGCCCGACCCCTACGACCCGCACGATCCGCTGACCGCGGCGCGGTTCGCCGAAGCCGCCCACGCCGCCGTCCAGTCGTTGCTGACAACACCCTGACCAGCACCGACGCGCCGGTACGCTGGCGAAGTGCCTGAGATTCTCACGATGGACGGCGTGCGAATCGCCTACAGCGCGTGGGGACGGCGCGGCGACAGCCCGATCCTGGCGATCCAGGGCCTCGGCATGGACTCACGCGGCTGGGCGCTCCAGCGCGGCGCGTTCGGCCGCCAGCACCAGTGCATCGCGACGGACAACCGTGGCACCGGCCATTCCGAAGCGCCGCCCGGTCCGTACGACCTGCTCCGGATGGCGGAGGACACCATCGAGGTGCTCGACGCGGAAGGCATCGAACGCGCGCACGTCGTGGGCGCCTCGATGGGCGGCGTCATCGCGCAGATCATGGGCGTCCTGCACCCGGATCGCGTCCGGTCGCTGACGCTCGCGTGCACGGCGTGCCATCACCACGGATGGCGCCGGGAACTGCTCGCAGAATGGGCCAACGTCGTGAACGAACGCGGCATGCACGCGCTGACCGAGGACGGCATGCGCTGGCTGATCGGTCCGCGGCTGCATCGTCGGTTCGGTGTCTTCGTCAACGTGCTCGCGCGCGTGCTGATGCAGACGCAGCCGCACGCGTTCGTCGCCCAGGTGGACGCGATCCTCGATGCTTCCGACGAGTTGCGCATGGAGCTGCCCAAGGTCGTCGCGCCCACACTCGTGATCACCGGGTCGCAGGACACGCTCACCCCGCTCGGCGATGCCGAGGAACTCGCGGAGCTGATCCCGGGCTCGCAGCTGTACGTGCTCCGCGGCGCCGCCCACGGTCTGATGGCCGAAGCGCCGAACGCGTTCAACGACGTCGTGCTCCGCTTCGTCGCCGAGGTCGACGCGCTCGACCCCGCGATCGACTCCACGATCGCCGAGTCCTCCCAGGAGCAAGCGTCAGCCTGAGTGGATCGGAGCCGGCGGCGTGAGGTGATGCTCGCGCCACCACGTGATCTGCCCGCCGCGCACCTCGCACACCGAAAGCCCGCGCCATTCGACGACCGCGTCGTCACTCCGTCGTCGCGCACGGATCGTCCAATCGGCGAACACGTCGTCGTTGTTGACCGCGAGCCGGTGCACGTCGAAGGACATCGGCGCCGCCCACTCGAAGCCGGCTTCCACCAGCTTGCGGTAGGTCGAGCGGCCGTCGATCAGTCCCGACGGCAGCTCGATGCGCATGTCGGCGGCCCAGCACGCCATGTACGCATCGACGTCTTCGGCGAGCCACGCCGCGATGCGGCGATCGAACAGCCGTCGCGCGTCTTCCAGCGAGACGGTCACGACGAGCGGCTGACCAGTCCCTCGACCAGCGCGCCCAGCCGTTCGCACACGCCGACATCGAGTTCGGTCGCGCCCGCCAGTGCTTCGGAGGCCTTCGCGGCGTGCGTGCGCGCGACGGCCATGGACGCCTCGACGACGTCGGCGGTCGCGACGAGTGTGACGACGCGTTCGACCTCGCGTCGCTCCAACTTGCGGCCGAGCAGCTCGCGCAGCTCGCGCGTCGTTTGGGCGCTGAGGGCATAGATGACGGGAAGCGTGTACACCCCCTCGTGCACGTCGTTCCCGGTCGGCTTGCCGAGCTCCGCTTCGGTCTGCGTCACGTCGAGGACGTCGTCGACGATCTGGAAGCACATGCCGAGGTGGTGGCCGTACTGGGTCAACGCGTCGAGGGTGTCGTCGGGGACGTCGCACACCATGCCGCCGACGCGGCACGCCGTCGCCATCAGCGATCCGGTCTTGCCTTCGATCGCCGAGAAGTACGCCTCCTCCGAGCGGTCGGCATCGAAGAGATGCTGCAGCTCGAGTACCTGCCCACGGCACAGTTCTCCGATGGTGGCGGCGAGCAGCCCGGCGACGTCGGCGCCGAGGGACGCCGCGAGGGACGACGCCTGCGCGAGGAGATAGTCACCCGCCAGGATCGCGACGATGTTCGACCACCGGGCGTTGACGCTGGGGACGCCGCGACGGGTCTCGGCCTCGTCGATGACGTCGTCGTGATACAGCGAACCGAGGTGGACGAGCTCGACGGCCGCGCCACCCGTCACCGCATCGGCGCTGGTCGCGTCGCCCGCGCCGCGGGCCGCATACGACGCGCACAGCGTGAGCGTCGGCCGCAACCGCTTGCCGCCGGCGCCGAGCAGATGGCCCGCGACCTCGGACAAGAACCGGTCGTCGGCATGCACGGCGCCGCGCAGACGGTCCTCGACCCGGGCGAGATCGCCGGCGAGCGGCGCCAGTCCCACGCCGTCGACGAGGCTTGTCACCACCTGGCCCCCTCGCGCTCCGGCGGCACCGAACGGGAGCCGCAGACCTCGGCACTTCGGTCGCAGGGTACTGGCGACCGGTCCGAACGGTGCCAGTCGGGCGATCGGGAATGAAGCCGACCGCACTGAACCTTGGTAAGGGTACGAGAGAACGCCGGTCCTGGCGGCAAAGAACACCACAGACCGGCCGATAGAATGGGAAGTGCCGGCATCCGCCGGTTTCGCTGTCTCCGGAGCGCGGTTGGCCCGGTGGGCGGGGGAGGGACCCCCACTCCACCGACCGCCCGTCCGAGGAAAACGGAACGGACGGACTCCGGAAACTCTCGCCGCAGGAACTGAGAGGCGGTTCACATTGTTCGAGCGCTTCACCGACCGGGCCCGTCGGGTCGTCGTCCTCGCCCAGGAGGAAGCGCGGCTCCTCAACCACAACTACATCGGGACCGAGCACATCCTGCTCGGCTTGATCCACGAGGGTGAGGGAGTCGCGGCCAAGGCGCTGGAGTCGCTCGGCATCTCGTTGGAAGCGGTGCGCGCCCAGGTCGAAGAGATCATTGGGCACGGTGGGCAGGCGCCGTCCGGACACATTCCCTTCACGCCGCGCGCCAAGAAGGTGCTCGAGCTGTCGCTGCGTGAGGCGTTGCAGCTGGGTCACAACTACATCGGCACCGAGCACATCCTGCTCGGCCTCATCCGTGAGGGCGAAGGTGTTGCCGCCCAGGTACTCGTCAAGCTCGGCGCCGACCTGTCGCGCGTCCGCCAGCAGGTGATCCAACTGCTGTCCGGCTACGCGGGCGGCAAGGAGTCCGGTGGGCAGGGCGCGACCACGGGTGGCGGTTCCGAATCGCAGCCGTCGGGCTCGCTCGTGCTCGACCAGTTCGGACGCAACCTCACCCAGCTCGCGCGCGAGAAGAAGCTCGACCCGGTGATCGGCCGCGAGCGCGAGATCGAGCGCGTGATGCAGGTGCTGAGCCGCCGCACCAAGAACAACCCCGTGCTGATCGGCGAGCCGGGCGTCGGCAAGACCGCCATCGTGGAGGGCCTGGCGCAGAACATCGTCGAGGGCGACGTGCCCGAGACGCTGAACGCGAAGCAGCTCTACACGCTCGACCTCGGCGCCCTCGTTGCCGGCTCGCGTTACCGCGGCGACTTCGAGGAGCGCCTCAAGAAGGTGCTGAAGGAGATCCGCACCCGCGGCGACATCATCCTCTTCATCGACGAGCTGCACACGCTCGTCGGCGCCGGTGCCGCCGAAGGCGCGATCGACGCGGCCTCGATCCTCAAGCCGATGCTGGCCCGTGGCGAGCTGCAGACGATCGGCGCGACCACGCTCGACGAGTACCGCAAGCACCTCGAGAAGGACGCTGCGCTCGAGCGCCGGTTCCAACCGATCAA
>JBKPCL010000085.1:0-12179 GCA_046727335.1 Actinomycetota bacterium
TCCCGACGGCGCGAACGGCGTCATCTACCGGCGTCTCGCGCGGTTCCACATCGCCCAGGACGAGACTTTGACCGCCGGGCTCGAGCGCCTCGGCTACGCAACCAGTGACGTCACCCGTGCCGTCGTGAGTCATCTCCACCAAGACCACATCGGAGGCATCGGCGAGATACCCAACGCCGAGCTACTCGTCTCCGCTGACGAGTGGCGATCCCTCCGGCGGCCGATGGCCGAGACTCGTGGCCTGCTGCGCGCCCACATCGAGGTCCCGAGCGCGAAGTGGAAGCCGGTCAGTTACGAGCCGCTCGACGAGCCAGCGCTTCGACCGTTCACCCACGGGCGCGATCTCTTCGGAGACGGGTCGCTCACGATTCTCCCCACGCCGGGACACACGCCGGGCTCCATGTCGATGTTCGTCCGCAGGATCGGCGCGCCTCCGCTGCTGCTGGTCGGAGACCTCACCTACGACGTGCACGCCTTCGAACGGGGTGTCTCCGGGGGCGTCGGCAGCAGACGCTCGTTGTGCAAGACGCGCACGAACGTGATGGCACTCCGACCACGTCATCCCGGGATGCAGATCCTCGCCGCCCATGATCCCGCGGCCGCGGAGCTCCTCACCGCTGTGACGCCGGCGCCAGAGCTTGCCGTGCGCCGGGAAACGCCCGCGACCGGCAGCTGACCTACACGACGCGACAAGAGCGAGGCGAGATGGGAACCTTCACCTTGAGGATCGACATCAACCGCCCCACAGCCGACGTGTTCGCCTTCGTCGCCGAACCGCGCAACATGCCGCGCTGGTACGAAGCGGTCGAGCACGTCGCGGAGATCACGCCAAAGACCGCAATGCACCCCGCGAGCTACCAGATCACGCGATCGCTGCCTGGCGGTCGTGCCGACAACATCGTCGAAGTCAACGAGTCGCGACCAGACCTGACGGTCACCTTCAAAAGTCGTGAGGGTCCGACGCCGTTTCACTATCGCTACGCAGTCGAGCCCACGCGGGACGGAAGCCTGCTCACCCTCGACGCGGAGATCTCGGGTGCCGGTCTTCCCGGACCACTCGCGCACGTCGATGCGATCACAACGCGAGCGTTCAAGCAGGGGATGCGACACAATCTCGAGGGACTCAAGCACTTCATCGAAGAGAACGTCGCGTAAGGATCTCCCGTCCGACGTTGCTCAGGGGCATTCCCCCTGAGCGCCTCGGGGAGCGCTGGGATCGGCTCGACCGCAGTCCGGGTAGAACGCGATGCCTCGGATATCCGATCAAGTGCGAACGGAGAAGAGCATGGCAAATGAAGATTTCAGAGGTGCCCTGGACGCCAGCTCCGAGATCGAACTCACGGTCACCGGTCGAAGGTCCGGCAGGGAGATCTCCATACCAGTGTGGTTCGTGCGGGATGGCGAAACGCTGGATCTGGTGCCGATCCATGGGACGGACAGCGACTGGTACAAGAACGCGGTGAAGACTCCGACGATCGCACTCGCCGCACGAGGCGCGCACGTCAGCGCGCGTGCGACCCCGATCACGGACGCCGCCAAGGTGGCTCAGGTCCTCGACAAGTTCAGGGCCAAGTACGGCGCGGACGACGTCGCGGCGTACTACCCGAAGCAGGACGCCGCACTAGAAGTCGCTCTCGCCTGAACCACCAATCAGCGTTGTCGGGACAGTCGAACGATCGCGTGGTCGAGTTCGTGCTCGCGCGCGAAACCCGTTTGACGCTAAAGGAGGTGACATGGCCATCAACGTGAACGAGAAGCTCATCTCGTGGGCGAGCGAGATCGACACCGAGACGATCAACCAGGCGGAGAAGACGGCGCGGCTGCCGATCGTGGAGGGTCATGTCGCGCTCATGCCCGACGCGCATGTTGGTCTCGGCGCGACGGTCGGTTCGGTGATTCCGACCGCGGGTGCAGTGATCCCGGCGGCGGTCGGTGTCGACATCGGCTGCGGCATGATCGCCGCCGAGCTCGACATCACCGAGGATCAGCTGCCTGACTCGCTCGAGCCGCTGCTCATGCGCATCGAGCAGGCGATCCCGGCCGGCGTGGGCAAGGGCCACGACGCAGTCGCGCACAACGCCGACCGCTGGTTGGCCACGCACAAGCCCGCGACGGAGTTCGCCGCCGACCGCGCACAGAAGGCGGCGAAGCAGTTCGGCACGCTCGGCTCGGGCAACCACTTCTTCGAGCTGTGCGTCGACGAGCGCAGTCGCGTGTGGGTGGTGTTGCACTCGGGCAGCCGGGGCATCGGCAACCAGCTCGCAACCATGCACATCAACACCGCGCGTCGGCTCGCCAAGGATCTCGAGTTGCGGCTCGAGGATCGCGACCTCGCGTACTTCCTCGAGGGCACGCCTGAGTTCGCTGCCTACATCGCCGACATGCTCTGGGCACAGGAGTACGCCCGCGCCAACCGTGATCAGATGATGGACAACGCGATGCGCGAAGTGTTCGCGTTTGTCGGCTTCGGCCGCGAGACGCAGCGCATCAACTGCCATCACAACTTCACGCAGCGCGAGCTGCACGACGGCCGTGAGCTGTGGATCACCCGCAAGGGTGCGATCAAGGCCGACACCGGCGATCTTGGTGTGATTCCCGGTTCGATGGGCACGCGCAGCTACATCGTGCGTGGCAAGGGCAACCCGCAGAGCTGGATGTCGTGCTCGCACGGCGCCGGTCGTCGGCACAGTCGCACCAAGGCGAAGAAGCTGTTCACGACCGCTGACCTCGATGAGCAGATGCGGGGCAAGGTGTGGCTCTCGCATCGTGCCAACGCGCTGGTCGACGAGATTCCCGCCGCCTACAAGGACATCGACGTCGTGATGGCCGACCAGGCCGATCTCGTCGACGTCCTGCACACGATGCATCAGGTTCTCAACTACAAGGGAACGTGACGCTCGGTCCACATGCGGAGCACCGTTTCAAACGTTGGCGACCGGCGCACCACGCGTTCGCGGGTTGAACGCGCCGTTGGATTCGACGATCGTCAGCAGGTGAGGAGAGGCATCTGACGCCACGAACGAGAGGCACGCGCCATGACGACGACAGGAACGGTCGCAGTACTCGGGGTCGGCACGATGGGCCACGGAATGACCGACAGCTTGCTGCGAGGCGGGATCCCGACCATCGTCTGGGACCGCGATCCTGCCGCCACCGCGCCACTGGCCGGTGCCGGAGCCAAGGTCGCGGCGAGCGCGCCGGAGGCGGCGCGCGCAGCCGAGATTGCCATCACGATGGTGCCCAACGCCGACGCCGTCGTATCGATCGCCGCCGACGAGGGCATGCTCGCGGCGCTTCCGCCGGGCGCAGTCTGGGCGCAGATGAGCACCATCGGCGTCGAGGGCACAGATCGTGCCGCCGTGCTGACCGCGCACCGGCGCCCCGACGTCGCGTTCGTCGACGCGCCCGTTTCCGGGAGCAAGGTCCCGGCCGAAGAAGGGCACCTGACGATCTTCGCCTCAGGCCCCGACGAGGCGCGCGCGCGTCTGGCGCCAGTCTTCGACGCACTCGGCCGCCGCACGATCTGGGTCGGCCCGGCGGGCCTGGGATCACGGCTCAAGCTCGTCAGCAACACATTGCTGGCGTTTACGGCGGAAGGCGTAGCCGAAAGCGTCGCGCTCGCGCACAGTCTCGGGTTGACCACCCAGACGGTGATCGACGCCTTCGCCGAAGGCCCACTCATGTCGCAGTGGGCGGCCGCGAAGCTGCAACGAATCGCGCGCAACGAGTACGGCGTGGAGTTTTCCCTGGACTACGCGCTCAAGGACGTGCGGCTCGCGCTCGACGCGGTCGATCACGAGAAGCTACCGGTCGCCGACGCGCTCGCAAGCTCGTGGCAGCGCGCCGTCGATCAGGGGCTCGGTCACGACGACGTCACCGTCGTGACGCGTGCGCTCGACCAGCTCCCGGTGTGAGCACGCGGTTCGAGCGGACGGGGCTCATACCATGCCTGCGATGCGGGAGGCGCCGAGCCGCGAGGAGCTGGAGGCGGCGTACTGCTGGGCGGCCGAGGACCTTGCGCCCGGGCGGCCCGACGTCACGGCGTTCCGGCGGGCGGCGCGGTTGCACCAGGCGCGGTGGCGGGAGGCGAAGGGACATCCGATCGGGTCGCAGCCGATCAAGCCGCCTGCACAAGGCCGGACGGTACGGCCGGTCGGAAGCCGACTGGCCTTCGACTACGCCGTCGAGACGGGTGCGAACTTCCTGACTCCCGGGGCCTTGGCCGCGGCGAAGACCCGAACGGCGGTGGTCGAGCGCCACCAGAGCTTCGACCACCAGCGGCTGTGGGCCGAGCTCCTGTGGTCACCGACCCTCGCGTTCAACCTCTTCGGCGACCTGGCCGACGACCTCGCACGAGCGGACCGGGCCGTGCACACCTGGTGGCCGGACGCACCGGGGACCGTGGCCGAGGTGCGGTTCGCGCACTCGCCCGGCCGGTTCGACCCGTCGTACCTCAACAGCCTCCGGTCCTTCGACGCTGCCTTCGTCCTCGACCTCGACGACGGGACCCGCGGCATCGTCGCCGTCGACACTCAGTACCACGAGCGGATGAAACCCGAGATCCCGAAGCCCGAGAACCTGACCCGCAATCGGGAGGTCGCACTGCAGTCGGGCATCTTCGAGCCGGAGGCGCTCGACCTGGCGACGACTCGGTCGGGATTGGCCTTGACGTGGCTCGAGCACCTGCTGATGCTCTCGATGCTCCAGCATCCGAGCGGTCAATGGACATGGGGCCGGTACGTCGCCGTCCACCCCGCTCGCAACCCGGCGGTTGTCGACGGATGCGCTCGCTACCGCGACCTCCTGGTTGACCAATCGACCTTCGCTGCGATCACACTCGAGGACCTCCTCGCCAGCGGCGCGCTCTCGAAGCGGACGACCGCCGCGCTGCGCGAGCGCTACCTCTTCCGCTGATCCCACACCGCTGCTTCGCCTTCCGAACTCGAGAGCGGTGTACGTCAAACGCCGCGTTGGCGAGGCGGACGCGGGCGGTCCTCGTAGGGGACACCGAGTATCTCGAGCCGCTGAGCAACGTCGGCGATGACGGTGTCAACCTGCTCATCGGGACGGTCGCCGGAGATGTCGACGGCCCACGCGGCGAGCACGTCTCCGAGGTTGTCGAGCTCTACAACGGCGCGAAGCAGCTCGACGACGTACGTGAGCTCGGCCGAGCCGGCGCCGTCGTTTTCCAGGGCACTCCAGAGTTCGTCGCCATCACGCTCGATCGTCGCCGCGTGTTGACCGAGCGCCCACTCGATCCGCCGCACCAGATCGAGCAGGTCATTGACGCGCTGCGGCGCCGGTGACGCGTAACGAACGAGAGCGGCGCGCAAACTCCAATCCTGCACACGCGGCCGTTCGGCGAAGTCGACGAGCCGCGCGAGCGCGGGCGGTTCGATCTCGACGGGCATTGCGAGCAGCGTACGACGAGTTGAAGTCGGCGTGACCACGTGTGCCCCTTCGTGTTGTTCGGCGTACGCTTCGCCTCGCGGGCACGGAGGGACAGCGATGAATGCTGGGCGCGCTTCTCCTCGGCCCTTGCCCAACCTCGTCGAGCCGAGCCGCTGGCCGCTCGTCGGTCGCGATGACGAGCTTGCGCTCGCGACCGTGGCGCTCGTCGAGCACGGCAGCGTCGTGTTGACCGGCGCCGCTGGTGTCGGCAAGACCCGGCTCGCGCACGAGGTGCTCGCGCGCGTTGCAAGTGACGGTGATCGCACGGAATGGGTCGCGGCCACGCACTCGGCGGCGACGGTTCCGCTCGGCGCAGTCGCGCATCTCGTTCCCGTCGACGCGCTCGGACGCGGACGCGATAGCGCACTGCGGGGGATCGTCGGCGCGTTGCAACGCGAGCAAGATGACGGCCGCCTCCTCCTCGGTGTCGATGACGCGCACCTGCTCGATGACGCGTCGGCCGCGCTCGTTCCGCTCCTCGTGCGCGCCGGCACCGCCTCCGTCGTGGTGACCCTTCGGAGCGACGAAGCCGCTCCCGACGCGATCGTTTCGTTGTGGAAGGACGGCTCCGCGCCGTTGATCGCACTGCAAAGTCTTGCGCGCACCGAGATGGAATCCATTGTGACGACGGTGCTCGATGGTGCGGTCGAGGGCGCGACGCTGCAGTTCCTCTGGACGTCGAGCGGCGGCAACCCGTTGTACCTGCGAGAGGTCGTCCTCCATGGCCTCGAGTCGGGCGCGCTCGCGCGCGCTCATGGTCTCTGGCAGTGGCGAGGTGCTCTCGCGCCCGGCGACCGGCTCAACGATCTGGTTGCGATGCGGATGGGCAACTTGGACCGCGACGAACGTGGCGCACTCGAGCTCGTCGCGGTTGGTCAACCACTCTCCATCGATTGTGTGCGCCGCCTCGGCATCGGGGACCTCGCGGAACGACTCGAGCGTCGCGGGCTTGTCGCCTCGCGCCGGCGCAATCGCGTCGAGGTCGGGCTTTCGCATCCTCTGTTCGGAGAGGTGCTCCGCGACCGCATCCCGTCGACGCGACGCGATGAGGTCCAGCTCCAACTGGCAGATGCTCTCGAGGCGACATGCGACGGCTCCGCCGCGGAACTGTTCCGAATCGCACTGTGGAGACTCGATGCGGGAGACCGCACGCAACCAGACCAGTTCCGAGTCGCCGCGCGCCACGCGCTGGCCTTCTGGCAACCCGCTGTCGCAGAACGACTGGCGCGCGCCGCCCTCGAAGCCGGTCCCGAGATAGAAGCGGCGTACATACTCGGGGAGGCGTTGAGCGACCAAAACCGCGCCGACGAAGCCCTCGACACGCTCCGCGCCGCGCGTCAACTTCCCGGACCCGACACCATCCGCGCGGCAGTGGCCGCCGGCGAAGCTGGAGTGCTGAGCCACCAACTCGGCCGGTTCGCGGAAGCTGAACTGGTGCTCGGCGAGACGCTGGAACAGATCAACGATCCTGACGCACGGGCGATCATCGAGGGAGGCCGCGCGGCAATGGTCGCGTCGGCCGGGCGCTCGGCCGGCGTTGCCGAACAACAGTTGACCGGTGCCGCGCCGACAGCCGTGCTCGCGGCGGTCCTCGATCACACGGCGGCGGGGCGCCTCGAGCTCGCGGTCAGGATCGCGACCGAGCGCCTCTCGACGACGTCGCAATGGATCGCGGAGTTCCCGACTATCGATCTGTACCTCGATCTCGCTCGCACGCGTGCGCTCCTGTTGTGCGGACAGGTCGCCGAGGCGCAGGCGCGCGCCGACGCGGCGTACGAAGAAGCCGTCGTGGAGAGCGCGGACTTCCCCCGAGCCATCTGGAGCCTCGGGCGCGGAATTGTTTTCGTGGTCCGCGGGCTGCCGCATCGGGCGCGGCTGGCGCTACGAGAGGCGGCAAGCGCGTTCGAGCTTGCCGACCGCGGCTTTCTTCGCCCGGCACGCGCCTACCTCGCGCTCGCGGGGGCGCTCGCCGGCGACATCGCGACGGGCGTCCGAGATGACGTCGCCGCCGAAGCGGCGAGCCCGGCGCTCGACGGCGTCTTCGGCATCGATGTCACGCGGGCGGACGCGTGGCTGCACGCCGCGCGCGGCGAACTCTCCACTGCCGCGGAGATCGCCGGCCGCGCCGCGGCGCTCGCGCGCGATCGACAACATCAGATGTTCGAAGCCGTCGCGCTGTACGACGTCGCGCGGTTCAAGCCCGATCGCACAGTCGCCGCGCGTCTTGCCGAGCTGGCCCGCGTCGTCGACGGCGCGTTCGTCGACGCCATGGCTGTGCACGCCCGCGGCCTCGCTGCTGACGACGGCGACCTGCTGGACGAGGCTGCCCACGCGTTCTCGACGATGCCGCTCGATCTCTTCGCGGCCGAGGCCAGCTTCGCCGCTGCCCGCGCCCACCGGCACTCGGGCCGGCGGGCACGGGCATTCGCCGCCCTTGACCTTGCGCGGGAACTCGCTGCGCGTTGCGAAGGTGCGCGGACCCATGCAGTGACGTGGGCAGAACAGCCGGAAGACCTGACGCTGCGCGAGCGAGAGATCGCCGACCTCGCCGCCGGCAACCTCTCGAGCAGGGAGATCGCCGAACGGCTCGGCATCACGACCCGCACCGTCGACAACCTGCTCGGCCGCGTGTACGCGAAGCTCGGCATTTCCGGCCGCCAGGAGCTCGCCGACTTGCTGACGCGGCGACCCAGCTCGGAACCGTCAGCATCGCGACGCTCGCCGTAGCGCGGGACTTCACTTCTCACCGTCGGCTTCGTACGCAGCGCGTTCGAGCTTCGCCGTGGCGAGTTCGATGAGCGCGGGGACCGCGCTCGGGTCGATGCCGAGGCGCGCCGCGATCTCGTCGGCCGTCCGACCGTCGTCGAGCCACGCGATGATTCGCTGGTACGTCAATGGCAGCCGGTCAACCGCTTCGTCACGGTCCACGGCTCGACAGTGATCGAGCTGGCGCGTGCTGTCGTGAGTAGACGATTACTCACGACCGGTCGTCGTGCTACTCACTCACAGTCGAAAACGGAGCGTGCGCTCAGCGGGCTCGCTGATAACGACAGACCTGGACGCCAGTGTTCGCGGTCGTCGCGGAGACAAGTTCAAATTTCTTGGCCGCGCCGTCGTCGGCGAAGATGCGCTTGCCGCCGCCGAGCACGATCGGCTCGATCATCAGGTTGAGCTCGTCGACGAGATCTGCGCCGATGAGCGCGCGCACCAGCTGCGCGCTGCCCCAGACGTTGATGTCGCGGCCGGGTCGCGCGCGGAGTTCCTGCACGGCGTCGACGACCTTGTCGCCGGGGATGAGCGTTGTCGGCGACCAGGTCAGGTCCGACTCGGACAGCGTGTTCGACACGACGTACTTCGGGATGGCGTTGATCCAGTCGGCGAAGGGATCCCCTGCGCGCTCGGGCCACGCGCCGGCCATGACCTGCCAGGTCCGCCGGCCGTAGAGGACGGCATCGGCCCGGTCCTTGCCCTCGTCGATGGCGCGGCCCATCACTTCCGGGTCGAAGAACGGCATCGACCAACCGCCGTGTTGGAACCCGCCGGTGGTGTCTTCCTCAGGACCGCCCGGCGCCTGCACGACGCCGTCGAGGCTCATGAATTCACTGATGACGATTCGCATGCCATTGCGACGATGCCACGCACCGAAACTCATCGCGAGCGGTCCCGCCCGGCACCCCGGGCGGGACATCCGGTGTCGTCCTCAGCAGGTAGCGGATTCGAGTTGTTCGGCGTCGGCCGCGGCGACGACTTCATAGAGGGTCGGACTCGACGAGAACTCGTCCCAACCCTCCTGAGAGACGAGTCGCCGGAACTCATCGGTTCCGTGTGTGGCCTGGAACACAGCTCGAAACATCGCTCTGGGCCGCACGCGCGCTGCTGCGCGCAGCGTTGGACGAAGCCGGCGCGTAGCCGCCGCTACGCGTAGCTCAGCGCCGGGTACCAGTCGGTGCCGCGGCCTTCGGGAGTGAAGTCGAAGAGATTCCACAACGGATCGATGGTCTCGCCGTGGCGCGGGTCTTGGCCGGGATCAGGCGGTTCGTACAACAGCTCGGAACCCCAGAAGTGGCGGATGGTGTCGCCGTACCGGTGAAACACGTTCAACATCGGCAGCTGCTGACTCCCGTCGTCCGACTCGCCGTGATAGTCGCGGTTGTACGAGTTGGCTGCGGACGACAAGAGCCTCATGTGCCTCCATCCACGATTCTCGGCATGGGCGAGGATGCGCGGGAGCGACGCCTTCGCGACCACCGCGACGTTGATGCGCTGCGCGGCGTGCTCGGCAACGCCGTCGAAGGAATCGAGGAACTGCGTGCACGACGGACACGGCAGGTCCTCTTCGGGTGAGCGCGGGTACATCATGCTGTAGATGAAGAGCGTGTCCTTCCCGGGTTCGAAGAGCTCGGCGAACGTCACCTTCGTGGGCGCGCCGTCAGGGCCTTCGCCCTCGAAGACGTAGTTCTCGGGAACGATGCCGCCCAGCGGGAGTGCGCGACGCGACGCCGCGACCGCCTCGGTCATTCGGCGCAGCTCGACCTCTTCTTGCAGGAGCCGGTTACGGACGGCTCGATACTCGGCAGACTCACCCGGAAACGAAATGCTCATGTGGTCCTCCTCGCGCGCGAGACGGCCTGTCACTGCAAGGTCTGACTACCCAGACGCCCGAAAGTCATCGTCAGGAAGGCGCGACGCGCCGGTACAGGCACTGTCCGCCGCCCGAGGCGTGAAGCTGCCCGCTTGCGGACCACACGCGCGCCGTCCAACCGAAGAGGCCGTCGGTCGAGAGCGGCGCCTCGCCGTCGCACAACAGCCAGTCGTGTGCTGCGGTCGGACGGTGGAACGCGACGTGCAGGTCGAGCGTCGGTGCGGTGAACGGCGGCTGCTTCCACGCGTGCGGCCGGTGCGCGGACGGCCAGCTCGGCAGGTCGACGAGGATCACCGCGCGCGCCGCGTCGGCCCACCGATCGTCGAACGTCGCCGTCGGCGTGAACCGCAGCCACTCCTTCCACTTGGCGGCGCGTGGTCCGGACGGTGGCCAGTCGACCTCGAACTCGAGCGGCTTCCCCTCGAGGTTGTTCCAGAACGGGAACGGCGGCTCCGCATCATCCGGAAGCAGGTCGCGGATGTCAGCCAGCTTGCCGGGACCGGGGACATCGGGCATCGCTGTCTCGTCGTGTTCCAACCCCTCGACGTCGCCCACGCTCCACACCATCGCGTCGAGGACTGCTCGATCGTCTTGCGTCATCTCCACGCGCTGTGACACCGCCGTCCGACCCTGCTTGCGCGTCGTCACTTGCAGCTCGATTGGTGCGAACTTCGCGACGCTCAGGTAGTGGCACGAGAAGGCGGCGGGCCGGAGTTCGGGCGTCGACGCGCCCGCGGCGCGCAACGCGCAGGCCGCGACGTAGCCGCCCATCGGCCCCCAGATTTCCCAGTCGCGACTGATCGTCGCCTCGTAGCGGCCGTCGCCCAACGAGCGCACCGCGGTGTCCATCGAGAGATCGCCCATCCGCAGGAGCCTGCCGTCGATCATCGCCGTCGACAAACGGATTTCGCGAGGCCGCGGGTGGTAGCACGACTCGAGCGGACTGGCTGCTGCCCTTGCTGCTCGGGGACGGCGCGGCTTCGATGAGCAAGGAACGCGGCGGGCAGCCGCGGCCGACCTCTCTGATGTCAGCCAGTTCGTATGTGGCCCGGATCAACTTCCGGAATCGCTGGCGCAGTGACGCCGGTGTCGCGCTGCTCCTCGCCCTGACCGCGGGTCTGAGCCTCTTCTCGTTCGCGGGCGCGCGTCGTGTCCAGAGCGCGTACCCGCGATTCCTGCGATCGGCGAATGGAGCGACGCTCACCGTCGGCCTCCTGATTGGTTCCGATCGGAGGCTCGAAGCGACGGTGGCTGCGCTACCCCAGGTGACGCGCTCACTCAGCTTCATCGGCGTCAACGGCTTCGTGCGCGCGCCGGGCCGGCCCACGCTGACCTCCAAGGACCAGGAAGTGCTGGGCACGATCGAGCCCGTGCGTCTCGACCGGTTCACTGCGACGACCGGCCGTTTGGCGCGGCCGTCGCGAGCCGACGAGATTGTCGTCAACGAATTTGCCGCGCGCCGCCTCGGCTATCGCGTCGGCGAACGCGTCGGAATCGACGTGTACTCCACCGAGCAGCTGAATCAACCGGGGTTGTTCGACGCCTTGCCGCGGCCGAAGTTCACGCAGGGAGCGACGGTCGTCGGCATCGGCGTCTTCCCCGACGAGGTGCTCCAAGATGACGGCGATCGCACGTCCCGCGTGCTGCTGACACCAGCATTGACCAAGCGCACCGAGCTGTACCACACCTATGCACTCGAGAGTCTGATGTTGCGGCGCGGTGACGCCGATGTCGCATCGGTCAAGCAGCGCATCGCCACACTCGTCGGCGGCGAGACTCGATATCGGGTGCGATCGGTCGACACGTACCACGCGCAGCAGGCGGTTCGACCGCTGACGATCGCGCTGGCCCTGTTCGGAGCAATCACCGGCGTTGCAGCGATCTTGCTCGTGTGCCTCGCGCTCCGCACGCGCTTACGCGCGGCCGCGGAGGATCGCGGGGTGCTCGCCGCGCAAGGCATGACTCACGGACAGATCGCGCGCGTGGTCGCAGTCGGGCCCGTCGTGAGCGTGCTCGCGGGTGTCGCGCTCGCGGTGATGCTCGCATTCTTGGCATCGCCGTTGATGCCCATCGGACCCGTGCGCCG
>JBKPCL010000086.1:0-25078 GCA_046727335.1 Actinomycetota bacterium
GGGTTCGCCGGCGACGGCGCGAACGCCGCGCACGTCAATACGGTGCTCGGCGCGAAGGACGGTCCGGTCGGCGTCGCGTGGACGACCGCGCTCGCAACGCCGCGCGCCGGGCACACCCCGTTTGTCGTCGTCGTTCGTCCCAACCTTCCGGTCAAGCCGTCGACGCTGTTCGTCAACAAGGCGACGATCGACCCGGCCGACGAGCGCCACGCAACACTCACGTGGGGCGCGGCGCAGGCCGGCGTCGCCGGCGGAGTCGTCGCGGCCGTGCGCAAGGGGATCGTGCGTCCGGAACACGCCGACGAACTCCTTCTGATCGCGGCAGTCTGGGTGAACCCTGCTGCCTCGGATGAAGACGCGGTCTTCGAGAGCAACCTCGCTGCGACCGTCGCCGCACTTGCGGCCGGGCGCGACGACCTCCCTTCGGTACGCGAGGTTCTGGAGGCCGGCGCGCCGCAGAATCCGTACTTCCACGCGCGTCCGTGATGCCATGACGCCCGAGCAAGCGGCGCACGACACCAAGGCGGCAGTCGTCGGCGTACCGGCGCGCTTCATGACCGACAGCGCGACGTACGCCCGCGGTGTGGAACTGGGATTCGAGGGCGCGGACTTCTACTTCGCCGGTCGCGGAGGCGTGCTCGGCGACACGCCCGCCGACGTGGTCGCGGCGGCCATGGTCTTCTTCGCGCCCGAAGCGGTGCGCGCCGCCTGGGAACGGACGGGCCACGTGCTGCCGCGACTCCAGACTGCCGAAGAGTGGGCGAGGTGCGCGCACGCGTACGCTGAGTCCCATCTACCGACCTCCGGTGACAACGAGCGTCTGGCCGAACTGCTCGGCGTCGTGGTCGAGGAGGCGAACCCGGCGTTGGCGCCGCTGTTCGCCGGTTGGCGCTCGTTGCCCGACCCTTCGGGCACGAAGGAGTTGGTGATGCATCGCCTCAACGCGCTTAGGGAGCTGCGGGGCGGATTGCACGCGGCGGCGGTGACCACCGTCGGACTCACGCCGCTCGAGGCGATCGCCGTGCGCGCGCCTCGGGTCGCCGCGATCGCCGGCTGGACGTCGCCGTTGCCCGAACCCGGGCCGGTGCAGGATCGATGGACGCTCGCCGAAGCGCGCACCGATCGCATGCTCGGCCGGCACTTCGCCGTCCTCGACGCAGAAGAGCGCGCCGCCCTCGTCGACCTGCTCCAGACACTCAGCGATTCCTGAGCGCGATCGCGATCCGTTCGAGCGTCTCCTCGGGATGTTGCGTGACGTCCTCCCACGTCACGAACATGAGCCGCCAGCCCATTCGTTCGAGCGTGGCAGTCCGGCGCTTGTCGCGCTTCCACTGCAGCCGGCGTCCGTGCACCTCGAATCCCTCGCATTCGACGCCGAAGAGTTGCGGGACCCAGGCGAAGTCGATGCGAAAGCGACCAACCCAGAGCTGGCGCGTCGGTCGCACGAGCGCACTGCGACGCAACAGTCGCCCAGCGAGTACTTCGAGCGTCGATTCGGTCGGACGCTCGCCGTCGAGCTGATGAGACAGCAACCGCTTGATCGCGGTCGATCCCGGCTTTCCTGAGCCGCACAACTGTTCGGCGCGTCGGGCGAGCGCCGCGGGTGACGTCAGCCGCATACGACGAGCATGTTCGAACGCAATCTCCAGCGTCTCGTCGTCGAGCATCGGGGCGCAGTCGAGAATGGTTCGCGTCGCCGAGGTACACGGAATGCCGTCGACGACCGTCCGATCGATACGTTGGAGCGACGTCGTTCGATGGACGTGCAACGCGTGCCCGGTGCGCCCGCGCCTGGTCGCATTCGGGATCGTGACGTGCAGTTCGGTCGTCTTGACTCGTTCGAGCCGCAGAAGTGTTGCGGCAGTGAGGTGTGACACGAGGGCGTCGCCGCCCAGCCACAGCGTTGCTGCCATCGCCCGCTGGCGTCCGGTCGGTGCCGAGCCAGCGATTCGATAGACGCCAGGGAAGAGGACGTCGACTCGACGATCGGTCACGCGTCGCTCGATCTCACCTGTTGTCATCCCGCACGTCAGCGCCTGAGAACGCGAGGCGACCCCGTACTGAGTCTCAGCACGTGCCAACCACGCCCGTTCGGCCTCGTTCATGATCCATTTCCCCTCGCATATGCAGGCAGATGGCCCGCGAATCGACGGGTCGAGGGGGAAGGCGGGGCGAAGTGGGCGCACGCTACCGTCGAGGTATGACAATGATCGAGATCCCCACTGCCATTCACCGAGGCGATGACGAGCTGCCGTGGGTTGATATCGGCGACGGCTCGAAGCTGAAGGTGCTCCAGATCAAAGAGCGCGAGGGACTGTGGATCATTCGCAACATCTTCAGTCCCGGCTACCAAGTGCAGACGCACAAGCACACGGGTCCGGTGTACGCGTTCACCTTGAGCGGCGCGTGGCGTTACAGGGAGTCGGACTTCGTGAACCGCGCGGGCTCGTTTCTCTACGAACCGGCAGGCTCGGTGCACACGCTCATCGTTCCCGCCGAGAACAGCGAGCCGACCGACGTCTACTTCGCCATCTGGGGCGCCAACCTCAATCTCGATGCGCACGGCAACGTTGAGAGCATCGTCGACGCCGGTCTCATTCTCCAGGCGTACTACGCGATGTGCGAAGCCGAAGGCTTGCCCAAACCCGACGTCATCCTCGATTGAGAACAGAGTCGCATACACGCCAGACGTGTCGGGTACCGCGAATGTCCGGGCTTCGAACCAGGAGGACATTCGCGATGTCGACGATCGAGCAGTCGATCGAAGTCAACGTTCCCGTGCGCACTGCGTACGACCAGTGGACACAGTTCGAGGAATTCCCACGCTTCATGGAAGGCGTCGAGACGGTCGAACAGACAGACGACACGCACCTGCACTGGATCGCGAAGATCGCCGGTGCGAAGCGCGAGTGGGACGCCCAAATCGACGAGCAGACGCCTGATCAGCGGATTGCGTGGCACTCGACGAGCGGCGCCAAGAACGCAGGCGTCGTCACGTTCCATCGCATCGCCGACGGCAAGACGAAGGTGATGCTCCAACTCGAGTTCGATCCGCAAGGGTTCGTCGAGAAGGCCGGCGACGCGGTCGGCGTCGTGCGCGCCCGGACCAAGGGCGACCTCGAGCGCTTCAAGGACTTCGTCGAGGCACGCGGGGTGCAGACCGGCGCCTGGCGCGGTGAAGTGGAGCAGGACCCGAACCGGTAGAGAGATTGGGCAAACGGCGGCCGTTGTATTGCTGTCGCTCGCTGCCGATACTCACCACGCGTCGCCCCGGAGGCCGTTTGGGCAGCCGAGCGAGGTTCATATTGCAGGCTTACGCCCTGCCTCGCCCGGTAGGTAACGCGGACCGACGGGGCGGCGCACCCGCCCAAGTGCGACTACACGCGCGGGCGCCGTTCTTCGTGCGGCGGGGGACCGTCGGGAAAGCTGAAGAACATCATCTGCGTGCCGTATGCGACGAGCGTGCCCGACTCGTCCCACAGCAAGATCTCGACCGACGCATAGCCGTCGCCGGCGAAGCGGGCGCGGTTGTGCCCGAGCACCCATTCCGATCGGGCGTCGCCGAGCACGTGGACTGTGAGGTCGGCGCTCGGCGGCAGCCATGCTCGCGAGCCGGGCCCCATCCGTTCGCCGACCGCGCCGGGCATCGTGTCGCACAGTGTGACGAGCGCGAGCGGATCGAGCCGTCCGTCATCGAGCATCGGCGGTTCGTCGAAGCGATACCAGCTCGCGCGATCCGACGACTCCGGCACGTAGTCCTCCCACGGCGCATGGCCGAGGGCGGCACGGCCCTCGACGTGCTCCCAGAAGTTGAATGGGAGGCGGTCGTCTTCGACCTCTGGCGGCAGCGGGTCGCGCCACGACGGACACTCCCGCGGCGCAGGAACCCCCGGCATCGAAATGTCCGTGAACTCGAATCCGGGCCGCGACGCTCCGAACACCGCGATGAGCGAATGGCCGACGCTCTCACCGACGTTGCGGATCGTCGCGGTGGCCTGCGACATGGACCGACCGCGCCGCAGCACCGCGACGTCGATCTCGACCGGTCCCGGCCGGACTTGTCCCGCGAACACCGTGCTCACGCTGCGGAGCGGTTGCTCCGAGACCGCGAGCTCGGACTCGACCGCGCGCAGCGCCGTCGCCGTCACGAGCCCGCCATGAGGCACGAGCGGACAGTTCCAGATGTCGGACAGCGTCGTCACGTAGCGGCCGTTGCGCCCGCCATCAGCGGTCACGGTCGTCTGTCGGGCGAAAGCAGAGGTCGTCACGCTGTCAGTGATAGTCGAGATCCCTGATGCCCGGCGCGGGATATCGTCCGCACATGGGCGATGCGATTGATGTGGTGCGGCGTTTCTGCGACGAGTGGGCGAACGGCCCCGACCTCGACGCCCTGCTCGACTACTTCACCGACGACGCCGTCTACCACAACATCCCTGTCGCGCCGGTGACAGGCCGCGACGCGATCCGTACGACGATCGAGATGTTCACCGGCGGCGTGCAGCGCATCGAGTTCCGCGTCTTGAAGATCGCCGCGGACAACGGCACCGTCCTCACCGAGCGCGTCGACGTGTTCGTGCTGCCGAACGTGACGATCGAGTTGCCGGTCATGGGCACGTTCGAAGTGCGGGACGACGGCAAGATCGCCGCGTGGCGCGACTACTTCGATCTCAATCAGTACATGTCGCAGCTCCAGACCGGTGGCTGACGGCGACGAGTCACCCCGCGCGTTCTACGACGCGCTCGCGCCCAACTACGACGCGTTGTTCGACGATTGGTGGACGGCGGCACAGCGGCACGGGGTTGTCGTGCGATCCGAGCTCGAGCGGTGCGGCGTCTCGGTTCCCGCGCGGGTCCTCGACTGTGCGTGCGGGATCGGGACGCAGGCGGTGTCGCTCGCCGCGAGCGGTTACCGAGTCACGGGGACCGATCTGAGCGCGGGCGCAGTACAGCGCGCTCGCGCCGAGGCGAACGCTCGGGACGTCTCGATCGACCTGATGGTTGCCGACATGCGCGAGGTCGACACCGTCACGCCCGGGCCGTTCGGCGCGGTCATCTGCTGCGACAACTCGCTGCCGCACCTGCTCGACGACCGCGACCTCGACCGCGCGCTCGACGCCATCGGCCGCGTCCTGGCGCCGGGCGGCGTCTTCCTTGCCAGCGTCCGTGATTACGACCCGTTGCGGGCCGAGCGACCGACCGGCATTCCGAGCGTGCTGCGCACGCGGGCTGACGGTCGGGACATCGTGGGCCAGGCCTGGGACTGGACGAGCGATGGTGACCGGCTCCGCATCCATCTCTTCGTCATACGCGAGCGTGACGGCGCCTGGCACGCGGACGTCCATACGACCTGGTACCGGGCGCTGACGCGCGCCGAGTTCACCGCCGCCCTGAAGCGTGCCGGATTCGTCGACGTCGCGTGGCGTGAGCCACGGGCAACGGGCTTCTACCAACCGATCGTCACGGCGCGCGTCCGCCCGTGAGATACGAACGCACGGCGGTGATCGTGTCGGCGTCACTCGCCGATTTGTCGGGCCGGTAGCCGCGCACACGCGCGAATCGCAGCGCGACGCCGCCCGCGTAGCGCGGCGACACCTGCACACCGTCGAGCGCGATCTCCACGACGAGCTCCGGCCGTATATAGACGACGTGGCCCTCTTCGCGAACCGCCAGTTCGCGCAACGCTTTCGTCTGCCACTCCAGCAGTTCGTCGGTCAGTCCCTTGAACGTCTTGCCGACCATCACGAACTCACCCTCAGGCCCGAACGCGCCATCGGGATCACGCGCACCGAGGTGCAGGTTCGAGAGCCAACCCCGCCGCCGGCCGTGCCCCCACTCGACCGCGAGCACGACGAGGTCGAGCGTGTGTACCGGCTTGACCTTGCGCCACGCCGCGCCGCGCCGCCCGGCCTCGTACGGAGACCCGAGCGCCTTCACCATGACGCCCTCGTGACCCGTCGCGATCGCGTCGTCGAGAAATGCCGTCGCGACATCGGCGTCGTCGGTGCGGACCGCCGGCACTCGCCAACGGCCGACGACCGAGTCGAGGATCGCGCCCCGCTCCTCCAGCGGGCGGTCGAGCAGGTCTTCGCCGTCGAGATGGAGTACGTCGAAGAACATCGCGGTCAGCGGTATGTCGTGCGTCGTGCTGTCGTCCCGACCGAACCGGCTCATCGTGTCCTGGAACGCGTGCGGGCGTTCTTCTTCGGTGAGCCCGATCGCCTCACCGTCGAGGACGAGCGTGTCCGCGGCGAAGCGTCGTACCGCCGCGACCACTTCTGGCACGCGTTCGGTGACATCGTTCAAGTTGCGCGTGAAGACGCGCACCTCGTCGCCGTCACGGTGTACCTGGATGCGAGCGCCGTCGAGCTTCCACTCGACCGACGCCGGGCCGGTCGCCGCGATCGCGTCGGCGACACTGGGTGAGGTCGCCGCCAGCATGGGCAACACCGGGCGGAGCACGTGCAGGTGCACGTCCGCGAGGGCGGCTGCGCCACCCGTGCGAGCGAGCCACGCGGTCTCGCAGAGGTCACCGCTGAGCATCGCGGCGCGTCGCACGGCGGCGAGTGTCACGCCGGTCGCGCGTGCGATCGCATCCGTCATCACCCCGGCGAGCGCGCCCTGGCGCAGCTCGCCGGTGAGGAGGCGGAAGATGAAGTCGGCCTCGCGCGTGGTCGCGCGCGCAAACAGCGACAACACGATCGCGCGGCGCGCCGCGTTCGAACCAGAGCCGGTCGTTGCTCGAACCGCGTCGATCGCAGCGTCGAGGTCGCCGATCGACAGCGACGGCGTCTCGGCCGGTGTCGGCTTGACGGACGACAGCGTGGCCCAGCCGATCCCGACCTTCCCTTGCAGCGGTTCGCCGATGAGGAAGCCGACCGCCTGCCGGATTTCGTGCGGCTCCAGTTCGGCGATCAACACGGCAAGCGCTTGGATCTTGGCGTTGCGAGACGACGTGGCCGCGACTTCGTCAGAGGTGGCGACGAGTTCGGCAAGGAGCACGTCAACATTCTCGCGGGTCCAAGTTTGGCCCCAGTGCTCGAGCGCGTACATTCCCCCACATGGAATATCGACGTCTTGGACGCTCCGGCTTGCAACTCAGTGTGCTTTCGTTCGGTTCGTGGGTGTCCTTCGGCACCCAGCTCGGCCTCGACACCGCCTTGGAATGTCTGGAAGCCGCGCACGAGGCCGGCGTCAACTTCTTCGACAACGCAGAGTCGTACGCGGGCGGCGAGTCCGAACGGATCATGGGCGGCGCCATCGCCAAGCTGGGATGGCCGCGTCACAGCTTCGTCATTTCCACCAAGGTGTTCTGGGGCCTCTACGACGAGCTCAACATGAAGAACACCTTGAACCGCAAGTACTTGCTGCAGGCGATCGACGGCTCCCTCGAGCGTCTCGGCCTCGAGTTCGTCGACCTCTTGTTCTGTCATCGTGCCGATCCGAACACGCCAATCGAGGAGACGGTGTGGGCGATGTCGGACATCATCTCGAGTGGTCGCGCGCTCTACTGGGGCACCTCCGAGTGGACGGCGGACGAGATCCGTGCCGCGTGGGAGGTCGCCGAACGGCATGGCCTGCGCAAGCCGGTCATGGAGCAGCCCGAGTACAACCTGCTGCACCGCGCGCGTGTCGAGTTCGAGTACGCGCGGCTGTACGAGGACATCGGTCTCGGGCTGACGACGTGGAGCCCGCTCGCATCCGGCGTCCTCACCGGCAAGTACATCGACGGCGTGCCCGAGGACAGCCGCGCCAACCTGCCGGGATACGAATGGCTGCGCGACGCACTCACGAACGAGAAGACGAACGCGAGAGTGCGCGATCTCAAGGCGATCGCCGACGAGCTGGGATGCTCGCTGGCGCAGCTATCCCTCGCCTGGTGCACGAAGAATCCGCACGTCTCGACGGTCATCACCGGCGCGAGCCGGGCGTCGCAGGTGCGCGAGAACATGGCTGCCCTCGACGTTGCGGCGCGGCTCGACGCTGATCTGATGGCGCGGATCGAACAGGCGGTCCCGTTCAGGCGCTGATCGCCCAGACCATCAGCCGGCCCGACTCGCCCGGCGCCTCGGGCGCCCGCTCGATCACTTCGACGAGGCTGTAGCCCAACCGGCGGGGAATCGCGGCGCTGCGCGTGTTGGCCTCGTCGCAACAGATGTAGACCCGTTCGATGCCGTCTGCCGCGAGCGCCACCTCGGTGAGCGCACGTGCGGCGCGAGTGGCGTGTCCCTGACCGGCCGCGTCGACGCGCACCCAGTAGCCGATCTCGAGTGAGCCGGGCCCCATTCTCGGTACGAATCCGAACGACCCGAGCACGCGCGTGCCGTCGCGACCGCCGTCGCGGTCGAAGAGCCCGTACTGCCATTCCTGACCGTGTGTTCGCTTCGCGGGAAGTGCTCGCAGCCGCTCTCGCTGGAACGCGACCGACGTCGACGTCTCGTTGGCCCACGGCATCCACGGGCGAAGGTGGTCGAGACTGTCCGCAACCGCCTCCGCGAGGGCGGCTGCGTCGGTGACGCGAAACGATCGAAGGAAGGTGCGTTCATCGACGTCGATGCGCGCCGGCAGCGCAAGGGCGTGCTTCGTCACGAGCGTTCGAAGGTCGTGGCCCGTTCCACTCGGGCCACTCGTATCGCGTAGCGCTGGTACCAACGGGTGCGCCCTTCGTACTGCGCGAAGGCATGATCGGCGTCGCGCTTCCATGCTTCGATCGACGCTTCGTCACGCCAGTAGCAGACGGTGATCGCGAGCCCGCCGCGCGCGGATTCGATGCCGAGAAATCCGGGCTGCTGGCGCGCCAGCGACTCCATGCGCGCGGCGGTGTCGTCGTATCCATCGCCCGCTTGCGCATCGCGGACCGACGTGAATACGACCGCGTAGTACGGCGGCTCGGGTGTGGCGGCGAGCTCCATCGACCCATTGTGGCGTTCGGCACAGGAGCTGGACAGGCGATATCTCGGATAGTTAGTATCCGGATTAGCCGCAGACCGGGAGGTCCGCCCATGCGAGTGTCCCCGTGAAGGTCTTCGTAGCGGGCGCGACAGGGGTCGTTGGGTGGCGGGCGGTGAGGGGTCTCGTGGCCGCCGGTCACATCGTCTCGGGCAACGCCCGGACCCCCGAGAAGGCGGCGCTGCTCGAGCGGCTCGGCGCCCGGCCGGTGACCGTGAGCCTGTTCGACCCCGCCGGGTTGCGGGAAGCGGTCGCGGGACATGACGCGGTGGTGAACCTCGCCACGAAGATCCCGCCGCTCAGCCAAATGACGCGCGTCAGCGCTTGGTCCGAGAACGAACGAATCCGGCGAGAGGGCTGCGGCAATTTGGTCGACGCCGCGATCGCAGAAGGCGCAACGGTGTTCGTGCAGGAGTCGCTCGCGTTCCTCTACGGTGATCACGGCGATGAGCTCATCGACGCGGCGTCGGCGCAGCAGGTCGACTCGCCCTTCGCGGAGGCGGTGCGCATCGCCGAGGCGAATGTGGCTCGATTCACGGCGCAGGGTGGCCGCGGCGTCGTGCTCCGTTACGGACGCTTCTACGCCGCCGACAGCGATCACAGCGAAGCGATCGTGCGCAGCGCCCGGCGCGGGTTCGCGCTCGATGTCGGCGGACCGGATGGCTTCGCACCGCTGATCGATGCCGACGATGCGGCCGCCGCGGTGGTCGTGGCGCTGAGCGCGCCGGCCGGCACGTATGACATCGTCGACGACGTCCCGTTGCGACGGCGCGAGCAGGACGCGGCGTTGGCCGCGGCTGTCGGACGCCGGCGTCTTCACCGCGCGCCCCCGTTGGTCGTACCGAAGGCGGTCACGCAGCTGGGTGGCTCACAGCGCGTGTCGAATGCGCGCTTCCGAGCCGCGACGGACTGGGAACCGTCGTCGCCGAACGCGCGTGAGGGCTGGGCCAAGGTCGCGGGCGAGCTTCGCGTCGAGCCCGCGCTTCCTGGGCGAGTGCGCGTGTTGCTGTGGTTGCTGGCGCTCTCCGCGGCTGCGATCGGGATCCAAGCCGCGTTCTTCCCGCGATCCTTCTACGACGACTTCCCGTTCGGCCGTGGTTGGGTGGCGATGAACGGGCCGTACAGCGAACACCTCATCCGAGACGTCGGCGCGCTGAATCTCGGGTTGCTCGTTCTCACGTTGGGCACGCTCTGGCTCGGGACACGCGCCGTCGCCCGCCTCACGGCCGCGACCTGGTTCGTGTGGTCGGTCCCGCACTTCGTGTACCACCTGCGCCATCCCGGCATGGACATGGGCGGCGCCGACAAGGCGGCGAGCTGGACGTCGCTCGCGCTCAACGTCGTGGCCGCCGTGCTGGTGTGGATCTGGTCTCGGCCGGTGCGCGTGCCGGTTGCCGGCGCGTTCACACAACCCGTTCGGCCTGCGTCGAGCCCGACGTCCGTAACATCTGGGGTGTGACGAGCGGCCATCTCGCGCGCCGATTGCAACCGTTCGGGACGACGATCTTCGCCGAGATGTCGGCCCTCGCGGTCGCAACCGGGTCCATCAATCTCGGTCAAGGCTTCCCGGACACGGACGGCCCCGACGCGGTGAAGCAGGCCGCGATCGACGCCATCCGTGCCGGCCACAATCAATATCCGCCGGGCATCGGCGTTCCGGAGCTGCGCAACGCCATCGCTCGGCACCAAGCGCGCTTCTACGACCTGCACTTCGACGCCGACGAGGAAGTGCTGGTAACGGCGGGAGCGACCGAAGCGATCGCCGCCGCGCTCCTCGCGCTGTGCGAACCGGACGACGAGGTCGTGACGTTCGAGCCGTATTACGACTCGTACGCCGCGTGTATCGCGATGGCGGGCGCGCAGCGACGGCTCGTCACGTTGCATCCGCCTGACTACGCCTTCGATCCGAGCGACCTACGCAGCGCGATCACGTCGCGCACCAAACTCATCCTCCTCAACTCGCCGCACAACCCGACCGGCAAGGTCTTCTCTCGTGACGAGCTCACCTTGATCGCGGAGCTCGCGATCGAGCACGACCTCGTCGTCGTGACCGACGAGGTGTACGAACACCTGGTGTTCGACGGCGAGCATGTTCCGATGGCGTCGCTGCCGGGCATGAGGGACCGGACCGTCACGATCTCGTCCGGCGGCAAGACGTTCTCGTTCACCGGTTGGAAGATCGGCTGGGTGTGCGCGCGGCCCGAGCTCACCGTCGCCGTGAAGACTGCCAAACAGTTCCTCACGTACGTGAACGGCGGTCCCTTCCAATACGCCATCGCGACCGGTCTCGACCTTTCCGACGACTACTTCCGCGGTATCGCCGACGACTTGCGCGACAAGCGGGATCGCCTGTGCGACGGGTTGGAGGACGCCGGCCTCGAGGTGTTCCGACCGCAGGGGACGTACTTCGTCACGACCGACATCACCCCGTTGGGAGAAGCCGACGGTCTTGCGTTCTGTCGTTCGCTCCCCGAGCGGTGCGCCGTCGTGGCCGTGCCGAACGTCGTCTTCTATGACGACGTTGATGCCGGCAGATCGCTGGTGCGGTGGGCGTGCTGCAAGCGGCCCGAAGTTCTCGACGAGGCCGTGACGCGCCTCAAGGGTCTGCGCCGCCGATGAAGGTCGGCGGGATCCAGCACGACATCGCCTGGGAAGACCCGGCCGCGAACTTCGAGCGGCTTGCGCCGAAGATTCGCGGAGCAGCCGACGCGGGCGCTCGGCTCGTCGTCCTCACGGAGATGTACTCGACCGGATTCTCGATGAAGACCGAACGTGTCGCGGAGCACGCCGACGGCCCGAGCGCCCGTTTTCTCGCCGATCAGGCGACACGGAACGAGATCTGGCTGTGCGCGTCGATTCCCGAGCAGCGCAACGGGGACAGCCGTGCGTTCAACCAACTCGTGCTCGCGTCGCCGGCTGGTGACGTCGACCGGTACGCCAAGATCCACCCGTTCACCTATGGGCGGGAGGACGAGCACTATGCAGCCGGCGACAGGTCCCTCACCGTCGACGTCGAGGGCGTTCGTTGCAGCTTCTTCGTCTGTTACGACCTGCGCTTCGCGGACGAGTTCTGGGCGCTCGCGCTCGACACCGATTGTTACGTGATCCCCGCCAACTGGCCGGCCGCGCGCCGCGAGCACTGGAGCACGCTGCTGCGCGCCCGAGCCATCGAGAACCAGGCCTATGTCGTCGGCGTCAATCGCGTCGGCCAAGGCGGCAAGCTCGCGTACGTGGGCGACTCCGCGATCATCGACCCGCTCGGCGACGTCCTCGCGTACGCGTCGGGGGTCGAGACGACGATCATCGCTGAGGTCGACCCGAAGCGGGTGCAAGAAGTGCGTGCCGAGTTCCCCTTCCTCCAGGACCGTCGCGCCGCGCGCTGAGATCGGCGCCCGGGTTGCCCGGGCCGTGCCCGATGCGAGAACGTGTTCCACTTCTCGAGGAGGCCCCAGCATGCGGTTCGCCCTGTTCTACGAGATCCCTGTGGCCCGTCCCTGGAGCGCGGACAGCGAGCACCAGGCGTACAAGCACACCCTCGAGCAAGCGATCGCGGCGGAGCGGGCGGGATTCCACGCCTTCTGGACGGTGGAGCACCACTTCCTCGAGGAGTACTCGCACTGCTCCAACCCCGAGGTGCTCTACGGCGCCATCGCGAGCCGCACCGAGCGCATGCGGTTGGGCTACGGCGTCAGACTCATGCCTCGGCCCTACAACCATCCAGTGCGGACGGCCGAGTCGGTCGCAGTGCTCGACCTGCTTTCTGACGGGCGAGTCGACTTCGGCACTGGCCGGTCGGCGACGCGCATCGAGCTCGAAGGCTTCGGCATCGATCCTCACGAGACACGCGACATGTGGCACGAAGCCATCGAGCACGTCGTCGGCTGCTGGACCAACGACCGTTATTCGTTCGAGGGGAAGTACTGGTCGCTGCCGGACCGGCGCGTACAACCCAAGCCGCTGCAACAGCCGCACCCTCCGATCTGGGGCGCGACCACGAGCGACGACGGTCATCAACAGGTCGGCGCGCTCGGCCTCGGGCTCTGCTCGTTCGCGGTCGGCGTGTCCCCCGACGACGTCAAGAAGAAGATCGACATCTACCGTGCCGCGGTCGCGCAGTGCGCGGAGCCGATCGGCAAGTTCGTCAACAACCAGGCGGCGACGTTCACGATGGCGTTGTGCGCGCCGACCGAGGACGAAGCGACGGCGCTCGCGCGCGAGTCGTTCGAGTGGTATCCGAAGATCGGCGCGCGCCAGATCGCGCAGGTCGCGGAGTGGATGGCGGAGCGGCAGCAGGCGCTCGGCAACTACGACTATGCGGGCGAGATGAAGGCCCATGCCGATGACGGCTCGCTCGATCTCTTGAGCCTCGAGTACCTCGTCGACTCGGGCGCGTGCGTGCTCGGTACTCCGGATCAGTGCGTCGACGCGTGCAAGCGCTACGAAGCCGCCGGCGTCGATCTCCTGCTGTGTCTCGTGAATCCGTACAAGATCCCGCACGACAAAGTCATGCAGACGATCGACCTCATGGGGAAGTACGTGCTGCCGCAGTTCGCCTGACCGCGACGCCGGCGCGGACTACATGTCGGCGGGAATCGGCACCGTGTAGGTGTCCCGGCCGGATCGCAGCACGGTTCCGGGGCGGGCACCGGTCGGTTTGCCGTCCGCGACAACGGTCGTTCCGTTGACGAGGACGCGCTGCACACCCTCGGCGTCGGCGTACAAACGCTTTGTTCCACCGGGCAGATCGTCGAGCAGTCGCACGTCGCCACTGTCGACGCTGTCGGGATCGAAGAGCACGAGATCGGCGTGGAAGCCTTCCTGCACTTCACCCCGATCGCGCAGCCCGAACAGCTGCGCGGGTGCCTGCGTCATCAGCTGCACGCAGCGCTCGAGCGAGATCAACTGCCGGCCGCGCAACGTGTCGGCCAGGAAAGACGTCGGGTAGGGCGCGCCGCACATCCGGTCGAGGTGGGCGCCCGCGTCGGAACCGCCGATGAGCACGAGCGGGTGATTCCACGCCTCCGCGCGCATCTGCCACGACTTCAGGTCGCTGTCGGACGGCAGGGGCCACAGCACGGTGCGCAGATCGTCATTGATCACGATGTCGAGGAGGGTGTCGAAGGTGCCCCGATTCGCGGCCTCGGCGAGCTCCGCGACGACCTTGCCCTTCAACCCTTCGTTCGCCGGCGAGTAGGTGTCGCCGATCATGTAGCGGCCCCACGAGGACAGGCGCGCGATCACGCCCGCCTCGGGCGAGCGGGCGCGCTCGTTCATCCAGGTGCGGACCGCCGGGTCGCGCAGCTTCGCGATGCGCTCGGGAACGGGCAGGTTCATGACATCGCTCCAGCCCGGCAACATGAAGAGCGCGCAGTAGTTGAGGAACGACATGTTCATCTCGACGAGGACGGGCATCGTCAGCGCGATCGCGGTGCCGCCGCGCTCGCGTGCGTGCTCGCACGCCCCGACCTGGTCGTGGTAGCGCTGCGGCTCGCGCGAGTCGATCGTCAACACGTTCCAGTTGAGGGCGCGCCGGCCGGCGACCGTCATCTCGGCCATCAACTCGACTTCGGCATCGGTGAAGCCGCGCAGGCACCCGTCGGTGACGTATTCCAGCGTCGTGCCTTCGTGGGCCCCCACGGCCCGGCACAGCGCGAGGACCTCTTCGTTCGACGCCCAGCGCGATGCAACCGGCTGGCCGTCACCGTCGGAGTGTGTGAACGACAGCGTCGTCGAGAAGCCCATGCCGCCCTGCTCGATGGACTCGTGCAGGAGCCGGAGCATCGCGTCGAGCTGATCGCTGGTTGCCTCGTTGCCGATGCTGTCGGGCCCCATGACGTTGCGGCGCAACGCGCAGTGGCCGACGAGGAAACCGACGTTGAGGCCGACGTTGCCGTCGAGCGCGTGCAGGTAGTCGCCGAAGCTGCGCCAACTCCACGGCACGCCGGTTTCGAGCGCCGGGAGGGGCATCCCCTCGACCTTCGCCATCATGCGCCGGAGATAGTCGGCGTCCTCGGGGGCGACGGGCGCGAGCGTGAAGCCGCAGTTCCCGGCCATGACGCTGGTCACGCCGTGCAAGTTCGAAGGGCTCGCCTCGGGATCCCAGAAGAGCTGGGCGTCGTAGTGCGTATGCGGGTCGACGAAGCCGGGGGCAACGACCAGGCCGTCGGCGTCGATGTCCTCGGCCGCGTCTTCACTGACCTTGCCGACGGCGACGATGCGGCCGTCCCGGATGCCGACATCCGCGGTACGTCGCGGGGCGCCCGTGCCGTCGACCACGGTGCCGTTCCGGATGACGCTGTCGAGCATGGAGGCCTCCGAGTCGCCGCAAAATAGAACGCGTTCCATTCTGCCCCCACGGTCCACCGACCACAACCTGTTGGCGGGAGTTCTGGCTAGCTGTGTTGTGGCTAGCTGTGGCGCTTGGAGCGGTGGGCCGCTGCTCGGCGTTTCTGTTCCGCGTTCGCTCGCGCTTCACGGTCGCGGGCGTTCGCGGCCTTGCGGGCCGCCTTCGCCGCCTTGCGCTGTTCGCGAATGGCGGCGCGTTCGGGATCGCTGTCGTCGCGTGTTCGCGCGAGGACACCGAGCGCGGGCGGCGCGTCGGGTACGGGTGCCGGCTCGCCGATCGCGAAGCGCTCGTCGGTATCGAGCAGTTCTCGCATGGCCGTGCGACACGACGCGTCGCTCGCTGCGTAGGTGGCGAGCATCAGCGTGACCAGCTGATTCCCGTGCTCGTCCAGGATCGCCGGCAACACTTCGAGCAGGTCCTCGCGGGACGGGTCGGCGGAGCGGTCGCCGAGCGCCGCGATCGTCTCGCTGTTCGTGCGCTCGGTCAGCGCGGACGCGACTGCGTGCTGCCGCTGAGGCGTCGCGCCCGCGAGCTTGCGGCGGACGAGCGACGGCAACGCGTCGCCGAGGTGGGACGCGGCCGCCGGCAGGTTGAGTTGCGTCGCGAGCTCCTGCCGTGATTGCGCGCTCATGGCGGCGAGCCCGTGCCGCACTGCGTCGTCGTCCAGCGCGGCCAACGCCGCGCCGAGCCGCTCGACGTCGCGCTCGTCCTGCTCCTCGGAGGTGCCGGCCTCGTCGAGCTGTTCGGCGTCGCTGGACTCAGCCTCGGCCGGCTCAGCCGATTCGGCGGCCTCGGCCGGCTCAGTGTTCTCGGTGTCGGTGTCCACGGCCGCTCAGCTTCGCGCGAGCGCACGCACGCAGACGATGCGCGGCTATGGTCGCCGGGACAAGCCGTCGACCTCCGGCGGGAGAGCTCCGGGTGTCCTTCGGGACATGCCGGACGCCGAAGGAGCAACCTCCCCGGAAACTCTCAGGCACCCGAACCGTCGGAGCGAGGCAACTCTGGAGAGCAGGTCGGTGCGCTTCGGCGTCAACGGCCTCACCGACGGGGAAAGCTCGCCGTCTGCGCCCCGCGGCGGTCGGGTGAATCTCTCAGGTTCCGCGACAGAGGGGGAACGGCCGCGATGGTGGCGGCCGTGACCCGATCGCGAACGACCGAGAGGACCGACCACAACGATGAGCGAGCACCTCGCATCACTCGAGCCGCGGGATGCCTTCGTCCACCGGCACATCGGCCCCGACGCCGACGAGCAGGCGGCGATGTTGCAGACGCTCGGGTACGACTCCCTCGACGCGCTGATCAGCGCGGCGGTGCCCGCCGCGATCCGGGACCGCGACGCGCTCCCGCTTGCACCACCGCTGCCGGAAGCCGACGCGCTCGCCCGCCTCCGCACGCTCGCCGAGCGGAACGAGGTGTTCACGTCGCTGATCGGGCTCGGCTATCACGACACGATCACGCCGCCCGTGATCCGTCGCAACGTGCTGGAAGATCCCGCCTGGTACACCGCGTATACGCCGTATCAGCCCGAGATCTCGCAGGGTCGACTCGAGGCGCTCATCAACTTCCAGACCGTGGTGTCGAACCTGACCGGCATGGAGCTCGCCAACGCGTCGCTCCTCGACGAAGGCACGGCGGCGGCCGAGGCGATGGCGATGCTGCAGCGCGTCAACGCCGGGCGAGGTGACGTGTTCCTCGTCGATGCCGGCTGTCATCCGCAGACGATCGCCGTGGTGCGCACGCGCGCCGAGCCGTTGGGGATCGAGGTACGCGTCGGCGACGCGTACGCCGCCGACGCCACCTCGGGCTGCTTCGGTGTCCTGTTGCAGTCTCCAGCAACGGGCGGCGAGGTGCGCGACCTGCGCAGTGTCATCGCCGCCGCGCACGATCATGGTGCGTTGGTCGCGGTCGCGACCGACCTCCTCGCGTTGACGCTGCTCGTGCCGCCGGGCGAGATGGGCGCCGACGTCGTGGTCGGCAATTCGCAACGCTTCGGCGTGCCGCTCGGCTTCGGCGGACCGCACGCTGCCTTCTTCGCAACCCGCGATCGGTACAAGCGAACGCTTCCGGGCCGGCTCGTCGGAGTCTCGGTCGACAGTGAAGGACGGACGGCATTCCGGTTGACGCTGCAGACGCGCGAACAGCACATCCGGCGTGAGAAGGCGACCAGCAACATCTGCACCGCGCAGGTCCTGCTCGCTGTGATCGCCGGGTTCTATGCCGCCTACCACGGTGCCGGCGGTCTGCGCACGATCGCGCGGGGCGTGCACCGTCTGGCGCGGATTCTCGCCGCGGGGTTGGAACGCGCCGGGGTCGCGGTCGGCGACGGCGTGTTCTTCGACACGATCGCGGTTCGAGTGCCGGGTCGTGCCGGTGCGGTCGCGTCGGCAGCGCGGTCGCGTCGTATCAACCTGCGCGAGGTCGACGCCGACACGCTCGTGATCGCGCTCGACGAGACGACGACACCGTCCGTCGTCGAAGCGGTGTGGGAGGCGTTCGACATCTCCGCCGACTTCGACGCGCTCGAGAGCGAGATCGGTGACGGCATACCGCCGGAACTTCTGCGCACGGCGCCCTTCCTGACCCATGCCGCGTTCACGTCGCACCATTCCGAGCACCAGATGCTTCGGTACCTGCGCCGGCTTGCCGACCGCGACCTCGCCCTCGACCGCACGATGATCCCGCTCGGATCGTGCACGATGAAGCTCAACGCGACGGCCGAGATGGAGCCGATCAGCTGGCCGGAGTTCGCGCGCATCCATCCGTTCGCGCCGATCGAGCAAGCACGCGGTTACGTCGAGCTGTTCGCAGATCTCGAGCGCTGGCTCGCGGTGATGACCGGTTACGACGCCGTCTCGCTGCAGCCGAATGCGGGATCACAAGGCGAGTACGCGGGACTGCTCGCGATTCGCAAGTACCACGCGTCGCGCGGCGAGACGGACCGTGAGGTGTGCTTGATCCCGGCGTCCGCGCACGGCACGAACGCCGCGTCGGCTGCGATGGCGGGCATGCGCGTCGCCGTCGTGGCGTGCGACGACCACGGGAACGTCGACCTCGACGACCTCAAGGCCAAGGCCGTCGAGCACTCGGAGCGCCTGGCTGCGTTGATGGTCACGTATCCGTCCACGCACGGCGTGTTCGAGGAGCAGATCCGCGAGATCTGCGCCGTCGTGCACGAGCACGGCGGTCAGGTGTACCTCGATGGCGCCAATCTCAACGCGCTCGTCGGTGTGGCGCGGCCGGGCGCGTTCGGCGCCGACGTGTCGCATCTCAACCTGCACAAGACGTTCTGCATCCCGCACGGCGGCGGCGGCCCCGGCGTGGGACCGATCGGCGTGGGCGCCCACCTGGCGCCTTTCCTGCCGAATCACCCGCTGCGCCCCGAAGCCGGTCCGTCGACCGGGATCGGTCCGATCAGCGCCGCGCCGTGGGGGTCGGCCGGCATCTTGCCGATTCCGTGGATGTACATCGCGATGATGGGCGGGGAGGGTCTGACGCGAGCGACGCAGGTCGCGATCCTCAACGCCAACTACCTCGCGCGCCGTCTGGGCGAGCACTACCCGGTCCTGTACTCGGGCGCGCATGGGCTCGTCGCCCACGAATGCATCCTCGACCTCCGGCCGATCACGCGCGAGACCGGCGTCACCGTCGACGACGTCGCCAAGCGGCTGATCGACTATGGCTTCCACGCGCCGACGATGTCGTTCCCGGTTGCCGGCACCTTGATGGTCGAGCCGACCGAGTCGGAGGACCTGGCCGAGCTCGATCGTTTCGTCGACGCGATGATCGAGATCCGTGACGAGATCCGGCGCGTCGGGGCGGGCGAGTGGCCGGCCGACGACAACCCGCTCGTGCGCGCCCCGCACACCGCGACCGACGTCGCGACCGACGAGTGGTCGCGCTCCTATTCACGCGACCGGGCCGCATTTCCGGTCGACTCCTTGCGCCGCACGAAGTACTGGCCGCCCGTCGGTCGCATCGACAGCGCGTACGGCGACCGCAATGTCATATGCAGCTGCCCACCCGTCGACACCTACGGCTAACGATTGTGTTTGGACGTGTGGTGCACACTTCTGTGCACTCCACGTCCAAACAGGATCAGGCCGGCCGGAACCAGAGCAGGCCGATGGTCTCGGAGACGCGCTCCAGCTCCACCGTGACGGGCATGTCGATGCGCAGCTCGCTCGGTTCGACGCCGCGGACGCCTCCGACGAGCCGCGGCCCCTCGTCGGTCTCGACGACGACGACCGCGTAGGGAGGCGAGAACGCGGGGTCGATGGCCTCGTGCGTCACGGTCCACGAGAACACGCGGCCCCGGCCGATCGCCGGTTCCCACGTCGCTTCGAGTGCGCCGCACACCGCGCACCGGTGCCGCGGCGGATGCCGCCACGTTCCGCACTTGGCGCAGCGCTGCAGACGCAGCTCGCCGCCCGCGCAGAACTCGTAGAACTCGGCGTTGAGCCCGATCGGTGACGGCAGGATGCGATCGACCATGACGGCTCAGCGGTCCTGCGCCAGCACGACGATGCTGCCGTCGCCGAAGTCGCCCCACCCGGTCACGCAGCCGATCTCGGCGTCGGTCACCTGGGCGGCTCCCGCTTCACCCCGCAGCTGGCGCACCGCCTCGACGACGTGGTTCATGCCCCACATGTGACCCTGCGACAGCAGGCCGCCGTGCGTGTTCGTCGGGAACGCGCCGTCGAGCCGCAGACGGCCGTCCCGCACGAACGGCCCCGCTTCGCCCCGCCCGCACAACCCGAGCGCTTCGAGCTGCAGCAACACGACGTACGTGAAGCAGTCGTAGATCTCGAGGAAATCCATGTCGCGGGGCGTCGCGCCAGCCATCGCGAAGGCGCGCGGTGCCGCGTCGGTCAGTCCGATGTGGAAGATGTCCGGACGGTTCGCGATGTCGTCGGCCGGATACGGATGGCCCTCGGCGCCGGCGACGATGACGGCAGGTGCCGTCAGAAGATCACGCGCCCGTTCGAGCGAGGACACGACAACCGCCGCCGCGCAGTCCGTCTCCACGCAGCAGTCGTACAGCCGGAACGGCTCGGAGACCCAGCGGGACGCGAGGTAGTCGTCCATCGTCATCGGCTTGCCGCGCATCAACGCCTTGTCGTTGTGTCGCGCGTGTGCACGAAACGTCACCGCGACCTCGCCGGTGTCGGTGTCGAGCGTGCCGTAGAGCTGCTTGTGGCGCGTCGCGATCCACGCATAGAACTGCGCCGCCGAACGGGCGCCGTACGGCAGGTAGAAGTCGAGGACGGTGTCGCCGACCGCACTCGCGTCCAGCCCGCGCCGCGGGCGTTGCACGCCGGGCCGAGGACGAAACGCCGAATAGCCGTTCCATCCCACGACGACGAGAACGTTGCGTGCGATGCCGTTCACGACCGCCAGCGCCGCGTGTTGCAGCGACGCGACCGGACTCGCACCGCCCATGTGGACCGTGGTCGCGAGCCGCAGCGTCTCGATACCGAGATTGGCGGCGAGCTCCTCGCTGGACGTGTAGCCGGGCGGCGGAATGATGCCGTCGATGTCCGCGACCACAAGGCCCGCGTCGGCGATGGCGTCGTCGGCGGCCTGGAGCATCAACTCCACGGGCAGCCGGTCGGCGCCGCGCACGTACTCCGTTTCACCGATGCCGACGATCGCGGCGCGGCCGCCGAACCCGTTGCTCGTCACGAGCGCCGGAGCCTAGGAGACGCAGGCGAAGCCGACCGGAGGGGAGGCGGAGCCGGAGTCGACCAGTGGTGGAGGCAGTCGGCGCAGGCGCTGTTCAGGGTGCTGCTGTCACTGCCACTGCGTTGGCGCGGAAGTGCGACGGGTCGCCGTACGACTTCGCGTCGCCGAACGGGATCACGTGACCACCGTCGATCAGCAGCCAGTAGCCGTGTCCGGTGCGAGTGCGCGTCACCGAGCGCGAGGTCGGGGCGCCGCACACGCCGAAGCCCGGGATCGAGCCGCGGAACGCGGCGTCGCCGAACGTGAATACACCGCCGTCGGCGCCGAGCAACCAGTAGCCCTTGCTCGTCGACGTGGACGCCATCGCAATGACCGGACTGCGCAGGCGCTGCGTGCTCGCGGATCCGTGGAACGCGGCGTCGCCGAAGCTGAACACGCCGCCGTCGGCGCCGAGCAGCCAGTAACCGCGGCCAGTGCTCGTGGATGCCATCGCAACGATCGGGCCGCGCAGCCGGTGCGTGCTCGCCGATCCGTGGAACGCGGCGTCGCCGAAGCTGAACACGCCGCCGTCGGCGCCGAGCAGCCAGTAGCCGCGGCCCGTCGGCGTCGGCGTGAGTCCGACGATCCGAGTGCGGAACCGCGTGCCGGCGCGCGGCCCGACGACTTTGGCATCACCGAACGCCCGCACGGTCCCGCGCGCATCGACGATCCAGTAGCCCTTCCCGGAAGGTGTCGCGGCAAGGCCGACGTAGGAAGTGCTGCCCGGCGCGCCGGCGCGACCGTAGAACCGCGCCTTGCCGAACGCATACACCGCACCGTCGGAACCGAGCACCCAGTAGCCCGTGCCCGCGTCGGCGGACGGCTTCGAGCGCGGGTTCGACGGCTTGCCGCAACCGACCGCTGCTCGCTGCTGCGCGAATTGCAGCGACGGAAATCCGTCGATGGCGGTGCCGTCGGGACGGTGGATCTCGAAGTGCAGATGTGGACCGGTCGCGTCGCCACTGTCACCCATGTACGCGAGGAACTGTCCCGCCATGACGCGCATCCCGACGTGCAGACCCGGCGCGAACATCCACGCCGGGGGATTGCTGCCGTCGTTCGTGCCCGGCGTGTCGTCGTTGACATGCATGTATTTGTACGACCAGCCGTCGTCGCCCTGCAGCGTCAGCATGTTCCCGGACGCAGCTGCGCGGTCGGTACCGATGTACGTGATCGTGCCGTCAGCCGCCGCGACCTCGCGAGTGAGCTTCGGGTCGGACAGGTCGATGCCTTGGTGACGGCGCGTGCAGCCGGCGCGGCACTCGCCGAAGTCGTCGCGGTAGTTGACCTGAGCGGCCACCGGAAAGGTGATCGGGTGGTACTCGACCCCGCCCGGCGTGAATTCGGCCCCGGCGGGGCCGGCGGCGACGGCGCCGAAGGCGAAGGTGGCGGCGGCGCCGGCGAGACCGAGGCCCGCGACCGCGCGACAAACGGAACGAAAAATGGGCTTGCCCATCGAGATCGACGGCTCCTTGGACGTGTGACTGCGCGTCCAGGGCGTGCGCCGCTCGACGAGTCCCCGCAGTTCCGGTCGCCGACCAGGTCACCAGGTTTGGCGCCGGAACCTCGATTGGTATGGTAGGTTACTGGTCAGTAACTTTCAGTCCTCCGACCTCTCCGGCCGAATGATCCAGGAATTCCGATGACCGACTTTTCGCTCGACCTCAACGAAGACCAACTCCAGATCCAGAAGTGGGTCCATGACTTCGCCGCCGACGTCGTGCGCCCCGCCGCACCCGAGTGGGACGCGCGCGAAGCAACGCCGTGGCCGATCATCGAAGAGGCCGCGCAGATCGGTCTCTACTCATGGGAGTTCGTCGCCAACGCGTTCGGCGACCCGACGGGTCTGACGTTCCCGATCGTCTCGGAGGAGATGACGTGGGGCGACGCAGGCATCGCGCTGTCGATCTTCGGCACGACGCTCGGCGTGTCGGGCATCGTCGGTAGTGGCACGCCCGAGCAGATCGCCGAATGGGTTCCGCAGTGCTTCGGTACGCCCGATGATCTACACGTTGCCGCGTTCGCGGTGAGCGAGGCCGACGCGGGCAGCGACGTCTCGTCGTTGCGCACACGAGCGGTGTACGACGAAGCGAAGGACGAGTGGGTGCTGAACGGCACCAAGACGTGGATCACGAATGGTGGCATCACGAAGGTGCCGTGCGTGCACGTCGTCGTTGCCGCGGTCGACCCGGAGTTGAAGAGCCGCGGGCACGCGTCGTTCGTGATCCCGCCGGGCACGCCGGGCCTGTCGATGGGCCAAAAGTTCAAGAAAATGGGCATTCGCGCGAGCCACACGGCGGAAGTCGTGCTCGACGACGTGCGCGTCCCCGGTCACTGCCTGCTCGGCGGCAAGGACAAGCTCGACGGGCGGTTGGCGCGCGCACGCGAAGGCCAGAGCACACGGGTGCAGGCCGCGATGAGCACGTTCGAGGCGAGCCGTCCGCTCGTCGGTGCGCAGGCCATCGGCATCGCGCGCGCTGCATACGAGTACGCGCTCGACTACGCGAAGGAGCGCGTCGCGTTCGGTCGGCCGATCATCATGAACCAGGCGATCGCGTTCAAGCTCGCCGACATGAAGATGCAGATCGACGCGGCGCGGCTGCTCGTGTGGCGTGCCTGCTGGATGGCCAACAACGGCAAGCAGTTCACCGCCGGTGAAGGCTCGATGTCGAAGCTGTACGCCGGAGAGGTCGCGGTCAAGGCGACCGAAGAGGCGATCCAGATCCTCGGCGGCGCGGGCTACGTGCGCGACCACCCGGTCGAGCAATGGCACCGCGACTCGAAGATCTACACGATCTTCGAAGGCACGTCCGAGATCCAGCGCTTGGTCGTTGCCCGCAGCATCTCGGGCCTGCACATTCCGTAGTTGGACGGCCTCCTGCGGCCTCAGGAAATCTCGTTGGGCTGCGGTGCCCGCTTCTCGGCCACAGCGCGCATGCGCTCCAGTGTCTGCTCCATGCCCGCACGCAGATCGGCGCGGCGATCGTGGCGACCGAAGACGAATCCGATGATGAACCAACCCACCGGGCTCAGCTTGTGAGTCACCGCGTATGACTCGGTGACCATCGTGCCGTCGCCGTCTGGTTCGAACGTGTAGGTCCACTCGACCGTCCCCGCGAATTTCTCGGTACGGGCGAACGCGAACTTCTTTCCCGGCTCGACCACGCTGACCACGGGCTTGTTCTTCCACGACGGGCGGTTGGGCACCTTGTTGACCGCGACGAACCGCGCTCCGACGACCGGCTCCGTGACACCGTCGAGCCACGTACAGCTCAGGATCTCCGGGCTGAACTCGGGCGTACAGGTCACGTCGGCGACGAGCGCGTAGATCTCGTCGGGCCGTGCATTCATGTGCATGCTGACGCTGTCGTGACTGAGGGTTTGCATTCCGTCCTCCCGCTCACGCGGAATGAAGATTCCGCATCGATTCCGATCGTCCAATTGATGTCGCTACGCCGACGCCTGCTCGAACAGGCGCTCGTAGCCGTCCGCGAGCTCGAGCAACGACTTCGCGCCGTCACCCTGGTACGTCGGCCCGTGCATCAGTGCAAGCGAGGTCGGCTCGAGCTCAGCCAACCGGCGAATCGTCGGCGCGGTAGCCGGCGTCAGCGCGGTCGGCGCGCCGAACGCCTCTCCTTCGAGCGCGACTTCGACGATGTCGTCGGTCGTGGTCGGCGGTGCTTCTCCGAAACGCGTGAACAGGTCGCCGCAGAAGAGTGTGCCTGTCACTTCTTCGTAGAGCACGTGCGCGTCCCAGCCGTGCGGAATGTGCGGAGTATCGATGTTGCGCACGCGACGGCCGCCGAGATCGATGACGTCGTCGTTGGCCAGCGGTCGTGGTGGGCGGTCGGCCAGATCGTTCACCTGCACGATGCATCCGATTGCGCCGTGCGCGACGCTGGCGTCGGGCGCGGCCGCGAGGACCTGGTTCATCGCGCCGCACTCGTCGGCTTCGACATGGCCGAAGGTGATCCAGCGGAGCTGGTCGAGCGGCACGACGCGCGACACCGCGTCGGACACGAGCGGGAACAGCGCGCGCAGTCCGCAGTGGAACAGCAGCGGCTC
>JBKPCL010000087.1:0-6102 GCA_046727335.1 Actinomycetota bacterium
TTCGCGGGCGGAGTGTCGGCGCTGCGGCCGGGCGCGGCGCTTGCAGTGTTCGGCGATTCGTTGACGGTCCAGGCATCCGACTACTTGACTGCGCTGGCTCGGTACGGCGGGCTCAGGCTCTTCGGCGGTTGGCGGAGCGGCAGTGCACTCTGCGACTGGATGGGAGAGATACGAACGGTGCTCGCCGACGTGCGACCGACGGATCTCGTGCTGGGCTTCGCCGGGAACGTCAGGCCGTGCACCGGTGCCGTGACAGGAAGCGCCGTGGGACGCGTCTACGAGCGCGATGCGCGCATCGTGGCCGCGCTGGCGGCGCAGGTCGGTACGCATGTGGTCCTGGTCGGTCCTCCGGATATGCGTCCGCGCGACTTCGCGCGCCGCGCCGGGGGAGTGCGCCGCGCGTTCGCACGAGTTGCAGACGGTCGCCGGAATGTCGACTACATCGACAGTCGCGAGGTCCTCAGCCCCGACGGCTACACCGCGACTCTGGCCTGCGCCGGCTTCGAGTCGGCGCCCCTCGGCTGTGGCACCGGGGAGATCGTCGTGCGGGCGGCGGACGGGGTGCACTGGGCCCAGCCGAACGTGCGCGGATACTCAGGGGGCGCGTGGCGGTGGGCGAAGGTGATGGTCAGCGACGTCAAACCCGCGCCGAACTCGCTCGCGGCCCACGACTAACAACCTCCAACCTGCGTCAGTTCTGCACACGACGTGTGCAGAAGTGACGCAAGTTCGTGGCAGGTCAGGCGATGGCGCCGTCGGCTTTGAGCGTTGCGATATCGGCCGGGTCGAAGCCCCAGTCGACGAGCGCGTCGTCGGTGTCGGCACCCGCGATGACGGGCGGACCTTGCACGCGGCTCGGCGTCCGGCTCAGACGCGGCGCCGGCGCCGGGTGCGGTGCCCCATCGACGTCGACGAACATGTTCCGCGCGACGTTGTGCGGATGCGCACGCGCCTCCGACATCGAGAGCACCGGCGCGAAGCAGATCTCGTTGCCGGCGAAGAACTCGACCCACTCGTCACGTGTCCGCTTACGGAACAGCTTGCCGAAGCGGCGCTTTAGCGCCGGCCACTGGCTCATGTCCATCTGCGTCGACGGATCGAGGTCCTCGAAGCCCAGTGGTCCGATGCGCGCCAACAGGTTCGCGTAGAACTTGGGTTCGTACGACGCCACTGAGACGTAGCCGCCGTCGGCGGTTTCGTAGACGTTGTAGAAGTGCGCGCCGCCGTCGAGCAGGTTCGTGCCGCGCGGCCCCCATCCGCCCATCGCGTCGATCCCGAAGAAGATGCTCATGAGTTGGGCGCTGCCGTCGACCATCGCAGCGTCGACGACCTGGCCCTCTCCCGAACTCGCGCGCTCCACCAGCGCCGCGAGAATCCCTTGCACGACGAGCATGCCGCCGCCGCCGAAGTCGGCGAGCAGGTTGATGGGCGGCACCGGTGCCTGGCCTTCGGGCCCGAGGTGGAACAACACGCCCGCGACAGAGATGTAGTTCACGTCGTGGCCGACGTCGGCGGCCAACGGACCGTCTTGGCCCCAACCGGTCATGCGCGCGTATACGAGACGCGAGTTGCGCCCTCGACACGCGTCGGGCCCGATGCCGAGCCGCTCGGCGACGCCGGGCCGGAAGCCTTCGAGCAGCACGTCGGCCGTCTCGCAGAGCCGAAGCACAAGTTCGACGCCGCGCGGATGCTTCAAGTCGACGCCTGCGCTGCGCCGACCGCGATCGATCACCGAGTACGGCGACGCCGTACCACCGGTGACCGTCCGCCCGAGCGCGACGTCGCTTGCCCGATCGAGCCGCAGCACGTCGGCGCCCATGTCCGCGAGCAGCATCCCCGCGAACTGCACTGGCCCGATGTTCGGCAGCTCGATGACCCTGATCCCCGCGAGCGGTCCTGCCATTGCGGTCAAATTTTCAGAACGCGCGCCGCGTTCTCGTAGAGGAACCTCGGCCACACGTGGTCGCGGAACGGCACGTGCGGAAGCTCGGCGAAGATACGGTCGAGCGAGAGACCCATCGGGAAGTAGCCGGCGTAGATGATCTTGTCGGCGCCCCGTGTGTTCGCGAAGTCGATGATCGCCTTGTTGTAGTGCTTCGGTGCGAACGCGGACGTGGAGTAATGCAGGTTCGGCCACTTCAACAGCAGCTTCACCATGAGCTCGGTCCACGGCTCGCCGCCGTGGCGGGTCACGATCCGCAAGTCCGGGAAGAACCAGCACACCTCGTCGAGCAGGCCGACGTACTGCGGCTCGTACCGGATGCGCGGCCCCGGCACGCCGGCGTAGACGAAGATCGGGATGTCGAGCTCGATGCACTTCGAGTACACCGGATACATCTTCTTGTCGTTGAGCGGCACCTGAGGAATGAGCCCGGTTCCCCAGCAATGCGCGGCCTTGGCGCCGTGCACGCGCACCGCTTCATCGAGCGCGCGCAGCGCGTCCATCCCGCGGTTCGGGTCGACGTTGCACGAAGCCACGAACCGGTCGGGATGGTCCTCGAGTGCCCGCTTCGATGGGCCGTCGGTGGGCAGGCCCGTCAGCGCCTTGCTGATGCCGTGTCGGGTCATCATCTCGACGAGCAGCTCGACTGGGTCATCGACCCGGTCGTAGTGGGGCACCCCTTTGAACATGTACTGCGCGGGGAACTCCATGTCTTGCGTCTCGGCGTCCATCGCCTGGCGGCGGATGAAGTCGTACTGCTTCGCCTGCTGCTCGCGCGGCTGCGGAAAGCCGATCATCGTGTCGATCACGCCGCGCTCGCGTGCGTCGTCGAACGCCGGGTTACCTGTGGGCGCGAACCGGCTCACGACACAGTTCCGGTCGGCGTCTTCTCCGGAAGCTTGAACACGCGTTGTGCGTTCTCGCGCAAGAACTTCGGCCAGACGTGGTCCCGCAGCGCGACATCCGGGAGTTCACGGAAGATGCGGTCGTACGACAAGCCGGCGGGGAAGTAGCCCGACCAGATGACCTTGTCTGCTCCTCGCGTGTTCGCGAAGTCGATGATGTCCTTCGGGTAGTACTTCGGCGCGAAGGCCGTGGTCGAGTAGTAGAGGTTGGGCCACTTCAGCAGGAGCTTGGCCGCGAGCGCCGTCCACGGCTCACACCCGTGCCGCGTGACGAACCGCAGCTCGGGGAAGAACCAGCACACTTCGTCGATGAGGCCGACCTCTTGCGGCGCGTACTGGAGTCGCGGGCCCGGTACACCGGCGGTCGAGCAGAACGCGACATCGAGCTCGATGCACTTCGCGTACACCGGGAAGAATTTCTTGTCGTTCAAGGCAACCTGCGGGTACAGGCCCGCCGGAAACGCGTGCACTGCCTTCAGGTCGAACTCGTTCGCGTAGCGCTCGATCTTGCGGACGGCCTCGATGCCTTCGTTCGGGTCGATCGAGATCGCCGGAAAGAATGTGTCGGGCAGATCGCGCGCGGCGCGGCGGCCGACGTCGTCCTCGACCCCCACGATCGCTTGGGTGATGCCGTGCCGTTGCAGCTCGAGGAACAGCATCTCGACGGGATCGCCCATCTCGTCGGACTCCCACGCCGGCACGTTCTTGAACATGTAACCGGCGGGGAACTCGAGACTACCTTCGCGGGTCTCGGCGTCGTGGCTGCCCTGGCGGATGAACTCGTAGAACTCGTACATGTCCTCGCGCGACTTCGGGAAGCCGACCGCCGTGTCGACGACTCCGGCTTGCAGCGCGTCGCTGTACGCGCTCACGAGTCGAGCTTGAACACGCGCTGCGCGTTCTCACGCAGGAACTTGGGCCAGACGTGATCGCGGAACGGGACGTCGGGCAGTTCCTTGAAGATGCGGTCCAGCGACAGCCCCATGGGGTAGTAGCCCGCGTACATCACCTTGTCCGCGCCGCGCGTGTTCGCGAAGTCGATGACCGCCTTCGGGTAGTAGCGCGGTGCGAACGCAGACGTCGAGTAGTAGAGGTTCGGCCACTTCAGGAGCAGCTTCACCGCGAGATCCGCCCACGGCTCGCAACCGTGGCGCGTCACGAACTTGAGCTCGGGGAAGTACCAGCACACTTCGTCGATCAATCCGACGTACTGCGGCGCGAACGGAACGCGCGGTCCCGGAACACCCGCGCACACGCAGATCGGGATGTCGAGCTCGATGCACTTCGCGTACAGCGGATAGAACTTCTTGTCGTTGATCGGCACCTGCGGGTTCAGCCCCGCCGGAAAGGCCGTGGCTGCTCTGACACCGAGCTCCTCGACCGCCCGCTGCAGATCACGGACCGAGTCCATCCCGCGGTTCGGATCGACCTCGACGCTGCCGAAGAAGCGATCGGGATGTGCACGCAGGGCGCGGCTTGCCTCTCCCTCGCCGGACGACACGCCCAACATCGCGCGCTCGATGCCGTGGCGATCCATCTCACCCAGCAGGAACGCGACCGGGTCGGCGCCGGGCTCGGGGTGAGGGACGTCCTTGAACATGTACTGGGCGGGAAATTCGAACTCCTCGAGCGACTCGCGGTCGCGGAGGTTCGCCCGGAGGAAGCCGTACGTCCGCTTCGCATCCCGGATGGGCAACCCCATCATGAGGTCGATGACGCCGATGTCGCTCGGCATGGGCATGGGGGGTGCCCTCCTGGGTTCGTGGCGGCGGGCGGCGACGGTACCCCCGCGTCTGACGGACGGTCAGATTGCGCGCGGCCAGGCCGACCGCGCCCGCCTAAATGTAACGTTTGCTGAAAGCCTGAGAAGCTGCGTCATGGCCGTACCACCCGTCCGGTGTGGTCCGATGGAGGCGGGCGTGGGAGTTGGCAGCGAGGCGGCGTGGCGTCCGGTACATCGGCGGTCGCCATTCCCCGGGTAACCGGAATGGCTGGGGCGTGAATCTGAAGACGGCGGCACGGCGTCTGGGTGTGCATTACCAGACGGCATATCGGTGGGTGCGCGCCGGGCAACTGATCGCGGTCAAGATCGGTTCGGGCTACGACGTCAGCGAGGCCGCGCTCGCGCGCTTCCAAGCGCAGCGGGCCGCGGTGGAACGGCTTCCGGATCTGGACGAGGCGCCGGAGCCGGCCGAGCCCATACGAGACTCCGTCGCGGCGTGCGCGCTCCTCGACCGCATGGTCGATCTCGTGACGATCGACGCGCGCGCTGTCGCAGAACGCGCCGCGCACTCGATCGCCGAGGTGGTCGGCGACTCGGTCATCGTGATCGGCACGTCTGAGGGAAGCACCGAGGTATTGCAGGTCGCGCACCGCGACCCCGCGCGCGAGGTCACGGTCGCGACCATCGCTCGTCAGCTGGACCCGACGCACCTGTTGGCCCTCGTCGCGTCACAGAACGATGAACCGCTCTTCATTCCGCAGGTGCCGCAGCGCGACGTCCGCGACAACGTGCGGCCCGAGATCCAACAGCAACTGCTCGTCGCCGGTTGCTACAGCGTCATCAGTGTGCCCGTCGTCGTGGACGGCAAGGCGGTTGGTGCGCTCGTCGTGTCGCGCGACATGCCGGGCCGCCCCCTGACGCACGATGACGTGCACACACTGGAGCAGCTCGTGGCGCGCGTCTCGGCCGCGTACACCATCGCTGACCATTCGCGCGCAGCCTGGCACCTCCGGCAGCGGATCGCGGATGCGGTGCAGGTCGCTGCTACGGACACGAGCGCGAAGGTCCTGCTCGCGGAGGCGGGAGATCACGCAGCAGCGTTGCTCGACCTCGATTTGCGCCACCTCGCGGTGACAGACGCCTACGCCGCGCTGTTCTCGAGTGAACGCGATGCCCTCATCGGTGCACCATTCGCGCCACTGGCGCTCGAGGACGAGGCGCTGCGCGACGCCCTCGCGCGCGTGCTGTTCGGCGAGCTCGACTATTGCCAGGTGTCCGTCGACATCGTCGCGTCGCCGGGCGAGCGCCGCATGGTCCATGCCGCGATGGTGCGTGAGGACGACGCGACACCGCGGTCGATCGTGATCGTGGCGCACGCGATCCCAGCCCGCCCTGAAGCCGAGGATCCGCGGCGCCGGTATCCGGCGCCGCCCGAGGCGGTGCCCGAGCGACATGGCGCCGACGAGCCGAAAGTCGACGAGTGAACAAGGCGCCAGAGCGGGAAATAGCGAGGCCGTCGAGCGCGTCACGCC
>JBKPCL010000088.1:0-17424 GCA_046727335.1 Actinomycetota bacterium
GAGTGCGCAACGACGAGCTCGCCCCGCGCCGACGATCGAGGTCGTCCATCCGGTCCGTTGCCGGCGTTCTGACCGGACAACGCCTTCGACCAAGCGCAACACGGCCGCGGCGAGCTTGCAGGCCGCTACGAGGCCCGCGGCAGCGTGCGAAATCGCCAGGTCTTCGCCAGGGCAGCTCACCATTGTCTGTAAGTCGTGGGTAGTGCACGCTTAGCGAGAGCGAGACGATGAGCGCCTGGGGTGCGACTTTTCAAGGCTCGGCAACATGAAGCTGTTGTGCGACCGCTGCCACCGCAACGAACACGCCGACGAATACCGCCGACCCAGACGGGAATGAGCTCGTCGGAGCTCAGACCTGCGGCTTGGCGTCGGCGATCTCGCGCAGCTTGTTCTTGAGCAGCTTGTCGAGCGTGCCGAGCGGAAACTCGTCGACGGCGTAGACGGCGCGCGGAACCTTGAAGGCCGCGAGCGAGTCCTTGCACGTCGCGATGACATTCGCTTCGAGCGTCGTGGCGTCGGGCGAGTCGGGCGTCGTCATGACGAACGCGACCACGACCTGGTCGAGAAAGTCGTGGCGCTTGCCGACGACGGCGACCTGCGCGACGCCGGCCACGGTTGCAATCAGTTCCTCGACCTCGCGCGCGGAGACGTTCTCGCCGCCGACTTTGAGGAGGTCCTTGTCGCGCTCCTGGTAGAAGACGTTGCCGCCCGCGCCCATCTTCACCAGGTCGCCGGTTTTGAACCAGCCATCCTCGAACGCCGCGTCGTTCGCCTCGGGATTGTCGAAGTACTCGAGGAAGAGCTGAATGCCGCGCGTGCCACGCAGCCAAAGCTCCCCGGTCTCGCCCTCGGCGCACAGCCGGCCGGTCTCCTTGTCGACGACCGCGATCGCGTAGCCGGGGGTCACGTGCCCCATCGAGCGCGACGGCAACTGCTCGGTCGGCTTGCCCGTGATTGCATGGGTGACCGTTTCCGTCATGCCGAAGGCCGCGTACACCGAGATGCCGAGCATCTGGTCCAGCTCGGGCATGACGAGGCCGAACACGCCGACCCGCAGCGTGTGCTCCGCCGGTCGGTCGGGGGACGCGATCGTGGGGATGGCGAAGGGCATCAGCGAGATGTGCGTGATGCCGTGACGTGTGATGACGTCCCAGAACCGGCTCGACGACCACTTCGGAATGAGCACTGCGGTCGCGCCGACGCCGAGCACCGAGAACAGCGACCAGCTCTGCGCATTCACATGGAAGAACGGCAAGTAGATGAGGTAGCGGTCGTCGGGCCCGAGGTCGATGTTGCGCGGCCCGATCCGACTCGCCCAGATCGCGTTCGCATGCGTGTGCACAACCGCCTTCGGCCGGCTGGTCGTACCGGAGGTGAACATGATTCCGAACGGCAGCATCGGCTCGATCGGCCGTCCGGCCCACGCCGAGGCGTCCACTGCGAAGAGCGCGTCGAACGCGTCGTACACGGTCGAGTCGGCACCCTCCACGTTGCCGATCACCGCATTCCACTTGAGCGCCGGTGCTGCCTCCGCGACCATCGCCGCGAACTCGGGCTGTGTGATCGCGGCGACGCACTGCGCCTTGCTCGCGAAGTACGCGATCTCGCTCGTCACCGATTTCGTGTTGGTCGTCACCGCGACCGCGCCGACCGTCGCGCACGCGAGGAATGCGAGCACCATCTCGGGACAGTTCTCGGAGTGGATCAGCACCTTGTCGCCGACGCTGATGCCTCGCTCGCCGAGCCCCGCCGCGAGGCGATGCACGTCGTCGCGCAGCTGCGCGTACGTCCACGTCCGCACCTCGCCGTCGCCCGGGTCCCACACGAGCGCCGCGTGATCAGGGCGCCGGTCGGCCCAGTGCCCGAGCAGGACAGGGATGTCTTGCCCGTGCATCTGGAAGTCGAGGATTTGCGCAGGCGAGGCGTCCATCGTGGCGTCCTTCAGCACTGAACGGATGTGGCCACCGGAGACCGTAGACGACGACATTCAGCGCGGGTCCCGTCGTGCACCACGCGTGATGTCGCACCTCTCGCGTACGAGCGGGACGTGATCTGACATGGACCGAACCTGTACCGTGAACCTGACACGCACGTCAGTCCGCCGAGCCGCCTTGGGGTTGCTGTGGAACTTCCGAAGATCATCAGCGTCGACGACCACGTCGTGGAGCCGGCTCACGTGTGGCAGACGTGGCTGTCCACGAAGTACCGCGAGAAGGGTCCCCACGTTGAGCGCAAGCGGTGGGGCGGCTTCAAGCTCAAGAAGGGCGCGAAGTACGAGATGACCGAGGACCCCGAGGGCGAGTGGGGCGACGCGTGGATCTACGAGGACAAGGTCATCTACGTCCAGAAGAAGTTCGTTGCAATCCCGAAGTCGGCGACGAAGGGCGACGACGTCTCGACGTTCGACAAGACCGTCATGACGATGACCGCGACCACGTACGACGACATGCGGTCGGGTTGCTGGGACGCCAAGGAGCGCAAGAAGGACTTCGAGATCAACTGGGTCGACGGTTCGTTGCCGTTCCCGACGTTCCCGCGCTTCTGCGGGCAAACGTTCTACGAGGCTGACGACAAAGAGCTCGCGCTCGCCTGTGTGAAGGCGTACAACGACTGGATGGTCGACGAGTGGTGCGATCCCTCGATCGGCATCAACATCCCGCTGTGCATCATGCCCCTCTGGGATGTCGAGCTCGCGGCCGAGGAGATCCAGCGCAACGCAGCGCGCGGCGTGCGCGCGGTGTGCTTCTCGGAGCTACCGACCCGGCTCGACCTGCCGAGCATCCACACCGGCTACTGGGATCCCATGTTCGCGGTGTGCAACGACACGGGCACCACCGTGTGCATGCACGTCGGCTCGTCGTCGACCGACCCGTTCTCGTCGCGGGACGCGCCTCCCGGCGTGGGCAGCATGGTCGGGTTCAACAACTCGATGGCGTCGCTCGGTGATTACCTCTTCGGCGGGATCATGCACCGGTTCCCGAAGCTGAAGATCGCGTACTCCGAGGGCCAGATCGGGTGGTTGCCGTACGCGCTGGAACGGGCCGACACCGTGTGGGAAGAGCACAACGCGTGGCAGCACTCCAAGCGGCTGTGCCCGGAGCCGCCGTCGACGTACTACTACGACCGCGTGTTCGGCTGCTTCACCTGGGACCGTCACGGCGTGCGGTCGCTCGACGAAGTCGGTGAGAACAACATCTGCTTCGAGACGGACTACCCGCACACCGATACCACGTGGCCGCGCTCGAAGGAGTACTGCGAGCAGATGCTCGCGGGCACCGACGACGACCAGAAGTACAAGATCCTGCGTGGCAACGCGATCCGGATGCTCGAGCTCGACCGCGTCTAGGCACACCTAGTCCGAGTCGGGTGCAGCGTCGCGCGCGAACGTCAACGGCACGCGGTGCAGGGGGATCACGGGATCGGGGCGACCTTCGAGATGCCACACGTAGTGCGTCACCTCGTGCAACAACCGGTGCGCGATCAAGAGCGTGACGAGCGCGAAGGGAACCTCGGCGATGACCGCCGTGAGGATGCTCGCGGTCTGTTCCGAAGTTCCCCACGACAACGTGACGTCGAACCACGCGTCGCACAACAACAGTGTTCCGAGCACGACGAGCGCCGTGATCACGACTTGTCGGTTTCGCCATCCGGCCCACGCCGTCGCCGCGAAGGCGAGCACCAGCGCGCTGTCGAACCCGGTCCAGGCGAGCCGCCACTGATCCGAATCGTGGCGCGAGGGCAGCGTTGACGAGAGCACCCCGATCCAGGGCACGAGTCCCACCGCCGCGCCCGTCATCACGAGCAGCATCACCCGCCGCCGCATGCGCGCCACTTGTCCCGGCGCCGCGCGGGACATCGCATCAGTGAGCCAGTGCGCGAGTGACGCCCGATCCTCCTCGGAGAGTGCCGAAACGTCGGCCTCGCTGCGGACCGGCGTGCTCAGCTCGCGGGGAGCTGAGCGCCTGCCGGCCTCGACGGTGTCGCGCTGATCGCCGGTCATACGGCGATGCAACGTGCAAATGACGGCGGACCTTCCGGGTCGAGCAGAACCGTTACCGCGCGGTGACGGCGACGACCTCGAGATAGTCGCTCGGGATCCGAAGCGCAGCCGTCTTCGAGGTGTTCTGCGCGTTGGCGAGCGCCAGGAGGTCGCGGGCCACCACCGTCGAGGTGGACGTGCCCGCGCTCACTCAGAACCGGTAGCGGCTTTGCGCGAACTCACCCTTTGCGAACGCCAGGATCTTCACGGGCAGCACCTCGAAGACAAGTGCTTCACCGCCGTCACCTTGGAACGCGCCGTTGGCGACCTCGAAGTGCCAGTCGCCGCGATATTTCTTCTCCCATGCCTGGGCCAAACGCCGAAGTCGTGCCTCGTCAGTGATGCGGTGCGCTCTGCCCTCGACCACGACATCCAGTCCTGACTTCCAGGTGTTGGTGCCCGTCGTCAGCGCGCAGGAACTGTTGCGCGCCAGATTGACGCCCTTCTGCTCACTCGCTCCAGTGCAGAAGTGGAGGGTGCCGTCTTGCCAGACCGCGGGAAGCGGAGTGACGTGCGGGCGGCCGTCAGCGCGAACGGTCGAGATCCAGAAGAGCTCGGCCTCCTCGATGACCGTGCGAACCTGCTGCCACGGCGTGGGCGCGGCCGCGGGGTCGCTGAAGCGGGGATCGAGCTCCGTGGTCGGTTCCGAGATTGCCATCGAGTTGCTCCCATTGTCGTCATCACCTTGGACTTCGGCGTCGCGCGAGAGTCATCGCGTCGGCGACAGGCGCGTCACATTTCCTCGTCTGAATCGGTCATAGAGATGACGCATTCACGAGGAGGAGCATCATGCAGTTCGTGTTGTTGATCTACCAGGGCACCACGCCGCTGCCGAACACCGACGCGTGGTCGGCATTGTCGCCAGACGAGCAGAAGGCCATCTACGCCGACTACGCGGCGCTCAACCAGGCGCCGGGCGTCTCTCCCGGGCTCCCGCTCGGGCTGCCGGAGAACGCCAAGACCGTGCACGTCGAGAACGGCAACATCGTGACGAAGGACGGACCCTTCGTCGACAACAAGGGTGCCGTCGGTGGCTACATCGTGTTCGAGGCCGAGACGCTCGATGACGCGATCAACCTCGCGGGACGCATTCCCGCCGCCAGACACGGCGGTGCGATCGAGGTCCGGCCGGTCGGCACGTATTGGTGACGCAGCTGTCCGGAGTCAGACCGGGAGGTCGTCGTGGCGCCACGCCCACGACGGCACTTCCGGCGGCTCGGACAGGTGACCGACCTCGACGGCCGGAAAGCCGTCGATCTCCGTGCGCGCGTCGAAGTGCGAGCGTTGCTTGACGACGGCGCCGGCGCGCACGATGCATTCGGGACCGAGTTCGCTGTGGTCGCAGACGATCGCTGCCGGCTCGACGACCGAACCGGCCCCGATGCGACAGCCGTGGATCATCGCACCGGGCCCGATGATCACACCGTCGCCCAGGATGAGATCGTTGTCGGGCAGGAGATGCAGGACGGTGTTCTCGAGGATCTGGACGTCGTTGCCGATGCGGACCGGTCCGTGCGAGTCACCGATGATCTTGACGCCCGCGCCGATGATCGTCCGTTCGCCGACGACGACGTCGCCGGTGATCTCGGCCGTCGGAAAGAGTGTCGCCGAGGCCGCGACGGTCGGAACGATGTCGCGGTACGCGTAGAGCTGCCCCATTCCGCTCGCCTCCTGTGTCGTTTCGACCGTGATCCCGGTGTGCGGCGGGACCGAAAGGTCGCCGTCGCGCAGACCGACGAGTCGCGCCATGTCGTCCGCCGACGCGGTTCTCACGACGCGCGCCGGCCTCCCCACGGCCACGGCATCGCTCGGCACGATCATTCCGGCCGGAACGAGCGTGCCCTCGCCGAGGAACACGCGGTCGCCGAGCCGTGCGCCGGGCATGAGGACCGACGCGTTCCCGATCTCGCAGAGATCGCCGACCGTCGCGCCGACGATCATGCAGCGGTGCCCGAAGACCGTGCGCCGTCCGACGCGTGTCGCGATCTCAGGGTTACCGATCACGACGCAGTTCTCGAGCACCGCGGATCCCGTGCCGATCTCGACGCCGGTATCGCGAGAGCGGATGACGGCGCCCTGCGCGAGCAGTGATCCGGCACCGAGGCGCGCGGTGCCGATGACGACGGCCGACCCGGCGAGATGCGGCGCGCCCGCGGCCGACTCACTCGGTGCGTCGACGGGCCCCGCGCTCACGGGTGCGCGAACGAAGGTGCGCCCTCGACATCGAACGCGAGATCGTCGAGGTAGCAGAACCACCAGTCCTCGCCCGGTTCGTACGACTGGATGAGCGGGTGGTGGTCGGAGTGGAAGTGCGCGGTCGCGTGCCGGTTCGGTGACTGGTCGCAACAGCCGACGTGGCCGCAGGTCATGCACATGCGCAGGTGCACCCAGCGACCGCCGATACGCAGGCAGTCTTCGCAACCTTCGCTGCTCGGTGTGACGTCGTGGACTTCGTCGAGGTGGGTGCAGGACATGGTCATGCGAAGTTCCTCGGTGCGAGTTGGTCGGCGGGGATGATCCCAAGCCGTCCGGCCTGGAAGTCCTCGATGGCCTGCAGGATCTCCTCGCGCGTGTTCATCACGAAGGGTCCATAGTGAGCGATCGGCGCGCGAATCGGAAGCCCTCCGAGCAACAGCACGTCGAGCGGCTCGGACTGGCGGTCGGCGGCGGCGACGACGAGAGAGTCACCGGGACCGAACACCACGAGTTGACCGCCCTCGATCGGCCGGCCTTCGATACCGGCCGTCCCGCGGCCGGTCAGCACGTACGCCAGCGCGTTGAACGCCGGGTTCCACGGGATGGAGAGCTGCGCGCCGGGCGCGAGCGTCGCGTGGGCGTAGGTAATCGGCGTGTGGGTATCGCCCGGCCCGGCGAATCCCGCGATGTCGCCGGCGATGAGCCGGACGAGTGCGCCGCCGTCGTCCGAGGTGAGGAGCCGGAGCGCGTCCTTCGTGATCGCTTGGTAGCGAGGCGTCGTCATCTTGAGCGCAGGCGGCAGGTTCACCCACAGCTGGACGCCGTGGAACGGGCCACCGGTGCGGTATGCCCGCTCCGTCGGCAGCTCGTCGTGCAGGATGCCGCCACCCGCTGTCATCCACTGCGTGTCACCTTCGGCGATGACGCCACCGCCGCCGTTGGTGTCGTGGTGGGCGATCTCGCCGTCCATGATGTAGCTGACGGTTTCGAAGCCGCGGTGCGGATGCCACGGCGCGCCCTTGGCCTCGCCGGGGCCGTTCACTTGCGGGCCGACGTGGTCGAGGAGCAAGAAGGGGTCGGCGTCGACCAGCGACAGCTCGCCGGGGAACGGGCGTCGAACGCTGAAGCCGGCACCTTCGAGTTGCTGGTGCGCGGTGATGACCTGGGCGACCGGGCGGGCCTTGGAAGAGGCCGGGTCGGGGCGAGGGATGCGGGGCAGGACGAGCGTGTCGTCGACGGTGATGGCCGGCATGGCGATCAGCTCCCGGGCAGAGCGGCACTTTGCTGACGCGTCTACAATATCGGATGATTGATGATACGTCAACAAAGTCGTAGGGTCTCGGGCGTGGCGGAACCGCGATGGCTCGACCGTCGCCAGCAGCACCTGTGGCGCGCCTATCTCGACCTGAACCAGCACCTGTCCGGGCTCCTGGAAGATGAACTCGTCCGGGACAGCGGCCTGTCGGGTGCCGACTACAAGGTGCTCGTGCCGCTCTCGGAGTCGTCGACCGGCGTGATCCGGGCCCGCGACCTGTGTCTCGAGATCGGGTGGGATCGCAGCCGGCTCTCGCATCACCTCCGCCGCATGGAGAAGCGCGGTTTGGTCATCCGGGAAGAATGCTCAGAGGATGCCCGCGGCACGATGGTGCGCCTGACCGACACCGGCCGACGCGCGATCGAAGGCGCGGCGCCCCAACATGTCGAGAACGTCCAGCGCTACTTCTTCGACCTGCTGTCGAAGCAAGAGCTCGAAACGCTGTCGACGGTGTTCGACCGCCTGTTGGAGAACGTGAGGCACGCGAAGAGCTGACCGCGAGGGTGAACGATGGCAGTGCAAGATCCCAATTGGGCCGAGGTTGTGCTCGCCATCGCGACCTCGGTCGGCGTCATCGGTCTGCTTGCCACGATCGTCGTCGCCGCGTTCGCGGGCCGGCAGGCCGCCGAAGCGCGGCACGCCCGGCAAACCCAGCTCGCGGCTGACTTCTTGCGGCGCTGGGACGAAGACGCGCTCGTCGAAACTCGACGCTTGGTCGCGCAGTTCAAGACCAGTGAAGAGCTGAGCGCGGCGTTCGAGCGATACATCAGGACGAACGCACCCGAAGCCTTCGTGCTCTACCGCGAGCTCGACTACTTCGAGCAACTCGGTGCGCTCGAGCGGTTGGGCGCATTCAACTTCGATCTCATCGTGCTCCTGCTCGGTGATCGGCTCATCGAACGCTGGGAGCTGTGGGAGCCGTCGATTGACGCAATGGCTCGCACATCGGGAAAGAAGCCGTATCCGATGTTCGAGTCATTGGTCGGACGGATGCGCGCGGCGCTTGGTCGACCGGAACGCAGGCAGAGCGCGTCGTCGGGAGAGGAAGTGTTGTCATGATCGGCTACGTGCTCTGGGCGGTATTGCTCGCGGGGATCGCGGTCCTCGAGGGTCTCAGCGTGACGCTGCGAAGCCATCAATGGCCGAGCCTCAGCGACATGTTCCGCGCCGCGACGCGGCCCGAGTTCGGCCGATGGATCGTGTTCGCGCTCTGGCTGTGGCTCGGCTGGCACCTCTTCATCCGCGGTTGGTCATTCTTCCTGCGCGGGCACGGCGCGGGCGCGCCGGCAAAGGGCCTGGCGCCGGGGACGACCGTGATCGAGACGCTGCAGCAGATCGTCCTCCCGCTTGCGGTTGTCTATGGCGTGTTCATGACAATGCTGTGGGCGGGATATCGAACGCGACACTCACGTCCTCGCGCCGCGTCGTTGCGCGAGACCGCGATCACGATCGCGCCGCGTCGCCGCCAATTCCTGCGCTACGCCGTCGTCACGCTCGTCGGCGGCTATGCGTTGTTCGTCGCGATCATCGCCGGCTACGAGTTGATCGCCGGCCATGCCGGTAACGGGCTGGCGGGTTCCGCGCTCGTCGGTGGCGCCTTCCTGACGTTCGCCGTCGCGTTGCCGGCGTTCGTGGCCGGGTCACTGCTCTTCGGCGCCCTGTCGGCGCGTCGCAATCGGGGAGTCAGTGCTGCCGACGCGTGAGCTGCGGCTCGAAAGTCAGTTGCAATGGATCGTGAGTCGGCAACATCATTGCTACACGGTCCGCGTCGAGCGAGGAGGTGGGAGCACATGACGAACGTCGTTTCGCATACTCCCGGCCTCAGGCGCGCTCGGCATCTGGGCGTCTGACACGTCACGCGCGTCCTGCCGGGAGTCCCTTCGGATCCCGTGGCAGGAGCGTTGCATGGACACGGCGTGGCTCATCGCCGATCCCGAGCCGTACGACGAGTACGACCTCGGGCCTTTGAAGACCGGCAAGGAAGCGGAGGTCTTCCTCGTGGAGCGCGTCGCGCCCGACGGACGGTCGTGCCTGCTCGCGCACAAGCGTTACCGACCACGCGCCGTCACGCACAAAGGAGAGTTACAGGAGCTGGGGTTCCAGCGCGCGGCGGACTTCGTGAACGACCGTGCCTATCGAGACGGCCGGTCGCTCGGCAACAGCCGCGACCGGCGAGCGGCCGCGAAGAACACACGGTACGGACGGACGGTCCTGCGTCGCGACTGGCCCGACCACGAATTCGAGATGCTCCAGCGACTCGTCGACGCGGCCGTCTCGGTGCCGCTTCCCGTCGCGCGGACGGCCGACGGTGTCCTCATGCAGTACATCGGCGACCGCACGATGGCGGCGCCGCGGTTGGTCCACGCCGGCTTGGATCACGCCCTCGCAGAGCGGGCCGCGACCCAGCTGGTCGAGAACCTGCACCGCATGGCCGAGGCCGGCGTCGTGCACGCCGATCTGTCGGTGTACAACCTGTTGTGGTGGGAGGACGCGCTCTGGATCATCGATGTCCCTCAAGCGGTCGACTTCACCACCAACAGCCAAGCGATCGAGTTCCTGCACCGGGACGTCGTCAACGTTGCCGCCTGGTTCACCGCGCGAGGGGTCGCCTTCGACGCCGAGGAACTCTTCGGAGAAGTCGTCGCGACCGCCTTCGGATCGCGCTAGTGCTCGTGGGAGACGAATCTCATTCCGCCGCGTCGCGGACCGAATCGAGGAAGGACACCACTGCGTCGTTGAAGAGGTCGTTGCGATCGCCGGCGACCATATGACCGGCGCCGGCGACGTCGACGAGCTTCGCGTGGGGAACCAGCTCGAGCAGCTCACGAGCACCTTCTTCGCTGAGAAGATCGCTGACGCGCCCGCGCACGAGCAGCGTCGGGATCGTCAACGCGCGCGCCGCCTGCTGGAGCCGTACCGGATCGACGAGTGACGACCGGGTTTCGTCGGGGCTGCCGAGGCGGCCTTGGATGAACTGCGGGTCCCAGTGCCAATACCAGCGACCGTCGGCGCCGAGACGGAGATTCTTCTGGAGTCCCGAGAGATCCGAGGGTCGCGGACGGTGCGGGTTGTAGCGCTGGATGGCGTCGGCGACCTCGTCGAGCGAGCCGAAGCCGTCGCTGAGGTGCTCGGCCATGAATGCGCCGATGCGCATCCGGCCTTCCTCCTCCATACGTGGCGCGACATCGACGAGCACGAGCGCGCAGGCGATGTTGTCGTCTGGGTGCTCACCGATCGCGGCGAGCGAGGCCACGCCGCCCAGCGACGCTCCGACCAGCGCGGGCGGTCTCGCGAGGGCCCGCGCAACTGCGATGACGTCCCCCGCGAACGCATCGAGGGTGTAGTCGCCGTCGGCCGCCCATTCGCTGTCGCCGTGGCCGCGCAGGTCGACGGCGTACGCGCGCCAGCCGTGCTCGGCGAGGCTGTCGAGCGTTGTGCCCCACGAGTGACGGGTCTGCCCGCCGCCGTGCAGGAGGACGACCGGCGGCCCGTTGGGGTCGCCCGCAACGTCGGCTGCCAACCGATTGCCGTCGCGACCCGTGAGCTGGATAACGGTGCGACTCACGTGAACGCTTTCGGCCAGCCGCCCCACGTCGGATCGGGTTCGCCGGTCGCGTATGCGCCGCGGAGGTGCTCGAGCCACCTGACGCTGTCGAGAAGTCCGCCGGGGCGGTTCCGTGCGAGCCAGAGCGCTCGGTACTGATCGATCAACGCCGCCAGCCGGTTCGCAAGCCGGTCCCGTTGCGCTTGCGGCACCGACGCCAGTGTGCTCTCCGCCGCGAGCCGAGCGCGCGCGTCGTCGGTCAACAGCTCGAGCATGTCGATCGTCCACAGCACTTCCTCGACGAGCAGTTGCGCATCGTCGCGGCGCGGCTTCGCGCTCATCACATCGGCGCGCGCTTCCGAGAGCCGGCGCATCACATCATCGAGCTCCGCGTGGGTGATGCCTTTCGTAATGCCGCGGCCCACGCGGATCTGAGGGAAATACAGATGCAGCGCGAGGATCGAGTGGTTCGGGATCTGCGGCGTGACGGCGCGATGCGCGTCGCCGATCGTGACGAGCGCGGCCGCGAGTTTACCGGTCGGGTCGTCGTACGCGTGGGTGCTCAACGCCGCGCCAAGGTCGATATCGGCGTTGGTCTCTGCGCACCATGACACTGCCGCGCCGTACGCGAATCCGGGATCGCTGACCGGCCACTGCTGGAGGTGACCGCGGTCACCCCAGTCGGTGTTGAGGAATCCGAGCCCGCCGTGGTCGCGCGCGGCTTGGGCCGCGTTGCTGCAGTTCTCGACGGCATTGGTGAGCCGACCGCCGATGCTGAGCCACGCCGACGTGCCGGGCGCAACCCAGAACGGCATGCCCGCATCGGCCAGTGACGCGACTCGTTCGTCGAACGGGTACTCGGCGTCGTAGCCCCACTCGCACACGGTCACGCCGTCGGGCAGCTTCGCGATGAGCGAGCGATCACCCGAGAACATGTCGCCCCAGATGATCATCTCGCGTCCGTCGAGCTCGGGGAGCGCCCGCAACGTCGCGATCCAGGCGACGTACTCGTCGAGACGCTCGGGCGGCAGTTCCCATGTCTCGTCGAGGCCGACGTTTACACGCCGGCTCGAGAACAGCGGCAGCAACTCGCCGAGCAGCTCGCGCACGAGCGCGAGCGATCGAGGGTGCGATGGGTCGAGCGTCATCGCCTCGTGCGCGATGCCGTACGGATCGACGAAGCCGTCGGGCGCGAGGGCGAGCTCGCGATACTGCTCGTGTTCGAGCCAGCGATTCATGTGGCCGAGGCAGTTCTGATTGGGCACGAGCTCGACGTGCCGCTCGCGACAGAAGGCGTCGAGGGCGAGGATCTCGTCGGCCGTGAACGGGCTGGCGTCGGCGTTGACCACGTGGTGATTCCGATACGCGAACGTGTGCTCGCTGTAGAGCTGGACCTGGTTGACCTTCCACGACGCGAGCCGATCGACGAGCGCGTACAACGTCGCCATCGTGGGGACCTTGTCGCGCGAGACGTCGAGCATGACGCCGCGAATGGCGAGATCCGGATGATCGCGGATCGTTCCGAGGGGCAAGCCGCCGTCGTGGAGCCGAGCGAGCTGCGCGAGCGTGGCGTGCCCGTAGAACGCGCCCGCGTCGTCCGCGCCTGCGAGCTCGACGCCGTGCTCGGTGATCGTCAGCGTGTAGCCCTGCGGCGGCAGCGTCGGATCGATCCTGGTGGAGACGGCCGCGTTCGTGCTGAGCCGTTCGCTCAGATCGATCTGCCTCGGCTGCGGCAGCAGGTTCACGACAAGGCCCGGCGATAGACGAAGTACACGCTGCTGATGCGGCCGCCGAGCCGGGCGTACGGCACGATCGGGCCGATCCACGTCACCTCGATGCTGGATCGACCGCGCGCGCGGAGCTCGTGGAGCGCGCCGACGAGAGTGGCATGGCCGGCGCCGCGCCCGATGAGCTCGGGGCGGACAGCGACCGGACCGAGGAACCCGGCGCGGTTGACCTCGAACGCGCAGAAGGCGCTGATGCCTTCCTCGTCGCGAGCCACGACGAGGTTGCGTTTGTCGAGGGCGCGGAGGACTTCCGCCTTCCAGAAGGGCCAGTGCTTCGACATGAACGTGCTGATCTCGTCGCGTTCAGCGGGCGATGCGATCGCGTGACCGCCGGGGTCATCGGGAATCGTCGCGAGATCGATTGTCATGTCGTAGTTCGCCTCGATGCGGGCGTAGTGATGACGTTCGAGGAGCGACAGCAACCCGACCTCTGTGGTGCGGACCCCCGGCCACAGGTAGAACGGCGCGTCGGCACCCGTTGTGATCGACGTGTGGCCCGCGGCGCGCGCATCCGCATGGGCGGCGCGCAGCAGCGCGTGACCATGACCCTGGCGGCGCTGGTTGGCGTCGACGACGAGCAACCGCAGGTGCGCGCCGCCGCCGCCTTCGACGGTCGCGACGACGCCGACCGCGGGGTCACCGCGTACCACGGCCGGCTGCTCGGGCGCGAAGAGCGCTCCGTCAAGCTCGTCGGACGACGGCGCATCCGCGATCCCGCGCTCGCAGAGCGCGGCGATCGCCGGCAGGTCGGCGCGATCCAGGAGCGGAAACTCCGTCACGATGCGACCGTACCTTGCATCGACGCGAGCAAGGCGAGTTGGCCGCGGGCCCGATCGAGGTTCTGACTCGGACGCGTCGTGCGGTAATAGACGTCGCCCATGAGCCAATCGGTGAGGAACCGAAGTGCTTGTTCGTACGTGATGAGGAGCCCGGCCACCTCGAGCGCGTCGTCCTCTGCGCCACCGGACTTCACCGCGGACGCCACGCCCGCGCGGTAGCCGTCGAGAATCGCGCGCACGCGCGCTGGGACGGCGACTTGGTGGCGAGGATCGGGGTCGTCCTCGGCGGCGCGCGTCGATGCGGTGCGAAGCAGATCACCGACGTCCCAGAACCACGCGGTCGGCATGACCGTGTCGAGGTCCACCAAGCAGACCGCCTCGCCGTCGCGAAACAGGACGTTCGCAAGCTGGGCATCGTTGTGAGCAATGCCTCGCGGCAGGCTGGCGCGCAGGCGGTCGGCCAGTGTTGCGAGGGGCGCGTTGTCGATTGCGGCGTCGATCTCCGGCGCTGCCGCTTCGGCCCGCCTGAAGGGATCGGTTGCGATGGCCTCGCGCAGTTGGGCGAGCCGGCGCGCGGGATCGTGAAACGCCGGGATGGTGTCGGTGAGGCGAGTCGGCGACAGGTCGGCAAGCGCCGCGTGGAATCGGCCGAGCAACTGCGCAGCCGATGCGACGTGCGCCCGAGTCGGGTCGACGATCCTCTCCGCGCCGGGAACGCGACGCCACGCGCGCCACGTGTCGCCGGCGTCGGTGACGATCCAGTCGCCGCTTCGCGCACGAACGAGTTCCGGCACGAAGCGGCCGCCGAGATGCGTCGACACGGTCGCGACGTTGTGCATCAGCGATTCCGGATCGCCGAAGACGGAACGATTGATGCGCTGGACCACGTAGTCGCCACAACCGGTGGTCACGAGGAAGGTGTCGTTGATGAGACCGGTTCCGAAGGGCGTGATCGCGTCGGCGGGCCCGAGCGCGAACTGGGCGACGACGCGCTGGACTGTCGCAGTGGCGATCACGACAGCGCGGCTCGGACCGCGGCAACGTCATCGGCATACGTGATGCCGAGACACGGTTCGGTCGACCGCAGCGCGCGGACGGTTGCACCATTTTCGATGAGCACTTCGACGGCAGCGGGCAGGAAGATCTCACCGTCGCCGTCGCGCGCTGCGAGGTCAGCGACGACTGCCGCGAGCGCGTCGAACGCGCTCGGCTGGAACGCCCACATGTTCATCGAGACTTGCTCATCGCCCCGCAACGCTTCGACTGATGTCGCGGTCACGAACCGCAATCCGTCATGCTTCTCAACGCGTCCTTCACGCACGCCCGCGAGGATGCCGGCATGATCGATCGTGAGCAGGGCTCGGGACTCGGGGCGCGTTCCCACCAGCGTGCGATCGAGCGGGAACGCGACGGTCGCGTGCTCGTGTGCCGGAGCTTCCTGCAGATGCCGGACGACGAGCGAGAGCGCGGCGGCGGGATACAAATCGTCGGCGTTCACGACCACGACCGCGCCGTCGACCGAGTCGCGCGCGGCGAGCACTGCATCGGCCGTGCCGCATGGCATCCGCTGGACGGCGAGCGCGACGGAAATGGCTGTCGGGCCCACGGCGTCGAGATGGGCACGAAACTGGTCCTCGATCTCGGCGCTCACCACGATGACTGCACGCTCGATGCCTGCCGTCGCCGCTCTGCCGAGCAACACATCGGTGACCGTGGCCCCGTCGTCCCGGACCGCGACGAGCTGCTTCACTCCCCCGAAGCGAGTTCCCCGGCCGGCCGCGAGCACCACGAGGTTCGGGCCCGTCACCGCTCCATCATGCCGAACTCACCCGCGCCGGCATCTGGAGAACGCGACCCCTCGACCGGTGTATCGTCAGGTGCGAACATATGTTCGTGTCCACGGACTCCGCCGAGGCGACGATCTTGCACGCCGACCTCGACGCCTTCTACGCGTCGGTCGAGCAGCGGGACGATCCCCGACTGCGCGGTCGCCCCGTCGTCGTCGGCGGTGGAGGCGTGGTGCTGGCCGCGAGTTACGAGGCCAAGGCGTACGGCATCCGCACCCCGATGGGAGGCGCGCAGGCACGTGCACTGTGCCCGTGGCTGGTTGCGGTGGAACCGCGGATGTCTGCCTACGCCGACGCGAGCAAGGACGTCTTCGAGGTCTTCGCCGACACCACCCCGCTGGTCGAAGCCCTGTCGATCGACGAGGCGTTTCTCGATGTCGGCGGGCTGCGTCGCGTGTCCGGTCCGCCGGCCGACATCGCCGCCCGTCTCCGCCGCAACGTGCGCGAGCGCGTCGGCCTCCCGATCACCGTCGGAGTTGCACGGACGAAGTTCCTGGCAAAGGTCGCGAGCGGTGTCGCCAAGCCCGACGGCCTGCTTGTCGTCGCGCCGGACGAGGAGCTGTCGTTCCTGCACCCACTTCCGGTCGAACGGCTCTGGGGCGTCGGACCCGTCACCGCGGAAAGGTTGCGATCGCGAGGCATCAGAACCGTCGCCGAGGTCGCGCAACTCCCGGAGCCGGCATTGATCGCGATGCTGGGCAAGGCGTCGGGACGACACCTCGCCGCGCTCGCGCACAATCGCGATCCGCGACCCGTGCAGGTCGGCCGGCGTCGCAGCTCGATCGGCGCGCAACGCGCGCTCGGCCGTGCACCGAAATCGTTCGACGACATCGACGCGGCGCTCGTCGCGCTCGTCGACCGGATCGGTCGTCGCCTTCGAGCGGCCGAGCGCGTCGGTCGCACGGTCGTGTTGCGGTTGCGGTTCGACGACTTCACGCGCGCGGCACGATCGCACACGCTCACTCGTTCCACTGCACACACGTCCACAATTCTCGGGACCGCGCGGGAACTCCTAGGGGCCGCCCGACCGATGATCCAACGGCGGGGAATCACGTGCGTCGGTGTCGCGATCGCCAACCTCGAAGACGACGGCGTGGTCCAGCTCACGCTGCCGTTCGATCGAGCGAGTGGCGGCGCGCTCGACGCCGCGCTGGACGACGTGCGTGAACGCTTTGGATCGACGGCGGTCATGCGCGCGGTCGTGCTCGGCCGGGGCGAGGGTCTCTCCGTTCCGTTGTTACCCGACTGAACCACGAACCTGCGTCACTTAGCTACGTCACATGTGCATAAGTGACGCAAGTTCGGTCTTCGGCCGCTAAGTCGCGGCGATCCCTTCGATGACGTGCGCGGCGAGGCCCGTGATCTGACCGATCGGTGTCAACGCGCCGTTGGCGGCGATGCTGAACTCGTCGATCGTTCCCGCGCCTCCAGTCTCGCTGTAGAGGAACGCGCCGCTCGACGACACGGCGAGGTCGATCGGTCCTCCGGCTGTCGGCGTCGCCGCGAGCTGCAGCGACACGATGCCGTTGACGACCTGGAAGGTGCTCAACGACGCGCTCGCGGTGTTCCCGATATAGAAGAACCCACCGGGGACGCCGGCGATCCAGCACCCGGCTTGCTGGGTGTCGGAAACCGGACCCGAAACCCGGGCCAGCGCACCGCTCGGCGCCACCTCGTAGGTGGTCACGGCGCTCGTACCGGCAGAGCTCACTACCAAGCGACCGCTCGCGTCGAACTCGAACGCGAACGGGACGGGGTCCGGCGAGGCGTTGTGCACACCGTCGGCGAGCCGACCGTTCGGCCGGACGGGGAACACGTCGATGGTTCCGTGGCTCTTCGTCGTGACGACGAGGTCATGACCGTCGGGTGTGAGACCGACCTGACCGGGCGAGTCGAGGAAGAACGGGGGATTGTCGT
>JBKPCL010000089.1:0-8800 GCA_046727335.1 Actinomycetota bacterium
GTTCGCCAGCGACGAGGAGCCGGATGCGATCGTCGACCTCGCCACGCTCACCGGCGCGATCACCGTCGCGCTCGGCGAGAAGATCGCGGGCCTGATGGGCAGCGACGAGCGTTGGCTCGAGCAGATACGCGAGGCGGCCGAGCGCACCGGTGAGCAGGTCTGGACGCTGCCGCTTCCCGCCGAGTACCGCAAGATGCTCGACTCCGAGGTTGCCGACATCAAGAACGTGTCGAGTGGCGGCGGTGGCGGCTCGCTCGTCGCCGGTCTGTTCCTGCAGGAGTTCACGAACGGTGCGCCGTGGGCCCACCTCGACATCGCCGGCACCGCTCGCGCGTCCTCCGACGACGGGTACGTCACCAGAGGCGGCACCGGCTGGGGTGTGCGCACCCTCGTCGAGCTCGCGCGCACGTTCGAACCGCCCACCCGTGCGTGATGAAGCGTCTGTCCGCGCTCGTCGTGACGGCGATCCTCGTCGCCATCCCCGCGGCGTGTAGCAGCAGCGGCTCGAACAACACGCAGGCGGCTCCGCCCGTGACGCAGGCGCCGATCGTCGTGGTCGACATGCGCGGGAAGAAAGCCGCCGAGGTCAGCGGGAAGGACAACTTCTTCGACCCCAACGGCATCAGGATCGATCCCGGAACCACTGTCACCTGGCGCAACGACGGCGCCGTCGTGCACAACGTGCAACCGTCGAGCGACCTCGCCGACTTCGGCGGTGGCAAGCGCTTCGGCGTGCAGGCTTCCGGGTTCGGACCGGGCGCGACCTACTCGTACACGTTCTTGAAGGCCGGCACGTTCAACTACTCGTGCACGATCCACACTGGGATGGTCGGCCGCGTCGTCGTCGGCTGAGTTCGCCGGCTGGTCAGTTCAGCTCACGCCGGTTGCACGGAATGCGGCATGCAGTACTGGTCGTACTCGGCGATCACGATGTTCGCGTTCTCGCCACACGCCGGGCATTGCGGGTCGCGCCGCACCTTGAACGCGCGGAAGCTCTCCTCGAGCGCGTCGTACGCGAGCAGCCGGCCGCGCAGCGGATCGCCGAGATCGAGGATGAGCTTGATCGCCTCGAGCGCCTGGATCGACCCGATGATGCCCGGCAACACCCCGAGCACACCGGCCTCCGCGCACGAGGGCGCGAGCTCGGGCGGCGGCGGTTCCGGCAAGAGGCAGCGGTAGCACGGCCCGTTGTACGGGTCGAAGACCGTCACCTGCCCTTCGAAGCGGAAGATCGAGCCGTGCACGACCGGGATGCGCTTCAGCAACGACGCGTCGTTGAGCAGGTAGCGCGTCGGGAAGTTGTCGGTGCCGTCGACGATGACGTCGTAGCCGTCGATGATCTCGAGAATGTTGTCGGCGCCGAACCGGACGTCGTACGTCACGACGTTCACGTCGGGGTTCAAGGCCGTCAACGTCTTCTTGGCCGAGTCGACCTTGCGGTCGCCGACGCGCTCGACGTTGTGGAGGATCTGACGTTGCAGGTTCGAGTAGTCGACGACGTCCATGTCGACGATGCCGAGCGTGCCCACGCCCGCCGCCGCGAGATAGAGCGCGGCAGGTGAGCCGAGGCCGCCGGCGCCGAGCAGCAGCACCTTGGCTTCGAGCAGCTTCTGCTGCCCTTCCTCTCCAACTTCGGGGAGGAGGATGTGCCGGTGATAACGGTTGCGCTGCTCCGGACTGAGGACGGCCGGGGTGATCCAGGGCCGGTCCTCGTTCTTCCAGCGCCCGAAGCCGCCGGCCATCGAGACCACGTCCGAGTAGCCCAGGTCCTGCAGCGTCTTGGCCGCGAACGCGGAACGGACGCCGCCGGCGCAATAGATGACGACCGGCTGGTCGTGGTCGGGGAGCTTGTTCTCGACCTGGCTCTCGAGGTGCCCGCGGGGGATGAACACGGCGCCGGGGATCATGCCCTGCTCGTATTCGTCGAGCTCGCGGACGTCGAGGAACGCGGCGTCGCCGAGCTGAGCCTCCGCGTCGGCGGGCTCGATCTCACGAACCTCGGCTTTGGTTTGCTGCAGCAGCTCACGGAAGCTGGCCATAACTCTCTCCCGGAGACAATTTCGACGATAAATCCTACCGCGACAGTCGGAAATCCCCAACGGACGCCGCGCTGTGAATGTTCCCCGGGGTGCTGCCTTCCGCACGGAATTCGTGCACGCCGGTCGGCGTTGGTTGCGACCATTCCTGCACAATCGTCGGATGACGGCGGTGGGCATGCGCTTGCGCGCAGAACTTCGGGCGCGCTGGCGCGCCTGGGGTGCGGTCGCGGTGCTCATCGGGATCGCGGGCGGCGCGGTGCTGCTCACCGCGGCGGGCGCCCGGCGGACGGACAGCGCCTACGCGCGCTATCTGCGGACCTCGCACGCGTCGGATCTCCTGGTGTCGGTCGCGGGGCGGGGTATGGGCGGCTACTACGACGCCGTCGCTCGGCTGCCCGGTATCGAACGGTTCGCGCTCGGCGCCGGGTTGAACAACGTCGACGCCCACGGCGGCCCCGGGGCCGGTCAGATCATCGGGCCGCTCGACGGCCGGTACGCACACACGATCGACAAGCCGAAGGTCAACGCCGGCCGGCTCCCGAAGGTCGACGATCCGCACGAGGCGGTCGCCGACCTGCTGATGGCCCGGCAGCTCCATCTGCACGTCGGCAGTGACTACACCTTCTATCTCGGGAGGGACACGAACGGGACCGTCGCCGATATCCGCCGATTCGTTGTGCGAATCGTCGGCATCGTGACGACGCGTACCAACGCGGTGTCGATCTCGTCACTCGACCAGTTCCCGAACCTGATGGTCACGCCGACGCTCGTGCGCGAGGTGTCGCCCGACTACTACGGCTTCGACGGGATGTTCGTGCGGCTGCGCCCTGGGGCATCGGTCGATCGGTTCTCCCGGCAAGCCGAGCGACTCGTCACCCGGTACCCGTCGACGGGCGGCGAGTCCTTCATCTCGAAAGAGTCGGATCAGGTTGCTCGCATCGAGCGCGCCATCCGGCCGCAGGCGGTGGCGCTCGCGATCTTCGCGTTGCTCACCGCCCTTGCCGGGCTGTTCATCGTCGGGCAGATCATGACTCGGCAGCTGTTCCTCTCGACGACGGACTTCCCGATATTGCGCGCCACAGGCATGACACGCGCGCAGTTGCTCGCGATTGCGCTCGTCGAAGTCGGGGTGACGGCGGCGGTCGGCGCGCTGCTCGCGGTCGGCCTGGCGATCGTCGCATCGCCGCTTGCACTGTTCGGTCCGGCAAAGACGATCGAACCGCATCCCGGCACCAACGCCGACTGGTTCGTGCTCGGACTCGGTGCTGTCGCGATCGTCGTGTTGCTGCTCGCTCGTGCCGCGTGGCGCGCGTCGCGACTCTCGTCCGGTGTCCCATCGGCTCGCGAGGCGCACTCTTCCAAGGTGGCGCAGGTCGCGGCCCAGGCATCGGTGCCGCCGAGCACGTCCGTCGGCGTGCGGCTCGCGCTCGACCCTGGTCGCGGCCACACCGCGGTGCCGGTGCGCAGCGCGCTCGGCGGCAGCGTGATCGCGGTGGCGGCGGTCGTCGCCGCCTTCACCTTCGGGGCCAATCTCTCGCACCTCGTCGACACGCCCCACCAGTACGGACAGACGTGGGACGTCATCGTCGACCAACAATTCACTGCGTCGACCCGCACGCAACTCGACGCGCTCATCGCAGGGCAGCCCGGTGTGCAGCGGTGGTCGTACGGCGACTACGCGCCCATGACCGCGGGCGGACGCGCCGTACCGGCGATCGGGATCGCACGCGGTCGTGGGCCGACAATGGTGCCCGCAATCGTCGAAGGGCGCGCGCCAAGGTCGGATGCCGAGGTCGCGTTCGGCAGCACGACACTCGCCCGTCTGCATGCGCATATCGGCGACCGAATCAGGGCGACGATCGGGAGTCGATCGGTCACGCTCGAGGTCGTCGGGCGGGCGGTGTTCCCAGCGTTCGGGCAGGGCTCGTTCACGCCGACCGGGCTCGGCGAAGGCGCGTTGATCAGTGATCACCTCGCCAGTGCCAGCGACGTGACGCGTCCTCCGTCGGCCGTCGACGTGACGCACAACTTCCTCCTCGTCGGCATCGCGCCCGGGCCGCGGCACACCGCGCAAGCTGCCGCGCTCGTGCGCCGCGTCGAGCGTGGTGGCGAGTGCATCGCCGGTCAGTGCGCGGTGCTGACCGCGCAACGGCCCGGCGACATCAAGAACTACGCGCGCGTGCGCTCGACGCCCGTCGTGCTCGCCGGTCTGCTTGCGCTTCTGGCGCTGGCGTCGATCGCGCACGTGTTGATGACATCGATCCGTCGCCGGCGCGGCGACCTCGCGGTGTTGAAGACGCTCGGGTTCGAGCGGCGTCAGATTTCTGCGTCGGTCGCATGGCAAGCCACGACCTTGATCCTGATTGCGTTGGCGATCGGCTTGCCGGCGGGCATCGTCGGTGGCCGGTTCGTGTGGACACAGTTCGCCACCCGACTCGGGGTCGCGCCCGCCACTCAGCTGCCGCTCGGGGCTGTCCTCATCGCGATTCCGGTCGGGCTCGCGGTCGCGAACCTGCTCGCGCTCGGCCCGGGTTGGGTTGCCGGAAGGCTGCGCCCGGCGACGGTGCTGCGGACCGAATAGCCGTCGTCGTCAGATGCGCGCGGCAATCTCGGGGAGCACCGCGCCGAGCGGTTCACGGACGACCGCGTCGGCGAGCGGATCGAACGGTGTCTCTTCGGCATTGAGGATGATGAGACGGGCGCCGTTGCGCAGCGCGACCTCGGGCAGTCCGGCGGCGGGGTAGACGACCAGTGACGTGCCGATCGCGAGGAACACCTCGGCGCGCGCCGCGACGAGCTGCGAGCGATCGAGGTCGTCGGGCACGAGGTTCTCGCCGAAGCTGATCGTCGCCGACTTCAGGATCCCGCCGCACTCCAGGCAGTGCGGGTCCTCTTCGCCGGCGCGCACGCGGTCAAGCGTTTCCTCCATGGGGCCGTGCCATCCGCACGACATGCACTTCACTTCGCGCACGTTGCCGTGGATCTCGACGACGATGCCGGGTGACTGACCCGCCGCGTGATGCAGGCCGTCGACGTTCTGCGTCACCAGCGCATGCAAGGCGCCCTTGCGTTCGAGGTCGACGAGCGCGTGGTGCGCGGCATTGGGCTTCGCCGTGAACATCTCGCTGCGGGTGCGGTTCTGCCACGACTTCTTCCGCACCTCGGAATCGCCCATGTAGTACGAGAGCTGGGCGGTCTTTTCGGCTTCGGGATTCTTGGTCCATACGCCTTGCGGGCCGCGGAAGTCGGGGATTCCCGACTCGGTCGAGATGCCCGCGCCCGTGAGCGCGGTGACGTAGTCGGCGCCGCGCAGCCAATTCGCAATCTGGTCGAGAACTTCGGAATCGTCGGACATCGGCCGCCGAGCGTACCCAGACCGGCAATCCCCTCGAACCGGCGTGAGTGACGGCCCTGAGAGGGCTCTTACTCACGCCAGTTCGATTGTGGCGGCGGGGCGGGGCGCGCCCGAGCGCTTTCCGCTGCGGCGTCGCCCCGCCCCGGCTGCGTCACTACCTACCGAAGGGGGACGGCAGTAGGTAGTGGCGACTCGTCGACAGTCGTGTCCGCGTTGAGGTCGCGCTCTTGGTCGCGCGCCCACCGCACGGCTTCGTGCGCGAGCGCGGGATGGAATCCGCCGGCATGCAGCGCGCGCTCGACCGCGTCCATGCGCTCTCCCTGCACGAGCAGCGTGAGCGCCAGGCGACGTGCGCGTCGTCGCGCCAAGTCGACGGGCGATGCTTGTTGCGCCGCGACCCATTCCGTGTGGCGCGCCTGCAACGCCGCGGGGAGGCGTCGCACGTGACGGCGATGAACCGGGGGCAGGACGCGCCGCACGGCGATGGTCGTCTCCGTTTCGTGGCACGCGAGCTCGAACTGGCGGAGGCGCATGAGGCTCTTCATCAACGGCGAGTTCTGTCCGTCCCGCGGGCCCAGGCCGAGCGCGGCGGAGGTGTCGGCCAGGGGAAGCTCAACTCCATCGGGCGCCTGCTCGAAGCGGTCGGCCAGGTGGCGCAGGAGCAGCAGCGCCGTCGGGCCGAGCGTGGGCAGCCAGAACGTCTCGACGTACCAGGAACGGGGGTCGTGGCCGAGCACGTCGATCACGGGGTCGGGCCAGGGAATCACTCGGACGGCGGCGGGCATGAACGGGGTTCCTCCAAGTCACGTGAGAACACGTCAAGTAGCGTCAGTATTGATAGCCCAGCCTCATCTGACTCCGCAAGGCCCGGAAAGATCGGGAGAGTGGTTCACTTGCCACATGACTGACGATCGCAAGCCGAGCGTCGAGGACTGGCGGGGGCTCGCGGCCACCGAACTGCGGGGCGCGGGTCCGGATTCGATCGTGTGGCACACGCCCGAGGGGATCGACGTCGCGCCGCTCTACACCGAGGCCGACCTGGAGCGACTCGAGACCGTCGGCAGCCTTCCCGGCTTCGAGCCGTTCGTGCGCGGCCCCCGGGCAACCATGTACGCGAACCGACCGTGGACGATCCGCCAGTACGCCGGTTTCTCCACGGCCGAGGAATCGAACGCCTTCTACCGTCAGAACCTCGCGGCCGGGCAGATGGGCTTGTCGGTCGCGTTCGATCTCGCGACGCACCGCGGCTACGACAGCGACCACCCGCGCGTCGTCGGCGACGTCGGCAAAGCCGGCGTTGCCATCGATTCCGTCGAGGACATGAAGATTCTCTTCGACGGCATCCCGCTCGAGAAGATGTCGGTGTCGATGACGATGAACGGCGCGGTGCTACCCGTGCTCGCCGGTTACATCGTTGCCGCGGAGGAGCAAGGGGTCACGCAGGACCAACTCACGGGGACGATCCAGAACGACATCCTCAAGGAGTTCATGGTCCGCAACACCTACATCTATCCGCCCGAGCCCAGCATGCGGATCGTCGCGGACATCATCGAGCACACCGCGAAGCACATGCCGCGCTTCAACTCCATCTCGATCTCCGGCTACCACATGCAAGAGGCGGGCGCGACCGCGGTGCAGGAGCTCGGCTTCACGCTTGCGGATGGGCAGGAGTACGCGCGCTACGCGATCTCGCGCGGATTGAGCGTCGACGACTTCGCCGGTCGCCTTTCCTTCTTCTTCGCGATCGGCATGAACTTCTTCATGGAGATCGCCAAGTTGCGCGCCGCTCGCCTCTTGTGGTCGCGCATCATGACCGACCTCGGCGCCCAGAAGCCCGGTTCGAAGATGCTGCGCACGCACTGCCAGACATCGGGCGTCTCACTCACCGAGCAGGACCCCTACAACAACATCGTGCGGACTGCCTACGAGGCGCTCGCCGCCGTGCTCGGTGGAACGCAGAGCCTGCACACGAACTCGTTCGACGAGGCGATCGCGCTGCCGACCGAGTTCTCCGCTCGCATCGCGCGCAACACGCAGCTCATCCTGGCCGAAGAAACGGGGATCACCCACGTCGTCGACCCGCTCGGCGGTTCGTATTACGTCGAGGTGCTCACGCAGAGCCTGGCCAACGAGGCCTGGAAGCTCATTCAAGAGGTCGAGCAGCTCGGCGGGATGACGAAGGCCGTCGAGTCGGGAATGCCGAAGCTGCGCATCGAAGAGGCCTCGGCGCGGCGGCAGGCGAGGATCGACCGCAATGAGGAGACGATCGTCGGCGTCAACAAGTACCGGCTCGAGAACGAGCACCCCGTGGACGTCCGCGACATCGACAACACCGAGGTGCGGAGGCAGCAGATCGCGCGACTGGAAAAGATCAAAGCGACACGCGACGAGGCGCACGTCCGCGCCGCGCTCGACGCGCTCACGCGCGCGGCTGCGGGCAGCGGCAACCTGCTCGAGTTGTCGATCGAGGCGACGCGGGCGCGTGCGACCGTCGGCGAGATCTCGGACGCGCTCGAGAAGGTTTTTGGGCGGTACCGAGCGAACGTGCGCACGATTTCGGGTGTGTACGGCGGCGCCTATGCCGGCGACGAAGACTTCCAGCGGATTCGCAAGGAGGTCGAGGCGTTCGCGCAAGCGGAGGGACGGCAGCCGCGCATCCTCGTGGCCAAGCTCGGCCAGGACGGCCACGACCGCGGCGCGAAGGTCATCGCGACAGCATTCGCGGATCTCGGCTTCGACGTCGACATCGGCCCGTTGTTCCAGACGCCCGAGGAGGCCGCGCGTGAGGCGGTCGAGAACGACGTACACGTCGTGGGCGTGTCGAGTCAGGCCGCCGGACACAAGACGCTCGTGCCGCAGCTCATCGACGAGCTGCACACGCAAGGCGCGCGCGACATCGTCGTGGTCGTCGGTGGTGTGATTCCGGCTGCCGACTACGAATTCCTCCAGCGGGCGGGCGTCGCCGCGGTGTTCGGCCCCGGGAGCAACATTCCGCGTGCCGCGTCGGAGATCCTCGGTCTGATTCGCGAGCGACGCCACGCCGCATGACGCGCCCAGCGGAGTTCGCCGACGCAGTGCGCGCCGGCGATCGGCGGGCCCTCGCCCGCGCGATCACGCTCGTCGAATCGACCCGTGGCGACCATCGCGGCGACGCGATCGCGCTGCTCGAGACGCTGCTGCCGCACGCGGGCGGGGCGACTCGGCTCGGCATCAGCGGCGCGCCGGGCGCCGGTAAGTCGACGTTCATCGAGACCCTCGGCGTCCACCTCGTCGACGCGGGACACCGCGTCGCGGTGCTCGCCGTCGACCCGACGAGCGCGCGCACCGGTGGCTCGATCCTCGGCGACAAGACGCGCATGGAGCAGCTCTCGCGCCGGTCGGAAGCGTTCATCCGGCCGTCGCCGTC
>JBKPCL010000090.1:0-11863 GCA_046727335.1 Actinomycetota bacterium
TACGCGCGCTGGCGGGCCGGCGGGGTCGAGGAACCCGAGCGCTACCTGCGGCGCGCGGTCGTCAATCAGGTGCGCGGCCGATTTCGTCGCAACGCCACCCGCCGCCGGTTCGAGGCGGCTCGCGCACCGGTGGCGCCCGTACACGCGAGTGACGAGGAGTTCGCCGAGCGGGAGCGGGTGCGGCTCGCGCTGCTCACGCTTCCGCCGGGCCAACGTGCGGTCGTCGCGCTGCGCTACCTCGACGACCGCTCCGAAGCCGAGACCGCGGCGCTGCTGGGTGTCTCGCTCGGGACCGTGAAGTCACAAGCCGCGCATGCACTCGAACGACTGCGGCGCGCGCTCGACGATGATGAAGGAGACGCGTGATGGACGACGAAACACGCGTGCGTGAGGTCCTCGGTCGGCTCGCCGACGACACTTCCGGCAGCCAGTTCGACGCGCTCTGGGCGGAAACGGAAACCCGGATTCGTCGCCGCCACCGCAACCGAATCGCGCAGCGTGCCGTGGCGGCGACGCTTGCGGTACTGGTCGTCGGCGCGGGTGTCGCGTTCGCAGTGCGGCGCGACCGCGACGGACACGGGCGTGTCGCCGTCCAGCCGACGCCGTCGCGCCCGGCGCCCGCCAACGTGCTCGCGGTGGTCGACGGCAAGTTGGTCGTGCTGGACGCGCACACTGGAGCGGTCATGCGCGAGTTGCAGGGCGCCGATTCAACGCGTCCCGTCATCGAGGCATCGACGAGCGTCCATGCGCCGACGATCGTTTACACCCGTGCGTATCCGCAAGAGCAAGGGTGCGCTGGTAGTCCGAAACTCGTGCGCGCGGCCGCCGACGGCTCTCACGAGCAGCTCGTTGTCGGTGCGACGATGTCGCACCCCATGCTGAGCCCCGACGGCCGCGAGGTCGCGTACACCATGTCCGAGTGCGGCTCGGTGGGTGACGTCGGACTCACCGACGTGTACTCGGGCGCACCGTTCCCCGGCAACTACCGGTGGCCGATGCTCTCGGTCAACATCGAGGAGCGTCCACTGGCGTGGACTCCCGATTCGACCAAAGTGCTCGTCGCCACTGCGAACGATCGCTATCGCATCGTCACGCTCCCGTACGGCACCCATCCGACGACAGTGACGCTGCCTGCGGGTGTGCGCGCAGCCGCCTTCACGTCGTCAGGGGATGTCGTCGTGGCATACCGAGCCGGCGGAACCGGCGACACGATCGCGACGTATGACATCGCTCATGGTGCGAGGAGCACCGCGTTCGGTCTGCCTGGCTGGTCGGTGAAGTCGATGTCGTTCGATCCGGCGAGCGAGGCGCTGCTCATCGTGGCCGTGGACGGACACGGAAACGGCCAGCTGATCACGCGTGCAAACGCGAGGTTGACCGTGAGCGATCCCGTGCCCGGCCTCACATCTGCCGCGTGGTACGAACCGGCAGCTTCGCCCGCGCCATCGACATCCATCGCCTCGACGTCGTCGTCGAGCTCGACAACCTCAACCGCGTCGACCACCACGACGACTGTCGCGGTGAACGCCGTCGACGTCCTGCCACCCGCGGTCGGTTTCGCAGGCGTCACTGACTGGCAGGCCCGCGACCTCTCCGCGTACGACGCCGAGTTCCTCGCCGAGGCCGCGTCACCGCAGCTCAAGGCCGACGCGCTCGCGAACATGTTCAGATCGCAGAACGTCGAAGGGCGGCGCGACGTCCGCGCGATCGCGACCGAACTCGGACCACGGCGCGGGCAGGTCGAAGTGCGGGTCGTCGGGATGGCCAGTGACAGCGTCGGCGGTGTCGACTATCGCCTGCAGCTCGAGCAGGCCGGCGCGAACGCGCCCTGGACCGTCTCTGCGGTCGAGGAGCGCGACCTCTGCCTCCGCGGCATCGACGGAAACCTCTGCGTCTGAGCCGCTCGCGGAGGTGGCAGGAATCGAACCCACCGGACGGGGGTCGCCCGTCCCACTCGTGTTGAAGACGAGGGGGGCCACCAGACCCCGTTCACCTCCGGCATCGACGCTACAGCCTCGCCTTTTGCGTGCGTCCAACCGTCGGGTTCGGATCAGCGGCGGCGGCGCTCCATGAACGGCATCAACTCAGGCGGCATGACGATGAAGGGCCGCATCATGTCGTGGTCTTCGTGTTCGAGGATGTGACAGTGGTACATGTAGCGCCCGGCGTAGGTGCTGAAGCGCACTGCGATGTCGACAACTTCGTGAGCGTTGACGCGGACGGTGTCCTTACGGCCGCGTTCGTTCGCGTCGAGCGCGTGCGGAATCTGATCGTCGGGATGTTCCCCGATTCGTACGACTGCGCTCGTCGCGCGCGCCGTCGTGGCGTCCTCGTCCAGGTCCACCACAGCCGGGTGGCGTTCGAGGACCCGGAATGCGTCGAGGTGGACATGCATCGGGTGGGTGTCTTCGGTCAGATTGATGAACCGCCAGATCTCGCGCTCGCCGAGCATCGGGAAGAACGTTGCGGTGTCTTCGAAGCGAGTGGCGACGGTGCGCCATCGCGTTTCCCGCACGCCATCGTCGTCACGCTCGACGATGGTGATAACGGGACCGTCGGCGGCCGGGTCCTCGACGAGCTCGCGGAGTGTCAGCATCGACGGCTCGCCGTCAGCGTCGGACTCCCGTTCGACGAGGGCGACGGCACGCACCATGCAGCCCTCCAGCTGCTGGCGCGTCACCGGCCCGAAGTCGGTCGCCAACGCGGGGCGAACCGGACTGCGCGCCCGGTGGCCCTCGACGACACGGAATCTGAGGACTTCCGGAAACGGCAGCAGTCCCTCCAGACTCGCCGCGCCCGCGCCTGCGACCGCGGGGTCGGCGAAAGTGCCGTCGAACGGCGCGAGCGCGGTGTTCCAGAGGGTCAGCTCGACACCCGGCGCCAGGTCGGAGAAGTCGACGAGGAGATCGGCGCGCTCGGCTGATGCCAAGACGAGCCCCTGGGTCGGCAACGACGCAGGCGCGAGGAGCAGCCCACCTTCCGCGCCGATCTGGGTGATGCGATGGTGGTCCGGCTCGCCGTTACGAGTGAGTACCAGTCGATAGGTGCGGGCGTTCGAACCGTTGAGTAGTCGAAATCGATACGTCGTCGATTGGACCTCCACCACAGGCCAGATCGCTCCGTTGACTGCTGTGAACGGACTGAAACACTCCATCACCTCGGGGTCGGTCTTGTGCAGCAGCTCGCCGGTCAGGCGACCGTCCGGCGCGACGTCGAAGTTCCGGTCCGCGAGGAGCAACGGCACCTCGAACGGCGGACCTTCGGGCAAGTCGAGCTCGCGCTCTCGTTCGTCGCGCACGATCCACATCCCCGCGAGGCCGGCGTACACGCTGAGGCGTGTCACGCCCATCACGTGGTCGTGGTACCAGAGCATCGCCGCGCGCTGATCGTTCGGATACACGTCGAGCGTCGACTGACCAGGCCGCGCCAAGTTCTCGGTCCAGCCGTCACTCGTCGCGGGGGTGAGACCGCCGTGCAGGTGCACGACGGAGTATCCGGGCAGGACGGCCGCGTCAGGATCGGGAACGCCGTCACTACGACCCGGAACACACTGCACTGGCACTCCGTCAACCTCGAAGCCGGGCGCGCGGACGACGGTCACCGGCAGTGTGCCCTCGAGGCGGTTGTCCCATTGCACCTCGACCGCCACACCACGACGCACTTCGATCGTTGGACCGGGCAGGTGTCCGTCATAGGTCCAGACGCGCGACGCCGGCATCTCGCTGTGGAACTGATGCATCGCGGCTCGAACCTGAACATGAAGCCGACTCGGTTCCGTAATCACCCAGCGCGGCGGCATCGGAAGCGGATCGATGAATGGTGTCAGCGATCGGACGACGCGGGAGACGTCACCTACCGAAGCGGATCCCGTCATCGTTCCTCCGAATCGGCAAGACCGGCGCGTCCCAGGGTCAGTGCGGCGGTACCCAGACGGTCGAGCTCACAATCGAGCAGCGCGTCGTCGTTTGCGTGACGAGGTCCGGTGCAGCCGCGCGTCGCAGGCTGTTCGTCGGCGGGTGAGCTGTCTAGGGTGCGGTCGTGCACGTGCCCAAGCCGCGCCTGCGCGGTTGGCTCCACCAGATCGCGTTCTTCGTCTCGATCCCTTCCGGCATCACGCTCGTGGCGCTTGCCCAGGGCGCGGAGGCCCGCGTGGGAGCGGCGATCTTCGCCACTAGCCTGACCGGTCTCTATGGCGTGAGCGGGGCGTATCACCGCCGCAATTGGTCCGCTCGCGCCGAACGTGTCATGAAGCACCTCGATCACTCGATGATCTTCGTGCTCATCGCCGGGTCCTACACGCCGATCGCGCTGCTGGCCCTGCGGCCGGCGTGGGGGGTCACGCTGCTCGCACTCGCCTGGACCGGCGCGGCCGTCGGCGTCCTCATCACCATCCTGCGACTCGAACGCTGGCACGGCGTCGGGTTCGTCGCGTACCTCGCGCTGGGATGGCTCGCGGTCGTCGCGACTCCGCAGTTCGTCAGCTCACTCTCCGGACTGGAACTCGCACTCCTGATTGCCGGTGGACTGCTTTATACGGTCGGCGCGGTCGTCATCGCCCGGAACCGTCCCGATCCCCTTCCGGCGGTCTTCGGCTACCACGAGGTCTGGCACTCGTTCGTCGTCGGCGCGGGCGCCTGCCACTTCACGCTCGTTCTGCTGCTCGTACGCGGCTGACGCCAGAGTGCTGCACCGGCGGAGCGGACTGCCAGACGACTGGGTGAGCATTGTCGAGGAGCACGTTGCGGTGTGGCGCGTGCTGGATGCTGGCGAACGCGAACTCCTCGAAGCGACGAGCGACTGGTTGCTGCGGCACAAACACTGGGAGGCGGCACGAGGTTTCGCGCTCGACGACGACATCACGGTGACCATCGCGGCGCAGGCTGCCCTGCTCGTGCTGGGCCTGAGTGTCGACGAATATCGAGAGGTCAGCGCGATCGTCGTGTACCCAACCGCGATGCAGTCGCGCGGGATCTATGCCGGACCCGTGAGCGGCACCGTCACCGACGGTGTCCTTCCCGTGCTCGGCGAGGCGCATGACCGCCGCGGCCCCGTCCTACTCGCGTGGGATGAAGCGGAGGCTGCCGCGCGAAATCCAGGACGCGGACACAACGTCGTGTTCCACGAATTCGCGCACAAGCTCGACATGCTCGACGATCTTCTCGACGGCACACCACGATTGGCGCGTCGCGGCGACCTCCAACGGTGGGTCGAAGTGTGCTCCGAGGTGTATGGCGCGTTGCGAGCCGGCATCGCACGTCCGCCGCTAGAGCCCTACGGCGCGACAAACCCCGCCGAGTTCTTCGCGGTCGCGACCGAGGCCTTCTTCGACGTGCCGATCGCGCTCGAGCACCACGAACCCGCGCTCTACGAGGTCATGCGGAACTACTACAAGCAGGATCCGGCCCTGCGCATCGGCCGCGTGTGAAATCTGGACGGGTCGACTGACGGGGGTGAGAGCGGGCGCTTTTCGCAGCCCTCGGTGAGGTGCGGCCGCACCCCGGGCGGCGTCCGGCGTTCGACGGTACGCTGCCGGCACCGCTTCCTGCAGGAGGACCACCGTGAAGAAACTGCTCTTGTTGCTCGTCCTCGTCGCAATCGGCGCGGTGATCGCCAAGAAAGTGCGTGACGCCTAGTTCGCGACGCGGCTAACTCGAATCGGGGAGCCCTCGCGTCAGGCGAGGGCTACGCCCGCGCGACGGCCGTGCGTCGTCGCAACCAGAACAGCAGCACGATCGCCGTGCCGATCGCGGCCGCGACCGTTCCCGCCGCGAGCGTCGGTCCGCGCGAAGGCACGGGGACTCGATCTCGCAATCGGACCGGACGCTGGAAGTAGCGAATGTCCCACTCGCGCTCGCGGGCGACGCGCGCGAGCTCACGATCCGGGTTCACGGCCACAGGATGGCCGACCAGTTCGAGCATCGGCAGGTCGGTGATCGAGTCGGAGTACGCGTACGAGCCGGCGAGGTCGAGGCCTTCGGCGACGGCCATCTCGCGGATCGCCTCCGCCTTGTGCGCGCCATACGCGTAGAACTCGAGCTCGCCCGTGTAGCGGCCTTCGCTGTCGAGACGGGCGCGCGTCGCGATGACGTCGTCGACGCCGAGGTGCTCGCCGATCGGTTCGACCGTCTCGATCGGTGAGGACGAAACGAGGACGGTCTTGCGGCCCGCGAGCCGGTGCTCCTCGATGAGCTCGAGCGCCTCGGCGTAGATGATCGGTGTCAGCACGTCGTCGAACGTCTCGCGCACGATCTGCTTTACCCGCGCCTGATCCCAACCGCGCGTCAGCGTGAGCATCGCTTCGCGCATCCGTTCCATCTTCTCGTCGTCCGCTCCGACGAGCATGTAGATCACTTGCGCGTAGAGCCCGCGCACGATCGTGCGCTTCGAGATCAGGCCCTCGCGATACAGCGTGCCCCCCAACGCCATGACGGAACTCGTCGCGATGACGGTCTTGTCGAGGTCGAAGAAAGCAGCCTCCACGGCACGCCAGCGTAGAAGCGTTCGACGCGCGACGACCGCGGTTCGGTCGTGCGATTCGGGCTTGACTCAGTGCGCGACTTCTCATAAGTTTCACATCCCTTCCCCTGCTCTTCCCCGTGGAGTTCTCGCGCGCTCGCGCGCTCCGACGAGGGAAGGGTTGATGTTCATTTGTTTCTGGTCTCCCAAAGGCGGTTCGGGCACGTCGGTGGTCGCGGCCGCCGCGGCGCTCGTCTTGGCGCGGGAGGCGTCGGTCCGGTTGGCCGATCTCGGCGGCGACCAACCCGGCATCTTTGGCATCGCTGATCCGGGGACGGGTCTGCGCGATTGGCTCCGTCTCGGACCCGAAGCGCCGGTCGACGCGTTCGAGCGACTCGCGGTCGACGCCGCACCGCGCGTCTCGTTGCTGCCTTCGGGAAGTGTCGACATCTCTACAGCACTCCCCGAGGCCGGCGCCGCGCTCGCAGTTGCGCTCGGGCATGACCCGCGGCCGACGGTGCTCGATGCCGGCACGCTGCTGCCGGGATCGGTGCCTCCGGCCGTCGACGCCTTGCTCGAAGTCGCCGAAGCGTCGGTGATCGTCGTGCGTGGCTGCTACCTCGCGTTGCGCCGCGCCGTCCGTCTCGAAGCGACGGCGCGCGCGACCGGGGCGGTGTTGCTGCAGGAGTCCGGACGTCCGCTGGGCGCTCGTGACGTTTCGGATGTCCTCGGTGTGCCCGTTCTCGCAAGCGTCGAAGTGCGCGGCGGCACAGCCCGTGCTGTCGACGCCGGCGTCCTGCCCGCGCGCTTGCCGGAGTCGCTCGCTCGGCCCATGCGCAACCTGTTGCGGCGCGTCGGTGGTGGCGGTCGCGAGCGCGCCGCATGAGTACCACGATCGCCCACCGTCCGCTGCGTGACGCGCTGCATCGCCGGCTGTTGGAGGCGCCGTTCGACGTATCGACACTCGCGCGTGACGAGCTCCGATCGCGGCTCGCGGTGATGCTGCGGGACGAGGCGCCCTTGACCGACGCCCGCGCGGCCGCGCTGGTGCTCGACGAGCTGGTCGACGACGTCGGTGGGCTCGGGCCGTTGGAGCCGCTGCTCGCCGACTCGACGGTGACGGAGATCATGGTCAACGGCCCCGGGCGCGTCTACGTGGAGCGGGACGGCCGGATTACTCCGTACGTCTGCGACATCGACGCCGCGACAATCGTGCGAGTGGCGGAGCGCATCATCGCACCGCTCGGCCTTCGGCTCGACCGCGCGTCGCCAATTGTCGACGCCCGACTCGGCGACGGTTCGCGCTTGCACGCGGTGCTCCCGCCGCTCGCTCCGGACGGGCCGTGCCTCACGATTCGACGGTTCGCCACCCGTCCCGTGGCGCTCGCCGATTTCGGGCTCGATGCGCCGGAGTGTGCGTTCCTCGAGACGATCGTGCGTGCCGGATGGAACGTGCTCGTCTCGGGCGCGACGAGCGCCGGTAAGACGACGCTGTGCAACGCGCTCGCAGGCGCGATCGACGCGACCGAACGCATCGTCACGATCGAGGAAACCGCCGAACTTCGCCTCGGGCAAGCCCACGTCGTTCGCCTCGAGGCCCGGCCGCCGAACTCAGAAGGCGCGGGCGCCGTCAGCGTGCGCGACCTGGTGCGCGCCGCGTTGCGCATGCGGCCCGATCGCCTGGTCGTCGGTGAGGTGCGTGGCGGTGAGGCACTCGACATGCTGCAGGCGCTCAATACCGGTCACGACGGTTCGTTGTCGACCGTGCACGCCAATTCGCCCGAGGACGCGCTCTCCCGAATCGAGACGTTGACGCTGCTCGCCGGCGTCGCGCTGCCGTTGCCAGCCGTGCGTGCCCAGATCACGACCGCGGTCGACGCCGTCGTCCAAGTGTCGCGTGGCGCCGACGGGAGGCGCGTCGTCGCCGCGGTCGCGGAGGTCGATCGATCACGGGGCGAAGCGACGAGCGTCCGAGCGTTGCTCGCCGAGAGCCGTGGGCGGCTCGCAGCAGCCGAGCCGCCGCGGCGAGCGGCCCGCCGTGCCGGCATCGATCTCGTCGAGGCGTGGGACCGATGCCGACCTTGATCATCGGAGTCACGGGCACGGTCGCGACCGTGTTCTTCGCGCGCGCCGCTCGCCGGTTTCGTCTCGTCGATCGTCTCCGCGCGGAACGGCCGGGCCGGCCGTTGCCGAGGTGGTTGCAACGGCCCGTCGCACGAGCGCTCGACGATGCGGCGCTCGATCTGTCGCCCGAGCAGGCGCTGCACATCTGGGGCTTGGCGACGCTGGTGGCCGGTCTGTTCGGCATGGCCGCCGCCGGACGTGTCGGTGCCGGGCTCGCACTCGCCGTGCTCGTCGGTGGTCCGATCGGCTTGCGAGTGTCGCGCCATCGGCGGTCCCGGCTGGTCGCGGCGGCGGTGCCGGCGACGCTCGAGGAGATCGCATCCGAGTTGCGCGCAGGAGGCACGCTCGCGACGGCGGTGCATCGCATCGCAGCGGGCGACGGTCACCTCGCGCACGACTTCGCGCGAGTCGAAGCGCGCGCACATCTCGGCGCGTCGTTCGGCGACGCGATGCGATCGTGGGGTGCCGAGCGGCGCGCCTACGGCGTGGACGCGGCAGCCGGCGCGCTCGCGTTGTGTAGTGGCCTGGGCGGGCGGTCTGCCGACGCACTCGACGCCTTGGCGTCGTCGCTGCGCGCCCGGCTGAGCGTGCTCGCCGAAGCGCGGGCACAGTCGTCGCAGGCGCGCATGTCTGCGGTGGTGATTGGCAGCGCGCCCCTCGCCTATGTCGCGTTCTCGGCTGCGTTCGACCCGCGATCGGTGGACGCGCTCGTCGCAACCGCGGGTGGGCGACTCTGCGCGGCCGTCGGTCTCGGGCTCGAGGTTGTCGGCGTGTGGTGGATGCGCCGCATCATCGTGCACGGAAACAGTGGGGAGTTGGCGTGAACATCGGCTTTGTGTTGGGAGTCGCGTGGGGCGGCGTCCTCGCGCTCCCGGTCGTGTCGTGGGCGCGCCGACGCGACACCGTGACGCGCGCCCGCCGTCTTCGTCGGCGGCGAAGCACTCGTCGCCGACACCGGCTCACCGTCCCGGTTCCACCTCTCGTGCTGCGCGTGCTGACAGCACCGCGCCGCCGTCGGCGTGAGCGCCGCGAAGGTGGTGCGCTCCTACGCGACCTGCCCGTCGCCGTCGATCTCCTCGGCGTCGCGGTTGCCGCGGGATGCACGCCGTATCTCGCGGTGCAGCTGGCAGCTCGCGACGCGCCGCCGGCCGTCGCGCGCCGGCTCGCGGAGGTCATGCGCGCCTGCGCGGCGGGCGCCACGTTCGACGATGCGCTTCGTGAGCTCGGCATGCGCGTCCCCTCTCTCCGATCGCTCACCGACACGCTTCGTTCCGCGACGCGGCTCGGCGCGCCCGTCGCGCCCGCGCTCGCTCGACTGGCTGTCGAGGTGCGCGCCGACGTGCGCCGGCACGCCGAGGCGCGCGCTCGCACCGTGCCGGTACGGCTGTGCTTCCCGCTGGTCGGCTGCGTCCTGCCCGCGTTCGCGCTGCTCACGGTTGCTCCCGTCGTGCTCGACGGGCTGCACCACTGAGTGGCGTCGTCCTGAAGCCGCTTCCCCCTGTACGTCATATCACCGGTGCCACGCGCCCAGTCAATCGGAGGTTCTTCTCGTGCCCGACCTGTTCCTGCGACTCTGGATCGCCTGTCTCGCCCGCGTCGAGCGGACGGACGCGGGGCAGACGACCGCGGAGTATGCGCTGGTCATGCTCGCCGCAGCCGCCTTTGCCGGGCTGGTGCTCGCGTGGGCGACCAAGACGCATGCCGTGTCCCGGTTGTTCGACACGGTCATCGAGAAAGTGTTGCCGGGCTGATGCGTTCAGACCGAGGTCAGTCGACGGTCGAATTCGCGCTGACCTTGCCGTTGTTCGTCGTCTTTTTCTTCGCGCTCGTGCAGACCGCCCTGATCGCGCGCGACGAGGTGCTCGTCGTGCACGCGGCACGGGCTGCGGTCCGTGAGGCGAGCGTCGACGCCGGCATGGGGAGGGTGCGCGCCGTTGTGCGACGCACCTTGCCGACCGCCCAGGTCATGGTGCATCGCGGCGAGGCGGTCGGGGATCGCGTCGACGTCGAGGTCCGCTACGTCTCGCGCACGCGCGTGCCGTTGGTCGGCCCGTTGCTGCCGGATCTCACGCTGCACAGCAGCGCGGTCATGCGGATCGAACGATGAATGACGAACGCGGCAGCATGACGGTGCTCGCGGCCGTGGCGGTGGTCCTCGGTGCGGTCCTGTGCATCGGAATCGCGCGTGTCGGCGGCGCCGCCGTGGAGCAAGCGCGGGCTGATCTGGCCGCGGACGCTGCCGCGCTGGCGGCCGCCGATCAGCTCGCCCTGGGCCGCGCCGCCGGCGACGCGCACGCGGCGGCGCGTGATGCTGCAGCCAACAACGGTGGCCGGCTCATCTCGTGCACCTGTGGCCGGCGGGCGGCGGAAGTCGTGGTCGCCGTCGGCCGCGCCCGGGGTCACGCCCGAGCGGAAGTCGACCGGGCCCGCGCGATCAGCGGCGGGCGACGGTGGCACGCGCCATGAGCGCAAGGAGCCGGCACGCGGCGGTCTTGTCGAGGTACTCGTTCCAGTTGCCGCACTTCGGCGACTGGACACATGAGGGGCATCCGTCTTCGCACGGGCACGCGGTGATGAGATCCAGGGTCGCGCGCACATGACGTTCAGCAGCTTCGAACGCGAGTTCGGCGATGCCGGCGCCGCCGGGGTAGCCGTCATAGATGAAGATCGTCGGATCGCCGGTCTGGGGGTGCAGGGCCATCGAAACGCCACCGACGTCCCACCGATCGCAGATCGTGAACAGCGGGAGCATGCCGATGAGTCCGTGCTCCGCCGCATGCACTGCGCCGATGATCTCTGCCGGTTGGATTCCGGCGGCATCCACCGCGTCGGCAGCGATCGTGTACCAACACGCGCGCGTCACGAGTGACCGTTCGGGCAGCTCGAGATCGCACACCTCGACGATCTCGTTCGTAGACACCCGTTTGCGTTGATACGCGACCACCTGGTTGCGAACCTCGACGGCGCCGAGGTGCACCACCGCGTCACCGAGCGACGCCTGCTCCTCGTCCGCGACGACGACGATGTCGATCTCCGATCGGGGCTGCGTGTACTCGTCTGCCTCGTCGTATTCGTGGAGCACCGCGACGTGGTCACGGATGTCGAGCCGGTCGACTCGGTATTGACGCCCTTGGTGCAGGTAGACCGCGCCCGGATGCGCAACGCCGAAGACCCGAGCATCGTCGACGGTTCCGACCGTGCGCTCCTCGTCGACGTCGATCAACCGATACTCGATCGACGACCCGGTGCGCAGCCCGACGGCTCGCGCCGGCGACTCGCCGCC
>JBKPCL010000091.1:0-4845 GCA_046727335.1 Actinomycetota bacterium
GCATCCGCGCCTTTGCATGGTGCGCGTCATGCCGCTCGCGTCACAGCTGCCGATCAACGACGCGCGCCACTACCCCGTGTATCAGGTGTGCGAGGAGCTCGGCCTTCCCGTCGCGATCAACGTCGGCATTCCGGGCCCGCAAGTGCGGTCGCGCGTGCAGCACCCGGAGCTGCTCGAAGACGTCCTGATCGACTTTCCCGATCTCGTCGTGATCGGCGCACACATGGGCCATCCGTACGAAGAGCTGCTCATGAACTACATGCGCAAGTGGCCGAACCTGTACCTCTCGTGCACCGCCTACGCGCCGAAGTATCTCGACCCGAACCTCGTCAGGTTCATGAACACCTCGACGTATCGCGGCCGCGTGCTCTGGGGCAGCGACGAGCCGTGGTTCCCGATGGCCCGGTCTCTGCAGGAAGCGAAGTCGCTGCCGCTCGACGGCGAGGCGATGGCGCTCTTCCTCGGCGGCACCGCCCGCCGCCTGCTCAGTGGACGGGGCTGAGCCGACGGCGTGAGCGACTCTGGCGCGCGATCAACACCGCATAGGAAACGACAATGCAGCCGACGAACAGGAGCTGTACCAGCCAGTCGTAGCCGTGCGGGTACACGCGGCCCGTCAGGTAGTGGTCGATGAAGCCGTCCCGATAGGCGCGTTCACCACCGCGCTGACGCAGCGACTGCTCCCACGACGTCAGCGGACAGTCGAAGCCGACCGTCACGCTCGCGATGGCGACGGCCACCGCGGCGAGATGCGGCCACATCACCCAGCGCCAGCGCCACGCGAGAAAACCGCCGATCGGAATGAACGCGAGATACGCGAGGTGCACCACCAACACGAGGTCGGCGAGCAACCGATCGATCACGCGACTCGACGGTAGCTGGTTAACGCGGGCGCTTCAGCGCGCTCCGCACGCGAGCGCGATCGCTCGCCGGGAGCGCGACCTTCCGCAGCCGGACCGTCTTGGGTGTCACCTCAACACACTCGTCGTCGGCGATGAACTCCAACGCCTGCTCTAACGACATCGCACGCGGCGGCACCAACCGAACCAGGTCGTCCGAGCCGGCCGCGCGCATGTTCGTGAGCTTCTTCTCCTTCGTGGGGTTGACGTCCATGTCATCGGTGCGCGCGTTCTCGCCGACGATCATCCCTTCGTAGACCTCCGCCCCGGGCCCGACGAGCATCGCGCCGCGCTCTTGCAGGTTCATCAGCGCATACGACGTCGTGTCACCTCGCCGGTCGGCCACGAGACTTCCCGTGCGTCGCGTCCGCAGCTCGCCGAACCAGGGCGCGTACCCGTCGAATACGTGGTGCAGCATCCCGGTGCCGCGCGTCTCGGTCATGAACTCGGTACGGAACCCGATGAGCCCTCGTGACGGCACCCGGAAGTCCATGCGGATCCAACCGGTGCCGTGGTTCACCATCTGCGTCATGCGCCCCTTACGCAATGCGAGCATCTGGGAGACGACACCGAGGAACTCTTCGGGCACGTCGACCGTCAGTCGCTCGAGCGGTTCGTGGAGCGTCCCGTCGATCTCACGGGTCACCACCTGCGGCTTGCCGACGGTGAGCTCGTAACCCTCACGCCGCATCGTCTCCACCAAGACCGCGAGTTGCAGCTCGCCTCGCCCCTGCACCTCCCACGTGTCCGGCCGGCTCGTGGGAAACACGCGCAACGACACATTGCCGACGCGCTCCTGCCGCAAGCGCGACTCCACCAGCCGGGCGGTGAGCTTGGTGCCGTCGTGCCCCGACAACGGCGAGGTGTTGATCCCGATCGTCATCGAGAGGCTCGGCTCGTCGACGATCAACGGCGGGAGCGGTCGAGGGTCGTCGACGTCGGCGAGCGTCTCGCCGATCGTGATCTCCGGGATGCCGGCGACGGCGATGATGTCACCCGGTCCCGCCTCGACTGCGTCGACCCGATCGAGCGCGTCGGTGAGGTAGAGCTCGGCGATTTTGGCGCGTTCGATCGTGCCGTCGATGCGGCACCACGCCACGGCTTCGCCCTTGCGCACTCTCCCGTTGCGCACGCGGCACAGCGCCAGTCGGCCGACGTACGGCGAGGCGTCGAGGTTGGTCACGAGCGCCTGGAAGGGATGTCCCTCTTCGTACACTGGCGCCGGGATGTGTTCGAGCACCAGCTCGCAGAGCGGCTTCAGATCGCTGCCTTCGACGTCCGCTGCGAGCGATGCCCAGCCCGCTTTGGCATTCGCGTAGGCGATGGGGAACTCGATCTGTTCGTCGGTCGCGCCGAGGTCGAGGAACAGCTCGTAGATCTCGTCAAGCACCTCGTCGATGCGGGCGTCGGGCCGGTCCACCTTGTTCACGATGACGATGACGGGCAGGCGCGCCTCGAGCGTCTTCCGTAGGACGAAACGCGTCTGCGGCAGCGGGCCTTCGCTGGCATCGACGAGCAGCAGCACACCGTCGACCATCGCGAGCGCGCGCTCGACCTCACCGCCGAAGTCGGCGTGGCCGGGCGTATCGACGATGTTGAACGTGACGTCGCCGTACCGGACTGCGGTGTTCTTGGCGAGAATCGTGATGCCCTTCTCGCGCTCGAGGTCGTTCGAGTCGAGGACGCGCTCGGCTACGTCCTGGTTGGCGCGGAACGCGCCGGACTGCCAGAGCAGAGCGTCGACCAACGTCGTCTTGCCGTGGTCGACGTGGGCCACGATGGCGAGATTGCGCAGGTCGTCACGCCGAATCGAGCGCGCGGACATAGCGGGGAAGCCTCTCGGAAGGGGGGAACCATCAGGATACCGGCCGTTACGCTCGGCTCTATGACCCTGGACGTCATCGGAGCCGGCTTCGGCCGCACGGGAACCATGTCGTTCCAACGGGCGCTCAACGCCCTCGGCTTCGGCCCCTGCTACCACATGCTCGAGGTGTACGCGAACGACGGCCACGACGAGGTCTGGACCTCGGCGATCAACGGCCAGGCGGTCGACTGGGACGCCTTGTTCGCGGCCTACCGATCGGTCTGCGACTGGCCCGCCGTGTCGTTCTGGCCTCAACTCAAGGCCGCGAACCCGAAGGCCAAGGTCGTCCTCACCCGCCGCGACCCGGATGAGTGGTACGACAGCATCTCGCAGACCATCTTCCTCGCGCTGAACCATCCGACCGAGGACGAGCGACTCACGCGCTGGCGCGTCTCCACGCGCAAGCTGATCCTCCAACAGACCTTCGGCAACCGGCTCGACCGGGACAATGTCATCTCGGTGTTGCGTGCGCACGAGGCAGACGTCATCGCGTCGGTGCCCGCCGATGAGCTGCTCGTGTACGACGTCGCGGACGGCTGGCCACCGTTGTGTGCCTTCCTCGACGTGCCCGTCCCCGACGAGCCTTTTCCCCGCCTCAACTCGACCGCCGAGTTCCGCGTCTGGACAGGCCTCGACTCTGCAACCTGATCGCAATATCTTGGGCTGTCGATCGGGCAGATCGTCACATATGTGGCTGGGGCTAGGGAGGGCGAGACACCTTGGCACTCAGCACGACTGCGCGCATCGATTCGGCTGCCATCGAGGAGATCTGTGGTCTCCATGACGACGTGTACCGGAATCTCTGGATCACGTTCGCGTACTCGGAGATCGCGGACCGCCTGACCGCATTCGTGGGCGGCGTCGACTCGAACTGGTGCACCTTCTCTCGCTGGTCGTCGGCGACGATCGGCGAGAACCTCGTGCTCGACGGCTCGAGCGTTCGCGTCGATGACTTGTGTGCACGCCGGCCGGTCGTGCGTCTGTTCCGGCCGGCGCTCGAACGCGTGCAACGCGAAATTCGTCTCGCGAGCGACCAGGCGATGCCGCGCGTCCTCGCCCTCGGCAACCGACTCGTCTTCCACGAGATCGGCTACGCGCTCAGCCAGTTCCTCGATTGGTGCGACGCGAACCCGAATGCCACCGATGCGGAGTGGCAACAGTTCCGGGCGAGCGTCGTCGCCGGAGACGCCTCCGAGCTGTTCCGCGAGTGCGAAGTCGAGTGGTTGCGCACCGGAATGGACGCGTACTTCCGTGCCAGTCGAACCACCGACCCGATGAAGCGCGCGCAGCTGGTGCTGCGCGGCAACGTGTACCTCGCCGCCTACGAGCAATGGCGCGTGGACCCGATGCTCCGGCTCGCGCTCGACCCGCTGGCGTCGCGCCTCGTGGAGTTCTGCGCGATGAACCCTCACGCCGCGCCCGGAGATCGCCCCCACGCGGTGCTGCGCCACTCGGGAACACGCTGGGCCCTCGTGCACCAGTCCCTCGTCGGGCGCTGGATCGCCTCGACCTACGCATCGCTGATGACCCGCTTCGTGCTCACGCTCGACGCGCCCTTCCGGAGCGACGCGGTGAACGCGCTCCCCCTGGGCCGCGGGCTCCCGATGATCGGCGACGGCACGCGGTTCCGGCCGCCCCTCGCGGCGCTGACGGACCCGGACACGCGCCAGCTCATGTCCCTGTACGACGACGGCCGCGCGCACATCGCGGCGACCGACTGGACGCGGTTCACCGATCGGATGCAGTTCATCAGCGCGCTCTTCCGCTCGGAACAGCAGAACGAACGATTGCGCACGCCGATCGCCGACGACAAGCGGCGCATTCTCGACCTCGACGTGTCGGACGCGAACCTCGATGGGCTCCGCCAGCTCGGCGACCCTGCCGTCGACGAGGCCATCGACGCCTACGCCCGCGGCACGAGTACCGATCCGCGTGAGCTCGTCGGTCAGCTCATTCGCGACGGCGTGCGAACCGCGCAGACGGCGGCAATCACGGCGGGCGCGGTGCCGAACGTCGACCGACCGACATGGGCCCTCGACGACAAGCTGAAGCGCGGTCGCGGCTTTTTCCAAACGCACGGGA
>JBKPCL010000092.1:0-7303 GCA_046727335.1 Actinomycetota bacterium
GCGGGATCGACGGGCAAGACGTCGACGAAGGATCTCCTCGCCGCGGCGCTCGCGTCGTCTGGTTGCTACGCCAACGAGGAGTCGTACAACAACGAGTTCGGTCTCCCGATCACGCTGCTCAACGCGCCGGCGTCGACAAACGTGGTGGTCACCGAGATGGGCGAGCGGCAGCCAGGTGACGTCGCGAGGTTGTGCGAGATTGCACGCCCGGAGATCGCGGTGATCACCAATGTCGGGCTGGCCCATGCCGAATTCCTCGGCGGTCCGGAGGGTGCGGCGGCGGCGATGACCGAGCTGCTCGAGGCATTGCCTCGCGACGGCCTTGCAGTCCTCAATGCCGACGACCCGTGGACGTCGCGGCTTGCCGGACGCACGGCAGCGAGCGTCGTCACCGTCGGTCTGGCGGCCGTTGCGGATCTCCGCGTCAGGGATGTCCGGCTCGATGCTCGTCTGCGACCGTCGTTCGAGATCGACGGGCGCCGTCTGTCGGTGCCGTTGCACGGTGCGCACCACGTGCTCAACGCAGCGCTGGCGGTCGTCGTCGCGCAACGGGCGTTCGGCGTGCCGCCCGAGGAGATCGGCACGCTGCTCGGGGCCACGCGTAGCGGCCGATGGCGCATGGAGCTGGGCGAGAGCCCGGCCGGCGTCGTGGTCCTGAACGATGCCTACAACGCGAATCCCTCGTCGATGGAGGCCGGGCTCCTCGCGCTCGGCCACCTGCGCGTCGCCGGCCGCCGGATCGCGGTGCTCGGTGACATGCGCGAACTCGGGGACCACGCCGATCGCGCGCACGAGGAGGTTGGCACGAAGGCCGGCGAGCTCGGCATCGATGTCGTCGTCGGTGTGGGCGCGGGTGGCACGCGGATCGCGCGCGCGGCGCACGATGCCGGTGTCGTGACCGAGACCGCCGCCGACGCCCGGGAAGCGCGCGAGATCGTCCGCCGCCTCGTGCGTCCGGGTGACGCGGTGCTGGTCAAGGCGAGTCGCGTCCTCGCGCTCGAATCAGTCGCAGAGGCTCTCCTGTCGCCGGGTGATGTCTCGTGATCGCAATGCTCATGGCGGGGGCCGCCGCATTCGTCGTCACGATGCTCGGCACGCCACTGCTCATCAACTTCTTCCGCACCCGCAGCATGGGCCAACAGATCCGCGATGACGGCCCCATTCAGCACCCGCACGTATGGAAGGCGGGAACGCCGACGATGGGCGGCATCACCATCGTCGGCGCCGCGATCGTCGGCTATCTCTTCGCGCACGTGCGGCGCTCGAGCGTTGCGTTCGCCACGCCCGGTTGGGCGCTGCTCTTCCTCCTCTTCGGCCTCGGTGTCGTCGGCTGGATCGACGACTATCTCGGTGTACGGGCCCGGCGAAACCTCGGCTTGCGCAAGCGGGGAAAGACGCTCGGGATCGTTGTGGTGGCCGGTGTCTTCGCCTGGTTGTCACTGCACTTCGTGCACACCGACACCCATCTGTCCTTCACCCGTCCGCTCGATGTCGACTTGGGCTCGGTCGGCTGGTTCATCTGGGCCGTGCTCGTCATCTACGCCGCGGCGAACGCGGTGAACCTCACCGACGGGCTCGACGGGCTCGCCGCCGGTTCGTCGGCGCTCGTCTTCGGCGCGTTCATCATCATCGCTTTCACCGAGTTTCGGCACCCGAGCATCTACGGCGTGGTGTCCGCGCAGGCGCTCGACCAAGCGATCATCGCGGCCGCGCTGCTCGGCGCGTGTGGCGGCTTTCTCTGGTGGAACGCCGCGCCGGCGCAGATCATCATGGGCGATACCGGTTCACTCGCCCTCGGCGGCGGCATGGCCGGGCTCGCGCTGCTGACGCGGACGCATCTCCTGTTGCCGATCCTGGCCGGACTCCCGCTGATCGAGACCCTCTCGGTGATGGCACAAGTGATCTCGTACCGTGGATTCCGCCGCCGCGTCCTCCGCATGGCGCCCATCCATCACCACTTCGAAGTCGGCGGCTGGTCCGAGTTCACCGTCATCGTTCGCTTCTGGTTGTTCGCCGGCATCTGCGTCGCGCTCGGCATCGGCATTTTCTACGCCGACTTCTTGCGATTCGGGCTGGACTGATGCGCGCCCTCGTGATCGGAATCGCGGAAACCGGCGTCGCCGTCACTGAACGCCTTCGTCGCGAGCACGTCGACGTCACGATCGTCGACGATGCGCCGGCCCCGACCGTCGCATACGAAGCGCGGCGCGAGCGCGTCGCCGACGCGGGCGCGGTCGTCGTCGAAGCGCCCTCGCCGGACGAAGTGCGCGCGCTCGTGACGGGTGTCGACCTCGTGGTTCCCAGTCCGTTGGTGCGACCGGATCACCTCGCGCTCGTAGCTGCGCAGACTTCCGGGATTTCGGTCCGCAGCGAGATCGACCTCGCAGGCGAGCGCGCCCACGCGCCGATCGTCGCGGTCACGGGCACCAACGGGAAGACCACGGTGACGTCAATGATCGCCGCGATGCTCGCGGCGTCGGGCGTGCGCGCCGTCGCGGCCGGCAATATCGGTCGGCCGCTCATCGAAGCGGTCGACGACGACGCCGACGTGCTCGTCGCCGAAGTGTCGTCGTTCCAACTCGCGTTGTCCTCCACGTTTCGTCCCCGCGTCGCGGTGTTGCTTGCCATCACCCCCGATCACCTCGACTGGCACGGTGGTTTTGCTGCGTACGTCGCGGCCAAAGCACGGATCTGCGCCCACCAGGCCGGAGACGACGTGCTGGTGTTCGACGCCCATGATCCGGAGGCGGCCGCGATCGGTGCGACGGCGCCGGCGCGGTCGATCGGCGTGACGGCAACGGCAGAGAAGCGCTCGGCGCATTACCGCGTTGACGGCGACGCCCTCGTGTTCCCGAACGGGAACGCGATCGCTCGGCTTCGTGACCTCAAGCGCGCGCTGTCGCACGACCGAACGAACGCGCTCGCGGCGGCGGCCGCCGCATTCGAAGCCGGTGCAACGCTCGATGGCATACGTGCGACGCTCGCGTCATACGAGACCCTCCCCCATCGAGTCACGCTGGTGGGCGAAGCTAGAGGGGTGCAGTGGTACGACGATTCCAAGGCGACGAACCCCGACGCCACGCTGCGGGCGGTCGCGTCGTTTCCTTCGGTCGTGCTGCTCGCGGGCGGACGCAACAAAGGACTCGACCTGAGCGTCCTCGGCCGCGCTTCCGATCACGTCCGGGCCGTCGTCGCGATGGGGGAGTGTGCGCCCGACATCGTCGCCGCGTTCACACCCGGCACAACCGTCGCGCAGGCGGCGTCGATGCACGACGCGGTTCGGCTCGCGAGCGAGTTCGCCCGGCCCGGAGACGTCGTTCTGCTCTCGCCGGCGTGCGCGTCGTTCGACGCGTACGACAACTACGGGCAACGGGGCGATGACTTCGCGGCCGAGGTGCGCGTGCTGCTCGACGAGAGCGTGCGTCGATGACGGCGCTTTCGCCTCCCGTCGTGCTGCGTCGCCGACGGTCGCGCCCGCGCCCGTCGCCGTTCATGCGCCTGCGAACGCGGGTCCGGACTCGCAAGGTCTACCCGCGCACACCCGCGTACGTCGTCGTGTGCGCAACCGTCGGCGTGCTGAACATCGTCGGTCTCGTCATGATCCTGTCGGCGTCGTCGGTCGCGGCGCTCTCGGACTACGGGTCGTCGTGGTACTTCTTCGATCGCCAATTCCTCTGGGCGGTCGTCGGCGTCGTCGCGTTCGTCGTCGCGGCCCGCGTCGACTACCACGTATGGCGGAGGCTCGCGCCGATCGCGCTCGTCGCCGCGTTCGGCCTGCTGTTCGTCGTGCTCGTTCCCGGCATCGGGATCACCGTCGACGGTTCGCGACGGTGGCTCGGTTACGGACCGCTGCGTCTGCAACCGAGTGAGTTCGCCAAGATCGCGCTGTTGGTGTATGCGGCCGACGTGCTCACTCGGCGCGCGGCGCAGCTGCACGATCCGCGTGCGTGGCGACCGGTGGTGCTCGTGCTCGGTGGTGTCGCCGCCCTGGTAATGCTCGAACCCGACCTCGACTCGACGGTCGTGCTCGCGATGATCGCCTTCGCGCTACTCATCCTCGCCGGGGTGCCGCGGCGCCAGCTCGTCCAGATCGCGCTCATCGGTGTCGCGCTCGCCGCCATGTTGTCGGTGGCGGCACCCTACCGACGCGCTCGCGTGTTCGCGTTCTTGCATCCGTCGTCCGACACGTCGAACACCGGATACCAGATCATGCAGTCGCTGATCGCGCTCGGCAGCGGCGGCGTGAACGGCGTGGGGCTGGGTGCCGGCCGAGCGAAGTGGATGTTCCTCCCCAACGCGCACACCGACTTCATCTTCGCCATCATCGGTGAGGAGCTCGGCTTCGTCGGGTGCCTGCTCGTCCTCGGGTTGTTCGCCGGCTTCGGCCTGGTCGGGTTCCACGTCGCGCGCCGCGCGCCCGACATGTTCGGCGCGCTGCTCGCGGGCGGCGTGACCGTCTGGATCGTCGGCCAGGCGGCGATCAACCTCGGCGCCGTCGTCGGTGTGCTGCCGGTCTCCGGTATCACCCTGCCGTTCTTGTCCGCGGGCGGTTCGTCGCTCGTCATCGCGATGCTGGCCGCGGGGATGCTCGCGAACGTGGCGCGGCAAGCTCCGACTCGACGTCCGGTTCGGTGACGGAGCGTCCTTTCGCCTTGCTCGCGGGCGGAGGCACGGGTGGCCACACGTACCCCGCGATCGCGGTCGCCCAGGAACTCGCCGCCCGCGGGCATGAGGTCCGGTTCGTCGGTGGCCGGCGCGGCATCGAAGGTCGAGTGGTGACCGAGGCGGGGTTCACCATCGATCTCCTGCCCGGGAGAGGACTGCGGCGGCGGCCGACGCTGCCCAATCTCGTGCACAACGCCGGCGCGCTCTGGGATGCCCTCGTCGCGACCGTCCAGGCGTTCGGACTTGTGCGGCGATACCGGCCCCGCATCGTTGTCGGCTTCGGCGGGTACGCGTCGTTGCCCGCGGTGCTCGCCGCTCGCGTGCTGCGCGTGCCCGCCGTCGTCCACGAGCAGGACGCCGCGCCGGGCCTCGCCAATCGCATCGGCGCGCGGCTTGGTGCGCGCGCGGCGACCTCGTTGCCGAACACGCCACTGCCCGGCGCGACGCTGACCGGCAATCCGGTGCGCGAGGCGTTCGTCCATCTCGAGCGCGACCAGGCACGGGATCCGGCGCTGCTCGCAGTGTTCGGCGGGGCGCAGGGAGCACGAACGATCAACCGCGCCGCGATCGGTTGTTACGACCGCTGGCGCGCTCGTCGCGACCTGTCCGTCTACCACGTGTGCGGGCCCCGCAACCTCGACGAATGCGCGACGGAACTCGAACGTGCGCGCCGAGACGGTGACGCGCTCGTCTACGAGCTCTTCGGCTACGAGGAGCACATGGACGGCCTGTTCGCGCGAGCGACGCTCGCGGTGTGCCGGGCCGGCGCGGGTACCGTCGCCGAGCTCACCGCGGCCGGTCTGCCGGCGGTTCTGGTGCCGCTGCCCGGCGCGCCGAGCGATCACCAGACGCGCAACGCGCAGACCCTCGAAGCGGCGGGCGCAGCGGTGATGATCCCAGACTCGGAGTGTGACGCCGTTCGCTTGGACGAGACGGTGTCGGAGCTGCTTCGAGATGCACAACGTCTGGACGCGATGTCGAAGATGGCGCGTGGCCTCGGTCGTCCCGACGCGGCGGCGCGCGTCGCCGACGTCATCGAGGAGCATGCCCGTGGCTGAATCTCGCGACGCGGCCGCGGATGCTCCGCTCGATCTCTCGATGCCCCGCCGGCTGCATGTCGTCGGGGTCGGCGGCGCCGGCATGAGCGCGATCGCGCTGCTGCTCGCACGCATGGGCCACGACGTGAGCGGGTCGGACACGCAGGAACCGGCGATGCGCCCCCGGCTGGAGGAAGCCGGAGTGCGCGTGTTGAGCGGCAACAATCCTGACAACGTTCCAGCGCACGCCGACGCCGTCGTGTATTCCACCGCGGTCCCACAGTCGAACGTGGAGCTCGTCACGGCACGCGAGCGTGGAATTCGTGTCGTCCATCGCGCGCAAGCGCTCGCCGGCATCGCCGCGACGCAACGCACCGTTGCGGTCGCGGGATCGCACGGCAAGACGACGACGTCGTCGATGCTCACGTTGATCCTGCGCGCGGCGGGATGGGATCCGAGCTTCCTCGTCGGCGGTGAGCTGCGCCAGATCGGCAGCAACGCCGGCTTCGGCACGGGGGAGTGGCTCGTCGTGGAAGCGGACGAGAGCGACGGCACGTTCTTGCAGCTCGCTCCCGACGCCGCGCTCGTCACGAACATCGAGCCTGATCATCTCGAGTTCTACGGCGATTTCGAGCGACTTGTCGGCGCGTTCGACCAGTTCGTCGCGTCGGTGTCCGGGCCGATGGTCGGTTGCGTCGACGATCCCGAAGTGCGGCGTCTCTCGGCGCGCCACCCACGGATTCGCACGTACGGAACGTCCGACGACGCGTTCTATCGGATCGTCGACGAGACCGACGGGCAGGACGCGTGCCGGTTCACCTTGACCGCAGGCGAGACGGCGCTCGGTGAGCTCGTGGTTCCGCTGGGCGTCAAAGCGGCGACGAATGCCGCGGGTGCAACGGCCATTGCACTCGAGCTCGGCGTGGAGTTCGCGGCCGCGGCACGGGCGCTGCGCGACTTTGCGGGAGTCGCGCGGAGGTTCGAGCGGCGTGGCGAGCGCGAGGGCGTCACCTTCATCGATGACTACGCGCACTTGCCGAGCGAGGTCGCGGCCGCGATCGAGACCGCGCGCCTCGGGCCGTGGCACCGCGTGATCGCGGTGTTCCAGCCTCACCGCTATACGCGCACCGGCAAGCTGTGGCGCGACTTCGCCGACGCGTTCACCGCCGCCGACACCGTCGTGCTCACCGACGTCTATCCCGCGGGCGAACCACCCGCCGAGGGCGTGTCCGGACGCCTGATCTTGTCGGCGGTGCTCGATGCGCATCCGGACTTGCCGGTCGCCTACCTGCCGCGGCGAGAAGATCTCGTCGACGTACCCAGACGCTGGGCCCGACCCGGCGACGTCGTACTCACGTTGGGCGCGGGCGACCTGACGACGCTGCCTGCCGTCTGGCTGTCTGAAACGCGGTGTGCATGAACAGCCTCGACGAGATTGTCGCCGACCTCGAACAGAAGCTGCCCGGGCGCGTCACGTGGCACGCATCGAGCGCCGCGCTGACGACGTATCGCTGCGGCGGCCCGCTCGCCGCATTGGTGCGCGCGGAATACGACGACGACCTCGCGGCCATCGCGACGATCGTCCAGCACCGCGACGTCCC
>JBKPCL010000093.1:0-9574 GCA_046727335.1 Actinomycetota bacterium
TCTACGAGTAACCGCCGACCGACTCCCAGCCCGCGTGCGGGCGGTGCGACCCACATGCGTTTGATCTCGGTCGGTTCGTTGTCGTGGAACTTCAACGCGCCACAGCCGATCGGATCGTCCCGCAAACGGGCGACCAGGAACGCGCCCAGCGGGCCGCGCATCTCTGCCGGGTCGGCAAGACGGCTCCGTGTCGGATCGAAGCCCGTGTCGAACCTCCGATCGAGCTCCGCGTAATACTCGCGCAGGCAGTACTCCGCGTCGTCGTGGGCCGGATCGACAGCATCGACCTGGACGAGCGCGGCCGTCAGCAATCGTTCGACGTCGCGCATTGCCGACACGAGACGCTCCTGCTGCGCCGACGTGAGTGGCTCGAGCATCGATCGGGCGAGCGCGTCGCTTCGTCGGTCGAGCAGCGCGCGTTCCGCGCTCCCCTTCTTCGTCAGGCACGCCGTTCGCACACGCTTGTCGTGTTCGCTCGCAGTCACCGTTATCAGCCCGGCTGCTTCGAGCGAGCGCAATAGCCGGCTGAGGTAGCCGGAGTCGAGGGCAAGCCGCGAGCGCAGCACGCGGACGTCACAGCCCCGCGCGCCGATCTCCCACAGCACCCGCGCTTCACCGAGCGGCCGATCGCGCCCGAGGTAGTGGTCGTTCAGCGCTCCGACCCGTTCAGTCACCGTCCGATTGAAGCCGCGAACATCACTGATCATCCCGGCGTCCATATACCTGACTTTAGTCAGAGAATGAGCCGCGTTCCCATGGGATCGCGCCGTCAACTCGTGCGGCGCAGAATTCTCAGCGAACCGGTCGTCGACGCCGGCGTGAAGCCGTCGGCGACGGCTTGCTGCCACACGTGGAATGGCGCCTGCCCGCCCTGAGCAGGATCCTCGAAGACGTCGTGAATCGCGAGGAACCCGCGGTCGACGAGGTGAGGCGCCCAGCCGCGATAGTCAGCGATCGCGACATCCTCGGCGTGGCCGCCGTCGACGAAGACGAGCCCGAGCGGCGTGCGCCACGCGCGCGCGATCGGGACGGAATAGCCGACGACCGCGACAACCACGTCCTCGAGATCCGCCTCTTCGAGGGTGCGGCGAAAGAACGGCAGCGTGTCCATGCGGCCGGTCGAAGGGTCGACCACCTCCCTGTCGTGCCACTCCCATCCGGCCTGGTTCTCTTCCGAGCCGCGGTGGTGGTCCACGCTGAAGAGCACCGTGTTGGCGGCGCGTGCGGCCGCGCCGAGGTAGACGGCCGACTTGCCGCAGTACGAGCCGATCTCGAGCAGCGGCCCGAGCTGGCCCGCCTCGACACCGACGTCGTGCAGTGCGAGACCCTCGTCGTCGGGCATGAACCCTTTGACGCTGTGGGCAACGTCACGGAGATGGCGATCCATCGGCGGAGCAGGCTATCGACCGGCTCACTCTCCGCCGGAAGCCGCGCCTGCGCGCACGGCGCGCACGAGCGCCGCCTGCTCGGCCTTCGTGGTCACGCGCCGGCGATCGAAGGCGTCGCCGTCGAGGCGGACGTCGGCGTAGATGTCGTCGCCGTGCTCGTGGAAGTGCAGAAACGCGCGCGACTTCCGGTAGAACGTCCCGCGTTTGCGTTCGACGAGCCCCGCCACGGTTCGCAACTGCGCGAGCAGAGGCTCGATCGTCTCCAACCGGGCGGGAGTGATGTGCCGCATGCCGGGACCGTCGCGTCAGATATGCGGGTCCTCGACCCAGCGCCCGAACACGTCGGCGAGCGCGCCGACGATCTCGCCCAACGTCGCGTGCGTGCGCACGGTCTCGAGCAGTGCAGGCATCAGGTTCGTGGAGGGCTCGGCCGCGTCCTCGCGCAGGCGCGCCAATGACTCCCGGACCGCGTCGTCGTTCCGGTCCCGCTTCACCTTCTCCAATCGGCGGCGCTGCTCCTCCTCGGCCTCGGGTCCGATGCGGAGAATCGGCGGCGGCGGCTCGTCGTTGCCTTCGAAGAACGCGTTCACACCGACGACGACGTGACGACCAGCATTGAGCTTGCGTTCGAGCTCGTAGGCCGCGTCGGCGATCTGGCCCTGGAACCACCCCTCTTCGACACCGCGCACGACACCGTCGAGCATCGAACCGTCGCCCAGCTCTTGGATGTGGGCGAAGAGCTCTTCGGCCCGGCGTTCGAGCTCGTCGGTCAATGCTTCGACGTACCACGAGCCGCCGAGCGGGTCGGCGACGTTCGCGACACGCGTTTCGTGGGCGATCACCTGTTGGGTGCGGAGGGCGATGCGCGCCGCCTTGTCGCTCGGGAGTGCCAGCGTCTCGTCCATCGAGTTCGTGTGCAGACTCTGCGTGCCTCCGAGCACGCCGGCGAGGGCCTCGATCGCGGTGCGAACGATGTTGACCTCGGGCTGCTGTGCAGTCAGCGATACGCCCGCTGTTTGCGTGTGGAAGCGCATCTGGAGTGATCGGTCCTTGCCCGCGCCGTAGCGGTCGCGCATCCAACGAGCCCAGATGCGCCGCGCGGCCCGGTATTTCGCGATCTCCTCGAAGAAGTCGATGTGGGCGTTGAAGAAGAACGACAGGCGCGGCGCGAACGCATCGACGTCCAGCCCGGCCTCGCGACCGAGCTCGACGTACGCGAATCCGTTCGCCACCGTGAAGGCAAGTTCCTGCGCTGCTGTCGATCCGGCTTCGCGGATGTGGTAGCCGGAGATCGAGATCGGATGCCACCGCGGCATCTCCGCCGTGCAGAACGCAATCGTGTCGCGGACGAGTCGCAAGGACGGTCGGGGCGGGAAGATGAACTCCTTCTGCGCCTGGTACTCCTTCATGATGTCGTTCTGGAGTGTCCCGCCCAGGCGCGCCCGCTCGACACCCGAGGCTTCGGCGTTGGCGATGTACATGGCGAAGACGACCGCGGCGGGCCCGTTGATCGTCATCGACGTCGTGACCGCGCCCAAGTCGATTCCGCGGTAGAGATCCTCGACGTCCGCCAGCGTGTCGACGGCGACACCGCACCGGCCGACCTCGCCGAGCGCGAGTGGGTCGTCGGAGTCGCGTCCCATCAACGTCGGCAGGTCGAAGGCCGTCGACAGCCCCTCGCCGCCGGCGTTCAACAGGTCATGGAACCTTCGGTTCGTGTCGACCGCGGTACCGAAGCCGGCGAACATCCGCATCGTCCACGGCTTCGAGCGGTACATCGACGCGTACGGGCCCCGTGTGAACGGGAACTGGCCCGGGAACTCGCCGTCGTCCGGTCCGTAGACCGGCGCGACCGGGATGCCGGACATCGTCGCGAAGTCGGCGTCACGGCGCGGCGACTCTTCGAACGCCCGCCGCCACTCGTCACGCGAGCTCATGACAGCAGGTTACAAGCCGAGCATCGCGGTCACGCCGTGGTCGCGGCCTGCGGTGTAGCCGCCGTCGACGGCGATCGCCTGGCCGGTGACGAAGGACGCGTCGGCCGACACCAAGAACGCCGCCACCGCTGCGATCTCTTCGGGACGGCCGAGCCGCCGGAGCTTGTGCTCGGCGCGGATCTCGTCACGGACGTGCTCCATGCCCGGCATCCCGAGCACGCCGTCGAGCATCGGCGTCTCGATGAACCCCGGACAGATCGCGTTCGCTCGAATACCCGAGCGGCCGTAGTCGATCGCGAGATTCTTCGTGAGGATCACGACCGCTCCCTTCGACGCGTTGTACGAGCTGCCGCCCGCGGTGCCCTCGAGTCCTTCGACGCTCGCGATGGTCACGATGCTCCCCCGCTCGCTGTCGATCGCGTTCTGCTCGAGCATGTGCGCGATCGCGTGCTTGCACACGAGGAACGTCCCCGTGAGGTTCACGTCGAGCACGCGTTGCCACTCGTGCTTGTCGACGAGATGCGCCGGCCCTCCGCCCGCGACACCTGCCGCGGTGACGACCGCGTCGAGCCGGCCGTACTCCTCGACCAGCGTCGAGAGCACGTCGGCGATCGCGTCCTCGTCGCGCACGTCGGCCTGCACGAAGGCGACGTCCTCTGCGTGCGGAGGCAACGACAGTTCGTCGGCCGGCTCGGTCACGTCGCACCCGACGACCCGGGCACCGCGGCCGGCGAACATCGACACCGTTGCGAGTCCGATGCCCGACGCGGCGCCAGTCACGAACGCAACCTTGTCGGCGAGTGTCGTGCTCGTCGACGGCGTCGGCGCTTCGACCATGCCGACGTTCTACTCGCTCCTCGGTTCGGCACGCGCTGAGGGCCGGACCCGTAGGCCCGGCCCTCAGCGTGCTTCGTGGTGCGCTTGCGCAGCGGCTACAGGATTTCGCGCCGGTCGCGCTCCACGTATGTCTCGCGGTGCGTCCCGCCGAAGCCTCCCCATGTGCTCCAGAAGATGAGTGAGATCACGACGCCGGCCAATCCGACGGCCATCAAGATCCAGCCCACCGCGATCAGGTCGAGTCCGTTCACTGTCGCGTTGACCGCGAACGCGAGGATCGCGCCAACTGCAATCAGAAACAGGCTCACGCCGATGCCCATGGTGCCCTCCCTACGGGGTCGTTCGGACAATGCAAGTGGTACCCACGTCGCGCGGCCTGCAAAACGGGGCGCGAATCGGACGGTTGCACCGAAGTGGGTATTGACGTGACGGCTAGGGTGCGGCGGCCACTGGGGTGATTGGGAGTCAGATGGACACGTCTCAACGTCCAGATCGCAACCTCGCGATGGACTTGATGCGCGCGACGGAAGCCGCCGCGCTCGCGGGGGGTCGTTGGATGGGTCGCGGCGACAAGAACGGCGCGGACGGCGCCGCGGTCGAAGCGATGCGCGTCGTGTTGAGCTCGGTCGCGATGGACGGCGTCGTCGTCATCGGAGAAGGCGAGAAAGATGAAGCGCCAATGCTCTACAACGGTGAACGCATCGGCGACGGCTCGCCTCCGACCATGGACATCGCGGTCGATCCCATCGACGGCACGACGCTGACCTCGCTCGGGCGCGGGGGCGCGATCTCGGTGATCGCGATGAGCGAGCGCGGCACGATGTTCAACCCCGGTCCGTGCGTCTACATGGAGAAGGTCGCGGCCGGTCCCGCCGCCGCTGACGTCATCGATCTCAACGCGCCGCCCCGCACCAACCTCGAAGCGGTCGCCAAGGCGCTCGGCGAACGAGTGAGCGACGTCACCGCCGTCATCCTCGACCGCCCCCGGCACGAGGATCTCATCCGAGAGTGCCGGGAGGCCGGAGCTCGGATCCGCTTGATTCCGGACGGCGACGTCGCCGGTGCGATCTCCGTCGCGTGGCGCAACTCCGGCAACGACGTGCTCTTCGGCATCGGTGGCACGCCCGAAGGCGTGATTGCGGCGTGCGCGCTCAAGTGCCTGGGCGGCTCCATCCAGGGCCGGCTGTGGCCGCGTGACGACGACGAGCGGCGAGCGGCGCTCGATCAGGGCTACGACCTCGACCGCGTCTTGATGATCGACGAGCTCGTCGCCGGCAACGACGTCTTCTTCGCCGCGACCGGCATCACCGACGGCGAGTTGCTACGCGGTGTGCGCTATTGGGGCGACGGCGCCGGAACGCAAAGCCTCGTGATGCGGTCCAAGTCGGGGACGATCCGCATCATGGAAGCCACCCACAAGTGGACGAAGCTCATGCGCTACTCGTCCGTGCGCTATGGCTGACCGCGCAACGAGCGAACATGCGTCAGTTGTGGACGTGAGGTGTGACGAACTGACGCAAGTTGGGTGGGGTTAGGCCGCAGTCGCGACTGCAATGCGAGTGTCGGCGCGATGCAGCGCGGCAGCCGCGGCTTCGTCGTCGGGATTGGCGCGCAAAGCTTCCTCGGCGCGAGCCCGCGCGGCTTCCGCACGGTCGACGTCGATCTGCTCGGGCAGCTCGGCGACGTCGGAGAGGATGATCACCCGATCGTGCGACACCTCGATGAAGCCGCCGTGCACGGCAAACGACTTCTCGCCGCCGTCGGGCAGGATCAGCCGCACCGGAGCCGGCGCGAGCGCGCCGAGAAACGGCGCATGTCCGCGCAGGAACGCAATCTCACCGCCGGACAGCGTGCGCGCGACAACCATGTCAGCCTCGCCGGTGTACAGCACTTGTTCGGGCGAGACGAGCTCGACCTCCATGACCGCGCTCAGCCCTCTTGGAGTGTCTTGGCCTTGGCGAGCACTGATTCGGCGCCGCCGACGTTGAAGAACGCCTGCTCGGGCACGTGGTCGAGTTCGCCGTTCACCAGCGCTTCGAAGCTGTCGACCGTCTCCTCCACCGGCACGAAGATGCCCTTCAAGCCCGTGAAGACCTCGCCGACGAAGAACGGTTGGCTCAGGAACCTTTGGATCTTGCGGGCACGCGCGACCGTGAGCTTGTCCTCTTCGGAGAGCTCGTCGATACCGAGGATCGCGATGATGTCCTGGAGCTCCTTGTACCGCTGCAGCGTCTCCTGCGTGCGACGGGCGACGGCGTAGTGCCGGTCGCCGACGATCTCGGGCGCGAGGATGTTGGACGTCGACGCCAGCGGGTCCACGGCCGGGTAGATCCCGAGTGCCGCGATTTCACGCGCCAGCTCAGTGGTCGCGTCGAGGTGGGTGAAGGTCGTGAACGGCGCCGGGTCGGTGTAGTCGTCGGCGGGCACGTAGACCGCTTGCAGTGACGTGATCGAACGACCCTTGGTCGACGTGATCCGTTCCTGCAGCTCGCCCATCTCGTCGGCGAGCGTCGGCTGGTAGCCGACCGCGCTGGGCATGCGGCCGAGCAAGGTCGACACCTCGGAGCCTGCCTGCACGAACCGGAAGATGTTGTCGACGAACAGCAACACGTCCTGGTTCTGCACGTCGCGGAAGTACTCGGCGACGGTGAGCGCCGACAGCGCGACGCGCAGCCGCACACCCGGCGGCTCGTCCATCTGGCCGTACACGAGGGCGGCCTTCTCGATGACGCCCGACTCCTGCATCTCGATCCAGAGGTCGGTGCCCTCACGCGTGCGCTCGCCGACGCCGGCGAACACCGACACGCCACCGTGCTGAGTCGCGACGCGGTTGATCATCTCCTGGATGAGGATCGTCTTGCCGACACCGGCGCCGCCGAAGAGGCCGATCTTGCCGCCCTGGACGTACGGCTCGAGCAAATCGATGACCTTGATGCCGGTCTCGAACATCTGCGCCTTGGGCTCGAGCTGGTCGAACGGCGGCGGATCGCGATGGATCTCCCACCGGTCGGCGATGTTCGTCACTTCCGACTGCTTGATGTCGAGTGGCTCGCCGATGACGTTCCACACGTGCCCGAGGGTGCCGTCCCCGACCGGCATCGTGATTCCGTGGCCTGTGTTGCGGACGGCCGTGCCGCGCTGCAAACCATCCGTCGGCTTCAGGCATATGGCGCGGACGCGTCCCTCACCGAGCTGCTGCGCGACCTCGGCAGTGACCGTGACGATGTTGCCCTCGAGGTCGATGTCCATCTCGAGCGCAGTGTTGATCTCGGGCAGCGCGTCGGGCGGGTACTCGACGTCGACGACCGGCCCGTAGATCGCGACGACTCTTCCGTCCTTGAGGGTGGTCGGCTCGGCTGTTGCGGTCATGGCAGCAGATTCCTCTGGGTTCAAGCAGTCTTGTCGAAGTATTCGGCTTCGTGGGTCTCGATGTGCTCGCCGCCGCCCTGCCGGAGAGCTTCGGCACCACCGACGATCTCCATGATCTCGGTCGTGATCGAGTCCTGGCGAGCGCGGTTCATCACTCGGGTCAGGCCGCGGATGAGCTCTTCGGCGTTGTCGGTCGCGGCCTTCATCGCTCGCTGCCGAGCCGCGTGCTCCGACGCGGCCGCGTTGAGCAGCGCGGCGAACACCCGCGCCTCCGCGTACCTCGGCAACAGGGCCTCGAGGATGGCGTCGGGATTCGGTTCGAACTCGTAGTCCGCGGGCGGCTGACCGGAGTCCGCCGGCGAGGGCGCGTCGCCACGGCCAGACTCGAAACCCTCGCGGTCGAGGGGCAGCAACGGGCGGACGACGACTTCCTGCCGGCCGGGGGTGACGAACCTCGTGTAGACGAGCTGGACGAGATCCAGCTCACCGCTCTCGAAGCGGGGGGCCACCGTGCCGGCGACGCGCCGCGCGTCCTCGTACGACGGGTCGTCGGTGAATCCGACAAAGGCGTCGTCGATGCGGTAGTTCCGGAAACGGAAGTACCCCTCGGCCTTCCGTCCCACGGTGACGAGCGCGTAGTCATGTCCCTGCGCGTCGTGATCGCGAATCTCCGCCTCCGCGGCCCGCAGCACTGAGGAGTTGTAGGCGCCGGCGAGTCCGCGATCGGCCGCGATCACGACGTGCGCGACCCGGCGGATGCTCTCGCGCGGCGTCAACAGCGGACTGCTCGCACCGCCGCCTGCTTCCTGGAGATGGCGCACCACGTCGGTGATGCCGTCAGCGTATGGCTGCGCCGCGTGCACACGTGCTTGGGCCTTGACGATCCGGCTCGCCGAGATCAGCTCCATCGCGCGCGTGATCTTCTTCGTGGCGTTCACCGAACGAATCCGGCGCCGCAGAATGCGTTCTTGGCCACCAGCCATGCCTTATTCCGTCTCTAGTGTTTCGGGCGTGGTCTCGGGGCCGACCGACGCTGCGGTCGACGCGCTCACGTCTACGGCCCCCGCCGCTTCGGTCGGCTGGAAGCTCGCCTTGAAGTCCTTGATCGCGTTCTCGAGGTCGTCGCCTTCGGGCAACCCGCCCGTGGTCTGGATCGTGAGCAGCAAGTCCGTACGACGCAGGCGCATGTAGTCGAGGAGCTCGGACTCGAAGCGGCGCACGTCCGACGCGGGGATGTCGTCGAGGTAACCGTTGGTACCGGCGTACACCGAGACGACCTGCTCTTCGACGGCCATGGGCGCGTGCAACGGCTGCTTGAGCAGCTCCACCAGTCGCGCGCCCCGCTCGAGCTGCGCCTTCGACACTGCGTCGAGCTCCGAGCCGAACGTCGCGAACGCTTCGAGCTCACGGAACTGGGCGAGGTCCAGCTTCAACGTGCCGGCCACCGCCTTCATCGCCTTGATCTGCGCGGCGCCACCGACACGCGACACCGAGATCCCGACGTCGACGGCCGGGCGCACGCCCGACTTGAACAAGTCGTCCTGGAGGTAGATCTGGCCGTCGGTGATCGAGATCACGTTGGTCGGGATGTAGGCCGACACGTCACCGGCCTTGGTCTCGATGACCGGCAACGCAGTGAGCGATCCCCCACCCCGCTCGTCGTTCAGCTTCGCGGCCCGCTCCAACAGCCGCGAGTGCAGATAGAAGACGTCGCCCGGGTATGCCTCGCGGCCCGGCGGCCGACGCAGCAACAGCGAGATCTGGCGGTAGGCCTCGGCCTGCTTCGACAAGTCGTCGTAGACGACGAGCGCGGCTTCGCCGTTCTCCATCCAGTGCTGGCCTATCGCGCAGCCGCCGTATGGCGCCAGGTACTTGAAGACCGCTTCGTCCGACGCCGGCGCGCTCACGACCACCGTGTACTCGAGCGCTCCGTGTTCGCGCAGCGTCTCCACCGTCTGCGCGACCGTCGAGCCCTTCTGACCGATCGCGACGTAGATGCACTTCACGCCCTGACCCTTCTGGTTCAGGATCGTGTCGACGGCG
>JBKPCL010000094.1:0-15536 GCA_046727335.1 Actinomycetota bacterium
CGAACGGCGCGCCATCGAGCTCGCGTATTTCTCCGGCCACACGTACCGTGAGGTCGCGTTGCTGCTGGAGCAGCCGGAAGGAACGATCAAGAGCCGGATTCGGTCGGGCCTGCTGCGGTTGCGGGCCGCGCTGATCGAGCAAGGGGTGACGGAATGAGTCAGTCCGTTCCGCGCGACCCGCAGCTCGACGCGCTCCTCGGTGCCTATGCGGTCGACGCGCTCGACGATGACGACCGCCGCCGCGTCGAGGCCTACCTCGAGCGCACCCCAGCGGCTCGCGACGAGGTCGACGAGCTACGCGAAGCAGCGGCCTCGCTTGCCCTCGCGCCGGTTGCCGATCTGCGCGCGCCCGCCGTCGTTTGGAATCGCATTGCGAATGTCATCGCTTCAGACCGGCCACGCGCGGACGAGCTCCGAGCGCGTCGTAGGCGGCGAGTCTGGGATGCGAGATGGGTCGTACCGCTCGCGGCCGCGGCAGCGATCGCCATCGTCGTGCTCGCCCTGCAAGTCGTGTCGCTGAACCGCCAGCTCGACGACGCTCGGTCTGTCAGTGCTGCGAACCGCGTCCGCACGCTCATGAAGGTGCGGGGCGCGCGCGAAGTATCCCTCGCGCCGGCGCAAGGTGCGGAGGTGGCGCGGCTCGTGATCCTCCCGGATGGCACCGGGTACCTCGTGAACGACCGTCTGGCGCCACTCTCGCCCGACAAGACGTACCAGCTCTGGGTGCTGATGGGGAACCCGAACAATCCGAACGTGATCTCGGCGGGCGTGCTGGGACCGGCGCCGAAAGCGGCGAGCTTCCGAACCACGGGACCGGTCGTCGGCTTCGCGGTGACGGTCGAGCGCAGGGGCGGCGTAGCACAAACCGAGCAAACACCGATCGCCAAAGGGACCGTCGCCTGACCCTGTTTGGACGTGGCGTGCACGGAACTATGCACCGCACGTCCAAACACAACTGCCGGGCGCGCGAGAATTCGTTCGTGTCCTCGGTCGCGCGCTTCGGCGTCTACGTCCACCTTCCGTTCTGCGCTGCTCGTTGCGACTACTGCGACTTCGCGACGTGGACGGATCGGTCGCACCTGATCGACCGGTACGTGCAGGCGTGTGTCGACGACGTCGTCCGCCGTCGCGTCGACGGGATGCCGCGTGCGACGAGCGTGTTCTTCGGTGGCGGAACCCCGTCGCTCATCGCCGCCGATCAGCTGGTCCGGATCCTCGATGCCATCGACCGCGAGGACGATGCCGAGGTCACCGTCGAGTGCAATCCCGACAGCGTCGACGCCGAAAAGCTGGGGGCGTATCGACGATCGGGTGTGAACCGGCTGAGCTTCGGCGTCCAGTCGATGTCGCCGCACGTGCTCGCCGCCCTGGGCCGAACGCATGACCCCGCGAACGTCACCCGCGCGATCGCGCTCGCACGCGACGCCGGTTTCGAGCGGATCAACGTCGATCTCATCTACGGCGCGCCCGAAGAGACAAGTGACGACTGGCGTCGTTCGCTCGACGGCGCCCTCGCGCTCGACGTCGGCCATGTGAGCGCCTATGCACTGACGGTCGAGCCCGGGACCCCACTCGGCCGCCGGGTCGCGGCGGGCGCGGCCGCCACTCCCGACGACGACGTCCAAGCCGACGACTATCTCGTCGCCGATCGTCTCCTGACGGACGCGGGTCTCGAGTGGTACGAGATCTCGAACTGGGCACGTCCGGGCGAAGAATGCCGCCACAACCTCTTGTACTGGACCCAAGGTGACTACGCCGGCATCGGTTGTGCGGCGCACGGCCACACCGACGGACGGCGGTGGTGGAACGTGCGCACGCCCGAGCGCTACATCTCCGCGGTCGAGCAGGGCACGACCACCGAAGCCGGCCACGAAGTGCTCGACGATCCCGCGCGGGCCGAGGAGGCGTTGACGCTCGGACTCAGGACACGATGGGGCGTGCCCGTGGCCGGCGTTCCGGCGCTGACGGTCAACGAGCTCGTCGAGGGCGGCGTGCTCACGATCTCCGACGACCGGGCCGTGCTCACCCGCCGGGGCCGTCTGCTCGCCTCGGACGTCAGTGCCCGTCTGGCCCTGTCCGCAGCGGCCACCGCTGGCACTCGGTAGCATTGAGTGCTAACGGAGGGCCCATGACCGACCGCTCGCAACCTGACACCGGCGTGCTCGACGGCCGTCCCGACGAGCCGAGCGAGCGCCTCGACGAACGCAAGGCCGCCATCCTGCGCGCCATCGTCGAGCAATACGTCGACAGCGCCCAGCCCGTCGGCTCCCAGACGATCACCCAGACGACCGAGCTGGGAGTGTCCGCGGCCACGGTCCGCAACGAGATGTCGGTGCTCGAGCGGGACGGCTACATCACGCAACCGCACACGTCCGCCGGGCGCATTCCGACCGATCGCGGCTACCGCTACTTCGTCGACCACCTCGCGGGCGCCGGGCAGCTGCCCGCCTCCGAACGCCGGCGCATCGCCGAGTTCTTCACGACGGCGACCCTCGCGATGGACGAGCTCTTGTTCGAGACGAGCCAGCTGCTCGCCCGCGTCACGACCCATGCCGCGGTCGTCGTCGGTCCCCAGACCGATGCCGTCGTCGTGCGAGGCGTCAGCCTCGTGATGCTGCAGCCGCGCATCCTGCTCCTCGTGATCGTCCTCTCGAACGGCGCGGTCGAGAAGGAGACGCTCGTCTTCGACGACGACCTCGACGAGACCGACATCGCGGTCGCGGGAGCCCGCCTCGTGCAACGACTCGGCGGGCGCCGCCTCGCCGATGTCAGCACCGCAATCATCGAGAGTCCCGAAGCCGACGCCGCCGAAGCGCTCGTGAGCCGATCGATCGAGGCGTTGCGAGCCCATGTGCAATTCCGGCACACCGATCCGCTCTACGTCGGCGGCGCGAGCCGGCTCGCCGCGGAACAAGAGGCGTTCGCGACGACGAGCGCCGCTCGTCTCATCGAGCTGCTCGAACACCATGCGGTCCTCGCGACCCTCGTGCGCGAGCTGCTTGGCCCCGGTCTCACGGTTCGGATCGGGTCCGAGAACGAGCGCCCCGACCTGCGCGAGTGCTCGCTCGTGCTCGCGCCGTACCTGGTCGAGGGCGAGCTCGCGGGGACCGTCGGCGTTCTCGGCCCGACCAGAATGGACTACCGAAAGGCCCAAGCAGCGGTCGCGACGGTGTCGCGTCAGCTCGGACGGCAACTTTCGCGATGAGGGCGTAGCTCTGATGGTCCGCGACTACTACGAAGTCCTCGGCGTCTCGCACCAGGCGAGCGAGGACGAGATCAAGAAGGCATTCCGGCGGCTCGCACGCGAGTACCACCCCGACGCGAACCCGTCCGATCCCGCGGCAGCAGAGCAGTTCAAAGAGATCAACGAGGCCTACGAGACGCTGCGCGATCCGGAGCGGCGACGCCAGTACGACATGTTCGGACCGGAAGGCGCGGGCGTCGGAGGCAACCCGTTCGGCGGGGGTCAGTACGGCGCCGGTGCCTTCGGCTTGAACGATCTGTTCGACGCCTTCTTCGGCGGCGATCTCTTCGGCGGCGGCCGGGGCCGCGACGCCGGACCGCTCCGCGGTGACGATGCCGAAACCGTGATGGAGTTGGATCTGGGCGAGGCAGTGTTCGGCGCGCGCCGCACGATCGATCTGCGCATGGCCGTCGAATGCGAACAGTGCAGCGGCTCGGGGAGCGCGCCCGGGACGCATCCGTCGCGCTGCGCGACGTGCGACGGCACCGGCGAGGTACGTCAGGTCCGGCGATCACTTCTCGGCCAGATGGTGACGGCCGCGCCGTGCACTGCGTGCAGTGGCACCGGTCAGGTCATCCCGAACCCGTGTCCGGCGTGTCACGGTGCCGGCCGCGTCAACGGGCAGCGGTCCATCGAGGTCGACGTCCCGGCCGGCATCGACGAAGGGCAGCGCCTCCGGCTCGCGGGACGGGGCCCGGCCGCCCCGCGCGGCGGTCCGCCCGGTGACCTCTACGTGGCCGTGCATGTGCGACCGCACGAGCACCTGATGCGCGACGGTGACGAGCTGCGGCTCCCGCTCCGCGTCTCCATCGTGCAGGCTGCCCTCGGCACGCAGATGGAGCTGCCGACGCTCGACGGCCCGCACCCCCTCGAGATCCCGTCCGGCACCCAACCGGGCGCACAATTCCGCGTGCGCGGCATGGGCGCCCCGAACCTCCGCAGCGGACGCCGGGGCGACCTCGTCGTCGAGGTCGGCGTCGATGTGCCCACGAACCTCACGACCGACGAGGCCGAGCTGCTCGCGCAGTTCGCCGCCCTGCGCGGCGAAGAGGTGACGCCGCCGAACGACGGCTTGTTCTCCCGTCTGCGGTCCGCGTTCCGCTCGTGAGCGCGAGCGCCGACGGCCCCGAGTGGGCCGCGGGCGCCGACGCGGTCGCGCACGTGTTCGTCGACGCGCTGGACGATGTGTGCGACATCGCCGGAGGCGACGGTCATCATCTGCAGCGCGTCCGACGACTGACGCGCGGCGAACGCATCACCGCCGCCGACGGCGCGGGACGATGGCGGCTGTACGAGATCGTCGACATCAAGCGCGGCCGGCTCGTGCTCGTCGCGATGGCGACAGCGCGTGACGAGCCAATGCTCGAACCGCGCGTCGCCCTCGCGGTGGCGCTGACCAAAGCTGGTATCGACACGATCGCAGCGCGCACGACCGAGCTCGGTGTCGCGCGCATCATCCCGGTCCAAACCGAGCGCTCGATCGTGCGTTGGGACGCGTCGAAGGGAGTCGCGGCCGTCAATCGGCTTCGCACGGTCGTGCGCGAGGCCGCGGCCCAAAGCCGTCGGGCGCGCCTGCCGGTCGTCGAGCCGCCGATCACACTCGCGGACCTGGCAGACCGCGCCGATGTGGTGGTCGCCGACCGGTCCGGGCGACCGGCCGCCGAGCTGCCGGAGCCGGCCACCGGAGAGTGGACAGTCGTCGTCGGTCCCGAAGGCGGCTTATCCCCGTCCGAGCTCGAGCTCCTTGGCGGTGCACCACGGCTCGGGCTCGGACCGCATGTGCTCCGGGCCGAGACGGCGCCCATCGCCGCTGCGGCGGTCCTCGTCGCCCGTGGCCTTTCGTGACGGGTGTGACGATTGGTTGCTGTGTCACGTTTCGTGACCAATGTTGATACGCCGAGGCGCATGACTTTCACTGAGCGTGCTGGTACCCTCGACTGGCGCAACGGTGCGGTCGTGCACGCAGCGGTCACGCAGCGATGTTGCGGGTGCGGTCCGGGCGGAGGGGGCTGAGCGGGGTGGCGACGACAGGAGTACGCGTCGGCGAGCGCTTGCGAGCGATCCGACGGCAAAAGGGACTGTCCCTCCACGACGTCGAGGCGCGCTCGACGTTGGAGTTCAAGGCGTCCGTGCTGGGCGCGTACGAACGCGGCGAGCGAGCGATCTCGGTGCCACGCCTGCTGCGACTCGCCGAGATCTACGAGGTGCCGGGCGATCAGCTCTTGCCTCGCGAACTCGACGGCGAGATCAGTCTCGTCGACGCGCCGATCGGCGTCGGCGTCGACTTGAACGCCGGCTTCGCGATCGACCTCGTGCGCCTGCACGAGTTGGACGATCCCGACGCACAGATCCTCTCCAGATTCGCGACGTCGATCCAGCTCGAACGGCAGGACTTCAACGGCCGGATGCTCACCATTCGTCGGTCGGACTTGCGCGTCCTTGCCGCGTGCATGGGGCGCACGGTCGACGAGCTCGGCGCCCGCCTCGAACAGCTCGGCTTGCGGGCCGGTGTCCCCTCCCGAGCCTGAATCTGTGACCGGGATTCCGTGACCTGGTCGCGGTGACCCTCCGCTACCCTCGCGCGCACTTTGACCACGTCGCCGACGACCACCTCAGTCCGGATCCTCGTGCCGGGCAACCACCTGATGGTCGGGCTCCTGGGTCAGCGCGACGAGCTGCTGCGGCTCGTAGAAGCGGCCTTCCCGGTGCAGATTCTCGTTCGCGGCAACGAGATCACCATCACGGGTGACGAGGCCGAAGCCGAGCGCGTCGGACGGTTGTTCGAAGAGATGGTGGTGCTGCTCGAGCAGGGCCATCAGCTCGATCGCGAGAACCTCGGCCGTTCGATCGAGATGCTCAAGGCGAATCAGCGGCCCACCGAAGTGCTGACCACGGAAGTCGTGCGCGGCCGCAAGTCGATCCGTCCCAAGACCGCGGGACAGAAGCGGTACGTCGACGCGGTCCGCGACCACACCGTGACGTTCGTCGTGGGGCCGGCCGGCACTGGCAAGAGCTATCTCGCCGTCGCGCTCGCAGTGCAGGCGATGCAGGCCAAGGAAGTCAACCGAATCATCCTCACCCGTCCGGCCGTCGAAGCCGGTGAGCGACTCGGGTTCTTGCCCGGCGACATGCTCCAGAAGGTCGATCCGTATCTCCGGCCGCTGTACGACGCGCTCTTCGACATGCTCGAGCCCGAAGTCGTGTCTCGATTGATGGAACGGGGAACAATCGAAGTGGCGCCGCTCGCGTACATGCGCGGACGCACGCTCAACGACTCGTTCATCATCCTGGACGAGGCGCAGAACACGACTCCCGAGCAAATGAAGATGTTCCTCACCCGGCTCGGCTTCGGATCCAAGGCGGTCGTCACAGGCGACGTCACGCAGATCGACCTTCCCGAGGGGCGCGGCCGCTCCGGTCTGCTCCAGGTTCGCGACGTGCTCGTCGGCATCGAAGGCCTCGTCTTCGTCGAGCTGGGTTCTCGCGACGTGGTGCGGCATCGCATCGTGCAAGACATCGTCGACGCGTACGAGCGGCACGAAGTGCGGCGCGATGGTGGCAAGGCGCGCCAGGCGCGTCCGGCCCGGCGGCGGTGACGTGACCCTCGACTCGGGACCGACCGTCTTCGGCGCGGACGAGCAGACCGACGTCGCCGTCGACGTGCCGCGCTGGGTGCGCCTCGCCTCGCTCGTGCTCGACGACGAGCGCGTGCTCGAGCGGTACGGCGCCGATGTGGAGATGTCATTACTGTTCGTCGACGAGTCGACCATCGCCGACCTCAACGAACGCTTCCTGGGCGCGACCGGCCCGACCGACGTGCTGGCCTTCCCGCTCGACGAGGAAGTCGCGCCGGGAGGCCGCCAGCCCGACCAGGGCGGCCGCGGTCCCGGCTCACCATCCGATCCCGGTGACCCGCCCGCCCTCCTCGGCGATGTCGTCGTCTGTCCATCGGTCGCGAGCCGCCAGGCGGCGGAACGCGGGATCCCCGGCGAGGACGAGCTCGCCCTGCTGGTCGTCCACGGCGTGCTGCACCTCCTCGAGTACGACCACGCCGAGACCGAAGATGCAGTAGTGATGCGGCGTCGGGAGCAAGAATTGCTCGCACGCTTCCGGGACCAGGAGCGTGAAGCGTGATATCCGTTCGAACCGAAGTCCCCCCAGATACCGTTCGGCAGATGGCCGAGGGGGCCCGGCGCACCACGCGCCAGGAGCCGCAAGCATGAGCATCGTCGCGATCGTCGTGGTGGTCGTGCTGTGGATCTTCTCAGCGGTGCTCGCACTCGCGGAAACGGCGTTCACGCGCATCGGCCGCATCCGCCTGATCGGCCGCGCCGAAGACGGCGACGTCCGGGCCACACGACTGTTGCGGCTCCTCGAACGTCCCGAACAGACGCTCAACAGCATCCTGCTCGTGTTACTCGGATGTCAGCTGATCTCCGCGACCTTGATCGGCACGATCTTGGAACCGCGCTTCGGCGCGATCGGCGTCGCCATCGGCATCCTCATCGAAATCCTGGTCGTCTTCACGTTTGCCGAAGTCGCGCCGAAGACGTTCGCGATCCAGCACACCGAACGCGCCGCCTTGTCGGTCTCCCGCTTGCTGTCGTTTCTCACTCGCTTCTGGCCGCTGCGTGTGTTGACACGGGCGTTCATCGGCTTGGCGAACGTCGTGCTTCCCGGTCGCGGCTTGAAAACCGGGCCGTTCGTCACCGAACGAGAGATCCTCACGATGGCGGACGTCGCTGCCCAGGAAGCGGCGATCGAGACCGAGGAACGCGAGCTCATCCATTCGATCTTCGAGTTCGGTGACACCGTCGTCCGTGAAGTGATGGTGCCGCGACCGGACATGGTTGCGGTCGAGGCGGACGCAACAGTCGATGAAGCGATCGAAATGGCGATCGCGGCGGGGAAGTCGCGCCTTCCGGCCTACGACGACAGCACGGACAACATCGTCGGGCTGGTGTTCCTCAAAGATCTCGTTGCCCGGCGGAGCAGCGGCGAGGGTTCCGCGCCGGTGCGGCAGAGCCTGCGCCCGGCGCACTTCGTGCCCGAGTCGAAGCGCGTCGCGGAGCTCCTGCGTGAGATGCAAACCGAGAAGTTCCACATGGCGATCGTTCTCGACGAGTACGGCGGGACGGCCGGGCTCGCGACGATGGAGGACTTGCTCGAGGAGATCGTCGGCGAGATCACCGACGAATACGACATCGACGAGCCGGCCTACGAACGGCTGTCCGACGGCACGCTGCGCGTCGCGGGCCGGACATCGATCGACGAGGTGAACGAGCTGCTCGATGTGGAGCTGCCACAAGACGAGTGGGACACCGTCGCCGGACTCGTGTTCCATGCGCTCGGACACGTGCCGATCGAAGGGGAGTGCGTCGTCGTCTCCGACATCGAGTTCTGCGCCGAGCGCGTGCAAGGCCGGCGCATCGTGTCGGTGCTCATCACGCGGCTTGCTCCGGAGCGACCGGCGCAGGCACCGGCAGCCGCCGAGCGCGCGGAGTGACGGGACGAGGATTTCGGTCCGGGTTCGTTGCCGTGGTCGGACGGCCGAACGTCGGCAAGTCGACGCTCGTCAACCAAATGGTCGGCCAGAAGGTGTCGATCGTCTCCGACGCGCCTCAAACAACGAGGACCCAGATCCGCGGCGTCCGCACGACCGATCAACACCAGATCGTGTTCCTCGACACGCCTGGACTGCACAAGCCGCGGACATTGCTCGGGGAGCGCGCCAACGAGCGCGCGCTTGCGACGCTCCGAGAGGTCGACACCGTCTGTCTCGTGGTCGACGCGCACATGCCGATCGGTCCCGGCGACCGGTTCGTCGCCCGTCGGGTGAGCGACGCGGGAGCACCGGTCGTGCTCGTGGTCAACAAGACCGACTTGGCAACCAGGGATCAGATCCTCGAACAGCTCGCGGTCGCATCCGAAGCGCTCGTCACGCGCGAAGACGCTGCGTTCGTGCCGGTATCGGCGCGTTCCGGTGACGGCGTCGACGCGCTGATCGGCGAGCTCGATGCGCGGCTTCCCGAAGGCCCGCACTACTACCCGGAAGGCGTCCATTCGGATCAGCCGGAGGAGTTCCTCGCCGCCGAGTTCTTGCGCGAGCAGCTGCTCCTGGTTGCCAGGGAGGAATTGCCGCACTCGATTGCCGTCACGACCGAGGACATGGAGACGCGCGAAACCCGCGACGGACCCGTCCTCGCGTTTCGTTGCATCGTGCGAGTGGAGCGCGACTCGCAGAAAGGCATCGTGATCGGGCGCGGGGGCGCAGTCCTCAAGCAGGCCGGCACGAACGCGCGCCACGAACTCGAACGGCTGCTTGGTACCCGCGTGCACCTCGAGACGCGCGTCAAGGTCGATCCCGACTGGCAGCGCCGAGCCGCCGCGTTGGACCGACTCGGACTCTGAATGAGCTTGTGAATTCGTCCCTTTGGACCGGCGAATCACAGAGTTGCGATGCGGAAACTCGGCCGCTGTAGAGTCCCCGCGATTCGCAGATCCGGCTCCCGCAGGGGCGAGAGAGGCTGATGTTGGACCGCAGGAACCGGCTCCGGCGGGGGGTCGTGACCGCTGCTGTGATGGTGATCGCCGTCGCGGTGCTCGCGAGCTGCGGCGATCGCACCGGGCCGAACAACAAGCAGAACGCGCTGCGTCCGGCCGGGTCGAGTGCCAGGAAGATCCTCGATCTCACCGAGCCGTTCTTCTGGATCGCCGTCGCCGTCGGATTGTTCGTGCTCGTCGGCACGATCTACGTCGCGGTCCGGTTCCGCGCGCGACCCGGCGACGAGCTCGGCCCAAAGCAGGTGCACGGCAACACGGTCCTCGAGGTCAGCTGGACGATCATCCCGGCACTGATCCTCGCCGTCATGGCCGTCCCGACCATTGCGCTGATCTTCAACCTCGCCAAGGAGCCGACCGGCCCGGGCGTCGTCCACATCGAGGTGGTCGGCAAGCAGTGGTGGTGGGAGTACCACTACAAAGCTGCCAACGGCAAGGACGCATTCGTCACCGCGAACGAGATGCACATTCCGGTGCGCCGCGAGGTCTCGCTGAGCCTGGTCGGCGCCAAGGACAACGTCGTCCATTCGTTCTGGGTGCCCGCGCTCGCGGGCAAGAAGGACATCGTTCCGGGCGAGGACCACTTCCTGAAGATCTCGGCCGACAAGACGGGTACCTATCTCGGCCAGTGCGCCGAGTACTGCGGCTTGTCGCATGCAAATATGCGCCTGCGCGTCGTCGCGGAGTCCCAGGCGGATTACCAGCGGTGGATCTCACGGCAACTCGCGCCGCTCACCGCCGCCGACCAGAAGTTCGTCAACCAGATTGCGACCAAGTGGGGGTGCGCGAGCTGTCACAGCTTCGAGCCGACCAAGGCCGGCGCTGTAGCGCCGAACCTGACGCACCTGGGTGACCGTGCCGCCTTCGCCGGTGATATCTACGCTACGACGTACGACAACCTGTGGCGCTGGGTGTACGACGCACCGTCACGCAAGCCGATGGACCCGCTGAAGACCGCGATGCCGAACTTCTCGTCGAAAGGCATGACGAAGCAAGAGGCCCAGCAGATCGCGAAGTTCCTGCTGTGCCAGACCACGAACGACCCGGCCGTGCGCCATCCGGAGTGCAGCTGACATGACGACCGTCGAAGACGCGCACGCACTCGTCCTCGCGCCTGAACGCCACATCAAAATTCTCGAGCGGCCGCACCGGACGACGGGCGTTTGGAGCTGGTTCACGACCGTCGATCACAAGAAGATCGCGATCATGTACGGCTCGACGGCGATCCTCTTCTTCCTCGCCGGTGGGATCGAGGCACTGTTCATCCGCTTGCAGCTGGCTCGGCCCGACGGCACTGTCCTGTCGGCCGCGCGGTACAACGAGTTCTTCACGATGCACGGCACCACGATGGTGTTCCTTCTCGGGATGCCCATCGCGGCGGCGTTCGGCAACTACTTCATCCCGCTGATGATCGGCGCGCGCGACGTCGCGTTCCCGCGCCTGAACATGATGGGCTACTGGATCTTCCTGTTCGGCGGCCTGTTCCTGTACTCGTCGTTCTTCCTCGGCGGCGCGCCCGACGGTGGCTGGTTCGGCTACGCCCCGCTCACCAGCACGCCGATGTCGCAAGGATTCCTGCCCGGCCGCGGCCCCGACTTCTGGGCCGTCGGCCTCATCATGCTCGGCATCGGGTCGGTCGCGACTGCGGTCAACTTCCTCGTGACCATCCTGAACATGCGCGCGCCCGGCATGACGATGATGCGGCTGCCGGTGTTCGTGTGGATGATGCTGGTCGTCGCCTTCTTGACGCTGTTCGCGATGCCGTCGGTGACCGCGGCACTGATCCAGGTCTTCATGGACCGGAACTTCCACACGAACTTCTTCAACGCAGCCGCCGGCGGCGACCCGTTGATGTATCAGCACCTGTTCTGGATCTTCGGCCATCCCGAGGTGTACATCCTGATCCTGCCCGGGATGGGGATCGTCTCCGAGATCCTGCCGGTGTTCTCGCGCAAGCCGCTGTTCGGTTACGCAATCGTCGTGTTCTCGGGCATCGCGATCGGCTTTCTCGGCTGGGGCGTCTGGGCGCACCACATGTTTGCTTCGGGCCTGGGCCCGGTCGCGGTGTCGGCGTTCTCACTCTCGACGATGCTCATCGCCATCCCCACGGGTGTGAAGATCTTCAATTGGCTCGGCACCGTCTGGGGCGGCCAAGTTCGTCTTGCAACTCCGATGCTGTTCGCGCTCGGCTTCATCGCGCAGTTCACGATCGGTGGCCTCTCGGGCGTCATGCACTCGATCGTGCCGTCGGACACGCAGCAGACCGACACGTACTTCGTCGTTGCGCACTTCCACTACGTGCTGTTCGGCGGTCTCGTGTTCGCCGTCTTCGGCGGTCTGCACTACTGGCACCCGAAGGTCTTCGGCCGGTTGCTCAACGAGCGGATCGGCAAGACCACGTTCTGGCTGATGGTGATCGGGTTCAACCTCACGTTCTTCCCGATGCACTTCCTCGGCTTCGAGGGCCAGCCCCGCCGCACATACACCTATCCGAAGGGCATGGGCTGGGACACGCTCAACCTGCTCTCGACGATTGGTGCGTTCATCATCGCGTTGTCGGTGCTCACCTACCTGGTGAACGTCATCTACACCACCAGGCGCGGTCCGATCGCGCCTCGTGATCCGTGGGACGCCCGCACCCTCGAGTGGTCGACCCCTTCACCGCCGCCGGAGTACAACTTCGCGCACGTTCCGATCGTCACCCACCGCGACGAGTGGTGGCACCGCAAGTACACCGAAGACGACGAAGGCCGCTTGGTGCGTCTCCCTGCCGGTGCGGCCGTCTCGATGGAGGAGCACGACGCCGAAGCGGATGCCGACAGCCACGGCATCCACATGCCGTCGCCGTCCTACTGGCCAATGGTGTTCGCGCTCGCGCTGCCGACGATCGGCTACGGCTTCGTCTTCAAGAACTGGTGGATCCTCGCGCTCGGCGCCGTCGTCGGGCTGTTCGGGATCTCGGCCTGGGCCATCGAGCCGCCGACCGAACCGGAGCCGGAACCTCCCCGGCGGGAGCTCGTCGCGGCAAGCGCGGAGGTGCACTGATGGCCCAAGCCGCCGTCGCCACCACGGAGCACGGCGCGGTCGTGCCGGCCGACGCGCACGGCACGCACGGGACGAACACCGGGGTCAGCAATGCCAAGCTCGGCATCTGGCTGTTCCTGTCGTCGGAGGCCTTGTTCTTCGGCGCGTTCATCGCCACGTACTTCCTCTACCGGGGACGGGACGCGCAGTTCGCCAAGGGTCCGACGCCGAGCGACGTGTTCAACATCCCGTTCACGTCGGTCACGTCGTTCATCCTGCTCATGAGCTCGCTGACGATGGTGCTCGCGCTCGCTGCGATCCAGCGCGGGGACCATCGTCAGCTCCGCATCTGGCTGCTCGCGACTGCGCTGTTCGGGCTCACGTTCGTCGGCGGCCAGGTCTTCGAGTTCACCGAGTTCTACCGGGGCGGCTTGAAGCTGTCGACGAACATGTTCGGCACCACCTTCTACGTGCTGACCGGCCTGCACGGTGCCCACGTGACGATGGGAATCCTGTGGCTGCTCGTCCTCTGGGGTCGTTCGGCCGGCGGCCGTCTCCCGCAAGCGAAGTCCGAAGCGATCGAGATCGCGGGCCTGTACTGGCACTTCGTCGACATCGTGTGGATCTTCATCTTCACGGCCATCTACCTGATCCCGCAGCACTGAGGCACACGATGACGGACCAGGGAACGGATCTCGACATCGTCCAGCCCAGGGAGGAGGTCGAAGCCGCGGAGGTCGCGCTGCCGCCGGCGGAAGCGGTCGACCAGATCCCGGCGACGGCCGGTGTCCAGCTGCATCCAGGACCGCGCCAGTACGTGCTCGTCGCCGTGGTGCTCGTCGTCATCACCGCGTTCGAGGTGGCGGCGTCCTACCTCGAGGGCGACGTCAACGCGAACCTGATCATCCTCTTCCTCGGTGTCGCCGCGGCGGTGAAGTTCTTCCTGGTGGCCGCGTGGTACATGCACATGAAGCAGGACGCGCCATTCTTCCGGCGGGTGTTCATCGTCGGACTCGTCGGCGCGACGATCGTCTACAGCGTCGCGTTGGCGACGTTCGCGGCGACGGTGCTGCAAACCTGAGGTTGCGTCCGTGCTCGCCGCCGACGTCCCGTTTCCTGCCTGGGAGCCGCATCCCGATGTGTGGCTGCTGATCGGGCTGTTGGCGTGCGGTTACGCGATCGCACTGGTTCGCCTCGGACCGCGGCTCGCGCCACGCGGCACACCGGTCGCGACGACGTTGCAGAAGTTCTGCTTCGGCGCCGGCGTTCTCGCGCTCCTCGTCGCTTCGGACTATCCGATTCACGATCTCGGCGAGCGCTACCTGTTTTCGGTGCACATGGTCCAGCACACCGTGTACTCGGTGATCGCGGCACCGCTGTTGTTGATGGGGACGCCGGCGTGGCTGGCTCGTTGGTTGCTCTCACCGCGATGGCTGCTGCGGTCGGTGCGGTATCTCTCCCGCTTCATCGCGGCGACGATCGTCTTCAACCTCGTCGTGATCATCGTGCACACGCCGATCGTCGTCGACGCCGCGCTGCGCCACGGCTTGCTGCACTTCGGGATCCACGTGTTGATCGTGCTGTCGTCGCTCATCGTCTGGATGCCGTTGCTCAGCCCGCTGCCCGAAGTCCCGAGACTGCAGCCGCTGGCGCGGATGGCGTATCTGTTCCTGCAGACGGTCGTGCCGACGGTCCCGGCGTCGTTCCTCACGTTCGGGAGCACGCCGCTGTATCACTTCTACGAGACGGTGCCGCGGCTGTGGGGCATTTCCGCCGTCGACGACATGCGCGTCGCGGGGCTCATCATGAAGATCGTCGTCGGGTTCAGCTTGTGGATCGTGATCGCGATCATCTTCTTCCGCTGGTACGCCACCGAGGAAGAGGGCGGCGCGTCGCGGCGTGTCTCCCGCGAATTGGAACGTGAGCTGATGGGATTGCAGCAGTCATGACCGAGAACACGGAGACCGGCGAGTCGGGCGTCGAGCCGGCCGCGCCCGCCGAGGCCGACACTCCCGCGGCGGTGGAGCCGGCCGCGCCGGAGCCCGCACCTCGCGCCGAGAAGACACGGTTCTGGGATCGCCCGTACGTGGAGCGCTACCTCGTGCCCTTGCTGCTCCCGCTCGCGGTGGTGATCGGCATCGTCGTCTACATCCTCAACGTGTCACGGCTCTTCCTGTCCGCTCCTGGGCATGTCGCGGTGGTGCTGGCGACGGTCATCACCGTCACCATCCTCCTGGGTGCGACGTTGCTTGCCCTGTCGAAGAACATGCGGCAGAGCTCGATCGCGCTGCTCACCGTCGGGTTCATCGCGTTGATCCTCGCCGCGGGATCCGTCAACCTCGGGCATTCGCAAGAGAAGAAGGAAGCTGCGGGCGGAACGATCAACTGCAGTCAGGCGTCGAAGACGACGCTGAACTTCGACGCCGGGCCCAACGGTGCGCTCGCGTACGCGCCGAATTCCGCGACTGCCGTCACTGGTTTCGCGCGGATCAAGCTGACGGATGCGGCGAGCGTGCCCCACACGCTGACGTTCGACAATTCGCAGACGCAGTTCAAGGAGTTGACGGTCTCGACGAAAGGCGCCACGGACACGTGCGTGGCGTTCTTCCCGGCGCCCGGCGACTACACGTTCTATTGCAGCATCCCAGGCCATCGCGCCGCCGGGATGCAAGGCGTGATCCACGTCACGGGTAGCGCGATGACGCTC
>JBKPCL010000095.1:0-19724 GCA_046727335.1 Actinomycetota bacterium
GGATTGTCCAGCAGGTGATCGATGCGTTGTGGCCGGACGGTCACCGCGCCCGGCGCCAGGCCGTTGGTGTAGGCGACGTCGTTCAGGCCGTCGCCGGTCAGCTCGCCGATCGCGGCGTCCTTCACATTTGCCGTCGCGTACGTATGTTGATTGAACGTCCCCGCGGAGACTTGCTCGAACACGTTCAGTCCCGAGGTGACGATGTCGTGCAACCCGTCGCCGGTCACGTCACCGACCGCAATAAGCGGCGCGGGCACGGCGGTGACCAGCGTCCCCACGAAGCCAGCGGGAGTCTTGGAGAACACACGGATACCCGCCGAGCTGGCAACCACGATGTCGTTCTTGCTGTCGCCGTCGACATCGGCGATGACGATTTGATTGATGGAGACGGGGAACGAGATCGACGTGGGCGTGCCGAGCAATCCACCGCTCTGGAAGAACACCTCGATGCCGAGGTTCGTCGCGAGCGCCACGTCCTTCTTGCCGTCACCATTGAGATCGCCGATGGCCATCGCACCGGCCGTGCCAGCGCTCGTGTCGTAAAGCGCGGGGACGTCAATTCCGCGCTCCGGCAGCTGTGGGAAGACGATGAGCTTGTTCGTCACGAATGGGTCGCCAACATTCCCCGTTGCGACGACGAGGTCGTTGCGGCCATCTCCTGTGATGTCGCCGAACGCGACAGAACCCACGTGCGCGCCGATCGAGACATCTGCGTACGGCTCGAACGTCGGCGGCTTCGTCGTGGTTGCGATCGTCAACTGGTAGCTGCCCGGACTCGGGCTGCCGTTGAGGTTCCTCACTCTCAGCAGGTAGGTCCCGGTGGTCGTGATCGGGACGGTCAGCGTCTCGGGCTCGCCCGGTGGCGCATTGTCGGCACCGGCCATGAAGTGGCGATTCGCGTCGTACAGCACGATCGTCGCGTCGAGGCTGCGCGGGTCGAGGGGACTCAATGGTTGGCTCGGCGTCACCGTGATGCGGTACCAGGTCGGCACGGTGGTGGCCGTGAACACGTGCGAGTACCAGTCCGCGTCGCCTTCGGGCGCGATCGTCGCCGCGATCGATGACCCGAGCGGTCGAGCAGTGTCGGGCGTGTCGTTCGGCTCCTCGGCGCCGGACTGGAAGGCAGGACGCGCGGCCGGCAACGCGCCGCCGACCGCCGCGAGCGGATCGACGATCCCGTATCCGTAGAACTTGTCGGGCCCGGCGGGACCGACGTCTCGAGCCGTCGATCGAATCCGATCCGCAACCTGCGCCGCGGTCAAACCAGGAAATGCGGCGCGGACCAGCGCGGCGGTGCCGGCGACGATCGGTGACGAGAACGACGTACCCGACTCTTGCGTGTACCCGCTCGAGTCGATGAACGTCGGAGCGGTCGAGACGATCGCGAGTCCGGGCGCCGCGACGCTGATTTGCGAGCCGTACGTCGAGAAGTATGTGAGCGTGCCGTTGTCACCCGTCGCCGAGACTGCGATGACGCCCGGAATCGCGGCCGGATAGTCCTTCACTTCCATCCCGTCGTTCCCCGCGGCCGCGACCACGACGACGTCGTGCGTGAGGGCGTAATTCACCGCCGCGGTGAGGGCGTCGCTCGGCTGGGGGCCGCCAAACGACATGTTGATCACCTTGGCGCCATGGTCCGTCGCCCAGAGGATCCCCGTGACGAAATCCGCGTCGGTTCCGAAGCCTTGGCTGTCGATGACCTTCACCGGCATGATCGAGGCCTGGTTCGCGATGCCGACCACACCAACGCCGTTGTTCGTCGACGCCGCCGCAACTCCGGCCACCATCGTCCCGTGGCCGAAGTCGTCGGACGGGTTCGCACCCGGACTGAACACGTTGTAGCCGGGCACGAGACGCGCGACGAGATCGGGATGCGAAAGCGCCACGCCCGTGTCGAGCACCGCGATCTTCACGCCTGCGCCGCGCGTGTGATCCCACGCGCGCTCGACGCGCAGCGGCGCGAGATAGGCGCTCTGTGTCGGCCATTGCGGATCGTTCGGCGTCAGCGACACCCGACGTTTGTACGAGAACTCGACGCGGCTGAATGCGGGATCGTGCGCGAGCTTGCGCTGCACCGCGCGCGCCGACCCATGAGGTGTGGAGAGGACCGTCCAGCCGGTTCCCTTGAACGTGCGCTGCACCCTGGCACCCGCTCGCCGTGCGGGAGTCTCGAGGTCGACGGTACGGCCCGAAACCTTGGCGAGAAGGTGATCGGGGTCGATCTCTGGGAGCTTCGCCTGCTTGGTCACCGGGAGGCGCGGCGAGATGGCGCGAGAGACGGTCGGGGCGGCCGCGTGCTTGGCATCATTCACGCGAGCTGCCGGCGCGGCCGATGCCGCGACCGCAACGAGCAGGCAGGCCGCGGCCGCGACAGCTACCGCGCGTGGAGCGCCCCCACTCGTTCCCCGCATGGTCATCGAATCTCCTTGCCCGCAGCGACCCGGCATTTTCGCACGCGGCGGCGACTCGCCCGAACAGGACATCTCACCGAATCTCCATCCCCGCAATTGACGTCTTCTTGATGCGACCCGATTCGATCCTTACGGGGCGTTGACGAGTCTTCTGGCGCAATGGCGGGTGGCGTATTTCGGCGCCACGGATGAGCGCGCACTGGAGCGGGAGACTTGCTGACCGAGCAGCCCACGACCACTGAGGCGGTACCGAGCCCGACGCCCGGTCAGGAGACGGCGCCGTCGGGCGACGGTCACCCGCGCCCGCTCCCTGTCGCGCCCTCGGTCGAGCTCCCGCCCGACGGTCGCGGCTACCGCCTCAAGAACAAGCTGCTCGGACCTCCCCTCCATACCGAGCAGCTCGAGCACGAGCGGCTGGGCAAGCCCACGGCGCTCGCCGTCTTCGCATCCGACAACCTCTCATCGTCGGCCTACGCGACCGAAGAGATCCTTCGCGTCCTGATCCCCGCGATCGGCATCGGCGCGTTCGCGCTCGTCACGCCCATCACGATGGCGATGTTGGTGGTCCTCGGCTTCTTGATCCTCTCGTATCGGCAGACGATCAAGGCCTACCCCACTGCCGGCGGCGCCTACATGGTGACGCGCGACAACTTCGGTCTTCTCCCCGCGCAGGTCGCCGGCGTCGCGCTGCTCACCGACTACGTGCTCACCGTCGCCGTCTCGGTCGCGGCCGGTACCGCGGCGCTTGCCTCCGCGTTCTCGGTCTTCGCACCGTGGATCCTGCCGATCTCGATCGCCTTCGTCGTGCTCATCGCGTGGGGCAACCTGCGCGGCGTACGCGAGTCGGGGAAGATCTTCGCCGTCCCGACGTACTTCTTCATGGTCAACATGGCGATCCTGCTCGGGTGGGGCGCCTACCAACTGATGGCCGGCAACCTCCCGACGATCCACCAGGCGCACGGGATGATCCCCTTCGGCAAGTCGCTTGACGGCGCGCTCTTCATGGGCGCGTCTCTCTACGTCGTGATGCACGCGTTCGCGTCAGGCGGCGCCGCGGTGACTGGCGTGGAAGCGATCTCGAACGGCGTGCCCGCGTTCCGCAAGCCCGCATGGAAGAACGCACGCACGACCCTCGTGATCATGGGCACGTCGCTGGGCGTGATGTTCCTTGGCATCTCCATCCTTGCGGGCCATCTCCACGCGACGCCCTACACCGCGGGAACGCCCACGGTCATTTCGCAGGTCGGCGACTTCGTGTACGGAGGCGGCGGCTTGGGTCGTCTCCTGTACTACGGCCTGCAGGCCGGCACGATGCTCATCCTCGTGCTCGCGGCCAACACGAGCTTCGCTGACTTCCCTCGGCTCGCGTCGTTCCACGCGGGCGACAACTTCATGCCTCGGCAGCTCACCAAGCGCGGGCACCGGCTCGTGTTCTCCAACGGCATCGTGTTCCTCGCGGTCACTGCCATCGTGCTGCTCATCGTTACCGACGCGAAGGTCGATCGCCTCATTCCCCTGTATGCGATCGGTGTGTTCACGTCGTTCACGCTGTCGCAGGCCGGCATGGCGAAACACCACATCCGCGAGAAGGAACCGGGCTGGCGCTGGGGATTGTTCGTCAACGGCACCGGTGCGGTGCTGTCGCTCGTCGTCGACATTGTCATCGCCGTCACGAAGTTCAAGCACGGCGCCTGGGTGATCGTGGTGCTCGTCCCGATCATGGTGTTCTTCCTCGTACGTCTGGCGCGGCAGTACAGGCGGGAGGACACGGCGCTCGAGCACGACGTGCCGAAGGCCGTAGCGGCACCGGTGCGCAAGCGATTGGTCGTCATGGTCTTCGTCGATCGGCTCGATCTCGCGGTCGCGCGAGCCATGCAGTTCGGTCGTGCGCTGCGGCCGGATGAGCTCCGTGCCGTGCACTTCGTGATCGATCACAACCACGCGGAACACCTCGCAGAGGAGTGGCGCTCGCACGGGCTCGCGAACCTGAACCTCGAACTCATCGACTGCCCCGACCGGCGGCTGACCCGCGCGGCGGTCGAGGTGGTGGCCCACGAGTTGAGCAACGAGGACGCCGAAGTGTGCGTGCTCCTGCCCGAGCGCATGTACAACGGCGTGTGGCACCGCATCCTTCACGACCAGACCGCCGAGTCGCTCGCTCGCGAGGTCTCGCGCCTTCCTCACGCGAACGTCACGACCGTGCCGTTCCACTTCGAGGAACCCTCGGCGCCCGTGCCGACCGTCCGCGGCAACGGGAAGATGAGCGGGAACGGCAAGTGCAAGGTGCCGACGACGGTGGTCACGGCTCCCAACGGTGTACGCGAGGACGGCACGACTCCGATCGGCGCGGTGCAGTGGCGGCAGCGGGTGCGGGTCCGTGGTCGGGTGCAGGCATTGCGGGTCGAGGCGCTCGCCGGCACGCCCGGGCTCGAGTGCACGATCGTGGACGACAGCGGTGGCGTGTCGCTCATCTTCTACGGACGGCGGCACATCGAAGGTGTCGAGATCGGCGCGGTGCTCACCGCGGAAGGTATGGCGATCGACCACCACGGCCGGCTGGCGATCGTCAATCCGGTCTACGAGTTGAGGTAACTCTCGACAGCCGCTGCGCCGGCCTGCACGATGTGCAGGTGAGCTCGGACAACACGTTCCACGACGACAGCCGCTACTGGCAGGACCGGTTCGACACGCGCCGCATCGCCGACCGGATCGACGAACTGCTCGTCTCCGAGACGATCGACGACAACGCGAAGCGCTACATCGAAGAGCGCGACATGTTCTTCCTCGCGACGACCGACGAGCAGGGCCATCCTCAGTGCTCCTACAAGGGCGGCGAACCCGGTTTCGTGCGCGTCGTCGACGAGCGCACGCTCGCGTTCCCGGTCTACGACGGCAACGGCATGTTCTTGTCCGCCGGCAACATCCGGCGCCACGCGCCGGTGGGCATGCTGTTCATCGACTTCGAGCACCCCAACCGGATGCGCGTGAACGGGATCGCGACAATCGACGAAAACGATCCACTCCTCGCGGAGATGCCCGGTGCGATCCTCGTCGTGCGTGTGCAGACCACGCACGTGTTCCCGAACTGTCCGCGCTACATCCACAAGATGAAGCTCGTCGAGCGCTCGCCCTTCGTGCCGAAGCCGAAGGAGCCGCCGCCGATTCCCGATTGGAAGCGCATGACGTGGGCGCAGGAGTACTTGCCGGAGCACGACCCGGCGCGCAAGGCCGAGCCTCTCGGCTGAGTGCCCGGTGTTCGGCTGCGGTTCAGAGCAGCGTGAGGCCGCCGTCGACAGCCAGCGTCTGACCGGTGATGTAGCCCGCGTCGTTCGAGAGCAGGAAGACGGTGGCGGCCGCGACCTCCCACGCGGTTCCCTGCCTGCCGAGCGGCACCGGCGTGCGATCCCGTGAAGGCCGTCCTCGTGATGCCCACCGGCCGAGCGGCGTGTCGATGAGGCCGGGCGCGACCACGTTGGCGCGGATGCCGCGCCGCGCCCCTTCGAGCGCGACGTGCCGGCAGAGTCCGATGACTCCCGCCTTCGACGCGTCGTAGGCAGGCAGGCGACTCCCCGGCTTGATCCCGGCGACGGAGCTGATGAACACGATCGATGACCCGTCGGGAAGGCGCGGCACCGCCTCGCGCGCGACGAGGAAGTGCCCACGCAGGTTGACGGCGAAGGTGGTGTCCCAGTCGTCCGCGGTCGTGCCCTCCAACCCGCCACCTCGACCGATGCCGACGTTCAGCACGAGTGCGTCGCAACCGTCGTTCGCGGCCGATGCGACGAGCGCTGCGCAATGGCTTTCCGAGGTGACATCAGCGAGGACAACTGTCGCGCGCCCACCGTCCTTGTCGATCCAGGCCGCGGTCTCTTCCGCGGCGGCGCGATCTCGGTCCGCGCAGATGACGGTCGCACCTTCGCGCGCGGCAAGTACCGAGATAGCGCGGCCGTTCCCGACCGGCGCGTCCTCGTCAGCCGACGGCTGCGTCCCGGCGCCGACGACGAGCACCGTGCGGCCGTCGAGCCGACGTTCGGTCATGCGTCGCTCATGCATCGAATCCCGGGACGCCGTGCTCAAGCTGCACGCCCAGTGAGTTCAGCGTGAACCCGACCATGTGATAGTGCCCGACGAGCATCGGCACCTCGATGAGTTGTCGCGCGTCGTAGCGCGTGACGAGAGTGCGCCACGTGGCGTCGCTGATGCAGCCGTCGTCATGCAGTTCGTCGACCGCGCGGAGCAAGGCGGCTTCGAACTCGGTCCAGCCATCGTCAGGGCCGGATCGGACGCGCGCAATCTCGTCGTCGGCGACGCCGGATGACCGGGCGATCACGACGTGCTGACCCCACTCGTACTCGGCCCGAGTCCGCCAGGCAGTCCGCAGGATCATGAGCTCGCGATCGCGTGCCGGCAACTTGCCGGCCAGAAGCTTGCCGCCGAACGGGAGCCATCGGCGAAACAAGCCCGGGTGCCGGACCAGCGTTGCAAAGATGTTGAGCGTCGAATCCGAATCGGCCGGTAGGGCGACCGTCGCGAGGAGCTCGCGAGCCTCGTCGTCCCGGGCTGCGGGAGCGAGCGGATCGATCCGTGGCGAAGTGGGTCGGGTTGACACGCGGTGGAACGTAGCCCGGTCCAATCGAGCCGTCATTTCGCTCATGTCGCGTCCGGGTCAAGCGCGCTTTGCGACTCTGTTGAGGAAACCCGCCGATTTCCGCCGGGAATTCGACTTTGATGGCAGAAAGCGCGGGCGCGCGGGGTCTCAGGAGCCGGCCAGCTCGTAACCCTCGGCTTGCCAACCGCTGATGCCGCCGATCATCTCTTTCACTTGGAAGCCCAGCGACGCGAGCTTCGCGGCGGCGCGGGTCGCACCATTGCAGTGCGGACCCCAGCAGTACGTCACGTACACGACATCGGGTGAGAAGTCGCGCGTCGTCTCCTCGGAGATCAGCGCGTGCGGCAGGCTGCGCGCGCCCGGCACGTGACCTTCGGCATACGCCTCTGCACTTCGGACGTCGAGCACCACGATCCCATCGGCGCCGGCCTCGAGATCGGCATGGACGTCGGCGCAGTCGGTCTCGAACGCCAGCCGGCCGAGAAAGTGGCGCTCCGCGACAACCGATGCCGCTGCGGGGACGGCGCGCACAGTGGACCTCGAAGCAGTCTCCAGCATCCAGCCATGGTCGGGGATCCGGCGCCCGTTGCCGAGTGGCAAGATCGCCCATGTTCGCTAGGATCCTGCCATGGCCGCCGCCGGGCAACGACACACCGTCGCTGTTGTCGCCCAGCACGACACGAACCCGTTCGAACTCTCGGTCGCGTGCGAGGTCTTCGGACTCGAACGTCCGGAGCTCGGCGTGCCGTGGTATCGCTTCCTCGTCGTTGCCGCAGTCGATCCGCCGGTGCGGTTGCGCAACTTCATGCTCGACACGCCCCACGGACTCGGCGCGTTGCGCACCGCCGACACCATCATCGTGCCGATCGGCTTCCCCGAACGTCAGCCGCCGCCGGGACTGGTGGACGCGCTCCGCGCTGCGCACCGGCGCGGCGCCCGCCTCGTGTCATATTGCAGTGGCGCGTTCGTGCTCGCGGCCGCCGGCCTGCTCGATCACCGGCGAGCCACCACCCATTGGATGTACGCGACGCAGCTCGCGCAGCAATATCCGCTGATCGATGTCGAAGGCGACGTGCTCTACGTCGAGGACGGCAACGTCTTGACATCGGCAGGCACGTCGGCGGCCATCGACGTCTCGCTCCACATCGTGCGCACTGACTACGGCAGCGACATCGCGAACGCGGTCGCGCGGCGCATGGTCGTGCCGCCTCACCGCGACGGCGGGCAGTCACAGTTCGTCGACCGGCCCGTGGCCGAGGCGCTCGATTCAGACGGGCTTGCGCCGACGCTGGACTGGGCGGTCGAACATCTGCACGAACCGCTGACGATCGAGCGCCTCGCCGAGCATGCGATGACGAGTCCCCGCACGTTCATGCGCCGGTTCCGAGCGACAACCGGCACGACCCCGCTGCGCTGGCTGCTCCAGCAACGCGTGTTGCACGCGCGGCATCTGCTCGAGGACACCGGCCTCAGCATCGATCGCATCGCCGAACGAGCGGGCTTCGGCTCCGCCGCGAATCTGCGCGTCCACTTCACTCGAATCGTCGGGACGACGCCGACGGCATACCGGCGCGCGTTCAGGAGCGAGATCACGAATCGCCGTCGGCCGGCGGCAGCAGCACGTGCGGGTTGAGCGTTCCGCGCGGGTCCAGCGCATCTTTGATCGCCCGCATCGTCGCGATTTCTTCGGGCGAGCGTACGAGATGCAACCAGCGGCGCTTGGCTGAGCCGATTCCATGCTCGGCGCTGATCGAGCCATGTAACTCGGCGACGCACTCCAACACCGCGGCGGTCACGCGATCGTCGTTGGGGTCGACACCCGTGAGGTTGACATGGAGATTGCCGTCAGCGGCGTGACCAAAGAGCCACACCTTGGCAGACGGCGCGACTGCCGCAACCCGGCGCCGGACGGTCGTGACGAACGAGGCGAGCGCGTCCAACGGCACCGTGACGTCGAGCTTGAGCGGCGTTCCGACAAGGTTGATGACGTCGGTGTGGCCCTCTCGGTATCGCCAGAGCGCTCGTGCTGACACGGCGTCCGCGGCAACGACGTTGTCAGCGACGCCCGGGAGGCTCGCCACGCACGCCGCCAGTGACTCGGTCGGATCGGAGCCGCCCGCGGCCTCGACCAGGACGAACGCGACATGCGGCGCGTCGAACGGTTGCGTGAGCCGCCACATGTCGCACACGAGGTCGAGGCCGTCTTGAAAGAACAGTTCGACCGCGTGGAGGTCGTCGAGCCCTTGCCGAAGTGTCCCGACCGCGTCGAGCGCGGCGTCGACGCCGTCGAACGCGAGCAGAGTCACGATGGAGTACGCCGGCCGCGGCACCAGACGAAGCCGCGCCGCCGTCACGACCGCGAGGGTGCCTTCGCTGCCGCAGAACAGACCCGGCAGGTCGTATCCCGTGTTGTCCTTGTCCAGCCCTTCGAGGCGTCGCAGCACGCTGCCGTCCGCCAGCACCGCTTCAATGCCTGCGACCTGACGCCGGGTCGAGCCGTAGCGCAGCACATGCATGCCACCTGCGTTCGTGGCGATCATTCCGCCGACGGTCGCGGTGTCGCGCGCCGAAAGGTCGACGCCGTACAGCCAGCCGGACGCGTTGGCGTGCGCTTGCAGCTGTGCGAGGGTGACACCCGCCTGCGCGGTGACCTGACCGGCTCGGGTATCGACGGCTGTCATCTCGCGGAGGTGACGAAGATCCAGGAGCAGTTCACCATGCAGCGGCACCGAACCACCGACGAGTCCCGTGTTGCCGCCTTGGGCCACGACGGCGACGCCCGCGTCGTTACACGTGCTCAACACCGCCGCGACCTCCTCGACGTCGTGCGGGCGCACGACCGCGAGCGTCGAACCCCGGAAGCGTCCCGTCCAATCGACGACCTGCCCGGCGACGGTGTCGGGATCGGTCAACACATGTCGCACGCCGACGATGTCTCGCAGCGTGGCGATCACATCGTCGGGACGCATCGCCGCGCAGCCTACGAGGGTGCGATGATCCCTCTTGTGGTGACACCGAACGGGTCGCAGCGTGGTCGCCTCCTCATCGCCACACCGCCACTCGTCGATCCCAACTTCGATCGCACTGTCGTCCTCCTGCTGGAGCACGGGGACGAGGGTGCGCTCGGCATCGTCTTGAACCGACCGAGCGAGACGAGCCTCGCCGACGTGCTGCCGGAGTGGCACGACCGCGCCTCGGTGCCCGCCGTCGTCTTCGTCGGCGGTCCGGTGACGCCCGAAGCGGTGATCGCGCTCGCACGCGGCGGCAACGACGAGACCCCGGGGTGGGTCCACGTCCTCGGCGATCTCGGGACGGTCGACGTCGGGCGCGATCCGCTCGACGTCGGAAGCTCACTTGAGTCGCTGCGTATCTTCGTCGGTTATGCGGGATGGGCGCCAGGCCAGCTCGAGACGGAGTTGGAGGAAGGCGCGTGGTTCGTCGTCGACATGCGCGCCGACGATGCGTTTGCCAGCGCACCCGATCGGTTGTGGCAGGACGTCCTGCGGCGCCAACGCGGACGAATCGCGATGTTCGCGCACTGTCCGCACGACGTGTCGGTGAACTAGAACCATCGCGATGGGGATTCCCGAGGTCGAACTCCAACACGGGCAGGTCATCGCGATCGACGTCGCTGGTGAAGAGTTCGTCGTCTGGCGCGGCAGCAGCGGTGCGCTGGGCAGCGCGCCGCGCCGTTGTCCGCACCTCGACCACGATCTTGCCGAGGGCTACGTGGTCGGGGACGAGCTCGTCTGCCCAGGGCATGGCTGGGGCTTCGACGGGCGCGGGCACGCGTTCAAGCGCAACGAGTTCGGCCGCGTGGATGCGAAGGGGGACGTCGACGCGTTGACGCTGCGCGTGGAAGAAGGCGCGGTCGTCGTCGATCTGCGGTAGACGCGGTCGTTTCGATACCGTCGCCGCCTCATGGTGACGTCGTATCCGCCCGAACGGCATCTGCTTCGCGACCTGCGCTTCACGTTCGACGAGCATGCTGACGGCACATCCGTTGCGCGGTTGCCGGTGGTTCCCGAGGTCTGCACCGACGCGGGCAGCGTTCGCGCCGGCGCGCTCGCGACGTTGGTCGACGTGCTGGGCGGCGGTCTCGCTGCGACGGCGGCCCATCCCAACTGGATTGCGACCGCCGACCTCACGGTGCACCTCGTGCGGGGCGTCGCGGGTGATGCAGTCGAGGCTCGCGCCCGCGTCCTGCGCGCGGGCCGGACGACCGTCGTCATCGAGGTGGCGTTGGACAACGACGAAGGGCGGGCGGTCGGTGTCGCGACGATGAGCTTCTCGGTGTTGCCTCGCCGCGAGATCAACCCTGACATCGCGACGACACGGCCACTGGGTCCGTCGAGCATGGCGCTTCCGGATTCGGGCCTCGACCTCCCGCTCCTCGATGCACTCGAGATTCGAACGATCGATGCGGCGCGGGGCGTCGTCGAGGCGCCGGTCGTGCCGTGGGCCTTGAACTCGATGGGCGCGATGCAAGGTGGCGTCGTGGCGACGCTCGTCGACGCCGCGGGCGAGACTGCGCTTCGGCACGCGAGCGGCGAGCCGCTCGTCGTCACCGACATCCAGATGACGTATCTCGCCTTCGGCAAAGCTGGCCCGATTCGCACCTCGGCCGACGTGCTGAGTGTCTCGGGCGCGCGCGGTGTCGCGCGCGTCGAGGTCGTCGATGCCGGCAGTGATGCCCGCCGCATGGCAGTTGCGCGCGTGACCGCGACTCACTTCACATGAGCGAGCGTCGAGAGGCGGGTATCCCGCCGAGCAGCGAGCAGGAGACGCAGGCGGAGCCGACCGGATGGGAGGCGGAGCCGAAGTCGACCAATAGTCACGTCGCGCGGTACATCCGGGCCGAGCTGCGCGAGACCGACGAGGCGGAGGTCGTCGGCCACGCGCCGCTGGCCGCGCATCTCGAGCACCCGGACGGCGGTATGCGCATCGGCGCGTTGCTGACGGTGTTCGACTACGTCGGCGGGCTGTGCGCGGGGCTGGCCGCGCTTCCCGACGGCTGGGTCGTGTCGACGAACCTTGCGGCGAAACGGGTTCGGAACACCGGCGTCGGGCCGCTGCGCATCCGCGCCCAAGTGCTGAGAACCGGCCGCAACAACGTCGTCACCGGCGTCGAGATACGCGACGAAGGCGACCGCGACGCGCTCGTCGTCGACGGCGTGCTGACGTCGTCGATCTTGGTGCCCGAGAACGGCCCTCCACAGTGGGCACGCCCGCTCGTCATCTCCGTCGGCGAGGCGGAGACGATGGTCATGCCCTCGATTCCTGAGTGGCTCGGCGTGCGCGCACTCGACCGCGCCGGCATCGAGATCGATCTGGCGGACCGCTTGCGCAATCCGTGGGGCATCCTTCACGGCGGCGTCGTCGCAATGCTTGTGGACCTCGCGACCGAGCACGCCACAGGCAACCGGGCGACCGATGTCGTGCTGCATTTCGTCGCGCCGAACCGAACGGGGCCGGTGCAAGCCACCGTCGACGTGCTCGGTCGACGCGGCGACGGCGACGTCGCTCGCGTCGAGATCCGCGACGCCGGCGCGAACCGCGTCACGGCGGTCGCGATCGTCGTCGCGTCTGACGACTGAGCTGTCGCTACGCGCGCGTGAACACAACCGGGAGATGTTCCACGGTCGTGACCAGCGCGTTGGGGCCGCGTTCGGGCTCGACATCCTCCGGGACGTGGATGTCCGGCAGCCGCGTGAACAGCTCCTCAAAGAGGATGCGAATCTCTGTGCGTGCCAGGTTCGCGCCCAGGCAGAAGTGCGGTCCGGCACCGAACGCGAGGTGCAGGTTCGGCGTGCGATCCACACGGAACGCGTCGGCGTCTTCGAACACATCGGCGTCGCGGTTCGCCGCCGGGTAAACATTGAGCAGCACGTCGCCTTCCGAGAGTCGCCGGCCCCGCAGCTCCGTCGGTTCGGTGACCGTGCGCGAAAAGCTGATGACAGGTGAGACGTAGCGCAAGATCTCTTCGGTCGCGCTGTTGACCAGTGACAGATCGGCGACGAGCCGCGCCTTCTCCTCAGGATTGCGGCTCAGCGCGTACATGCCACCGGACATCGCGTTGCGTGTCGTTTCGTTGCCGGCGACCAGCAGGAGGACGAGGAACGCGATCAATTCGTCGCCGACCAATTCATCATGGACTCCGGAACGCTGCGCGACCTGCTCGAGCTCCGCGTGATGGAACTCCAGCTCGCCCGCCTCCGCCGACGACAGCAGCACGGAGATCAAGTCGTCCTGTGGAGCGCGTCGGCGGGCATCGATGATCTCCGCCAGGTACATCACATACTCGCCCCACGCCTGAGCGGCGCGCTGGACGCGCGGGTCGTCGCCCTCCGCGCCCTCGCCGCCCATCATCGCGTCGGACCACGCACCGAGGCGCGCCCGGTCGTCGACCGGCAGCCCGAGCAGCTCGGCGATGACGATCAACGGCAGGGGCTTCGCGATGTCCTCTACGAAGTCGCACTCGCCACGAGCCGCCACGCCGTCGATCAACTCGCGCGCGAGCGCCCGGATGTGTTCCATGAGCTGACCGATGCGTGACGGCGTGAACCCGCGGCTCACGAGGCGGCGTTGCCGCGCGTGCTCGGGATCGTCGAGCGAGACCAGCGACAGATCGTTTCCGCCGCCACCCTTTGGGCGGACACCCGCCGCGCTGCTGAAGAGGTCCGGCTGCCGTTCGACGTACGCGACGTCGTCGTACTTGGTGACGACCCACAAGCCGTTCTTCTCGTCGCGGTGCACGGGATCGTGCTCGCGCACCCACCGGAAGACGTCATGCGCGACACCGCGCACATACAACGTCGGATCGAGCGCGTCGATCTCGAACGGCGGGGCGGGTGCGGACATGCGTCTCATTCCTCCGTGGGAGACAGCCGGGCAAAGACGCCCGCGAGTTCTCGTGCTCTTTCGGCAAGAACTGCGCGGCGGTTGTGCGGCTGGGGCAGATGCTCGACCAACACGCCGATGACGGTGTTCCGGAGCGCCCGCACGACGGCCGGCTCGTGCAGCGCCGGCGCTTCGGGACAGAGGTCACGGAGCCATTCGCCCAATGCGGTCTCGAACGCCGCGGACGTCTCGAGGAGCGGGTCGAGCACGTCGTCGTCCCCATGAATGGCCTCGGCCAACAACGTGCGCCAGAGGTCTTCGTCGTCGGTCATTCCGACGAACAGCGTGTCGAGCAGGGCCGCGACGCGGTCTTCCACGGTGCCGGCCAAGCCCTCGGGAAAAGGATGCGGCGGTAGGTCGACGTTCCGGCGGTGGGCGATGGCGGCCTGGAGCAGGTCGCGCTTCGACGGGAAGTAGTGGTACAGCGTCGCCACATTCAGATCGCACGCGGCGGCGACGGCGCGCATGCTCGTGCCGCGACCGCCGCTGCGCGCCATGAGGCCGAGCGTCGCTTCGAGGATCCGTTCCCGCTGGTCGGGCACCCGTCGACCCTATCAAACGTTCGTTGGGCTAGCAAACGTTCGTTTGGGTGTCGGTGTCCGTTCTGAATACGAGATGACGTGGACGCCGGATTCCGGTATGACACGGACGTCCCGTCCAGCATCCGACGGCGAACGGACAGCGGTGGTGTTGTCCCCAGCATGAGCACTCGGCCGAGCGACGAAGTCGCGTTCCTCGCGACGTACGACCCCACGAACTATCCGTCGGTTGCCGTCACCGTCGACATCGTCCTCCTCACGGTTCGCGCCGGACGGCTCGCCGTACTGCTTGTCCAGCGCCGGAGCCATCCGTACCGCGGCGATTGGGCGTTGCCCGGCGGCTTCGTCGAGCCGGAAGAGGATCTTGACGCCGCCGCCCGGCGTGAGCTCGTCGAGGAGACTGGCGTGTCAGTCGCCGGCGGCGAAGGGCCGCTCGCACTTGGCCATGTTGAGCAGCTGCGAACGTATGGCGCTCCGCACCGCGATCCGCGCATGCGAGTGGTGTCGGTTGCGTACGTGGGATTCACCGCCCAGGGCCAGCCGACCGTCGCGGGAAGCGACGCGGCTGATACGCGCTTTTGGGCCGTCGACGATCTCGCGGTTGCTGGGATCGGAAGCGACGACGGCGTACCCCTCGCCTTCGATCATGCCCGCATCATTGCCGACGGCGTCGAACGCGCGCGCGCGAAGCTCGAGTACACGACGCTGGCAACTGCATTCGTTGACGAACCGTTCACCTTGGGCGAGCTTCGCCGCGTGTACGAAGCGGTGTGGGGTGAATCGCTGCACGAAGGGAATTTTCGGCGCAAGGTCTTGTCGACGCCCGGCTTCGTCGAACCGACGGGTGAAACGGCACCGACCGACGGCCGCCCCGCGGCGCTCTATCGTCGCGGCGCGGCAACGCAACTCCACCCTCCCATCCTCCGGCCGTGATGCCTGAAGCTTCGACCGTCCGTCGCGGAGTCTTTCCCGGGTCGTTCGACCCGCTGACGATCGCGCACCTCGAGGTTGCCTGCGCGGCGGTCCGAGCCGCGTCGCTCGATCGAGTCGACCTCGCGATCTCTCGCAGCGCGCTCGGGAAAGAGGAGCGGACAGTGACGCCGATCCTCGAGCGCTTCGCTGCGATCGGTCGCGTCGCCGCCACGCGACCGTGGCTCGGTGTCATGGTGACGGAAGCGCAGCTGGTCCACGACATCGCACGTGGCTACGACGCGGTCGTGATGGGCGCCGACAAGTGGCTGCAGGTGAACGACCCTGCGTGGTACGAGAGCGCTGAGGAGCGCCATCGCGCGGTTGCGGCCCTGCCCCGGGTGCTGGTCGCGCCGCGAGAGGGTCTGGTCGTCGAGGGTCCCGAGCTCTTGGATGTGGATGCCGCGGTCATGAACGTCTCGTCGACGGCGGCACGCGCCGGCGCGCATCATCTGATCGTGCCCGAGGCCCGGCGCCGGGTCATCGTCGACGGCAACAACATGATCGGCACTCGCCCCAACGGTTGGTGGCGGGATCGAGCCGGCGCAACGCTACGACTCGTGGCCGCTCTACAAGAGTGCGCGCGGCGAACTGGAGCGCGCATCGCGGTGGTCTTCGACGGCAGCCAGCTCGCCGATCTGCCCGAGGGAGTGCACGACGGCGTCCTCGTCGCGTACGCGGAACGGAAAGGTCGAGACGCCGCCGACGACCGCATCGTCGACGAGGTCGCGGGCGACGCGGATCCCTCGTCGTTGACGGTGGTGACGTCCGATCGGGCGCTCGCGCACCGCGTCCGGCGACTGGGCGCGATTGTCGAGCGACCTACCACGCTCGCCGACGAGCTCGAGCTCGACGCGCGCTGATCCCGATCGGAGAGGCACTGCGCGTGCCCACCTAGGCTGCGACGATGCCGTCGCCTCCCCACGACCTGCGCGCGGACACCGCGCTGACGGCCGATCCGACGGTTCGGAATCGCTATCACGCCGCAATCCCCGACGCGTGGAAAGTCGTCTACGTGTTCGGCGGTGTGTCGATGTACAGCGCGTTGCGCGCGATGGAAGAAGCGCTCGGGCGGCCCGACCTGCCACTCGTGACGGCGAACGCGATCTTCCTCGCACCCGTGCCGCCCGGCCCGGTGACGATCGACGTGACCGTGCTGCGCGACGGTCGCCACGCTTCGCAGGTTGCGGCCGATCTCCGCGTCGCTGACAACGAACAGATCGCGCTGCGCGCCCACGGCGTGTTCGGCGCAGCGCATGACCTCGAGCTCGGCTTCCAAGACGTCGTGTGTCCGGAGGTGCCGCGACCGGCCGACGTGCCTCCCCCGCCGGACAACCGGCCGAACCCGTTCGGGCGAATCAACTTCCACGACCAGACGGAGTGGCGTCCGGTCAGTCCGTTGGATGCGCCCGGGCCTGGGAAATTCATGTCCTGGGTGCGACTCGCGCGCGGCGAACCGCACCTCCTTGCGCTGGCCGTCCACGGTGACGTGCTCGGGCCCGCCGTCGGCCGTGGACTCGGCCCTCAGCCCGATCCGTTCATGGTGCTTTCACTCGAGATCGGAATCCGCTTCATCGCCCCGCCCGTGACGTCCTGGGTGTTGCAGGAAATCGAGGCGTGGCACGTCGGTGACGGCTACGCGACCGGCCCGGCCCGCCTGTGGGACGAAGCCGGCCATCTGTGTGCCATCGCAACGCAGACCGCGCACCTCCGTGTGTTTCGCGAGGGCGTACCCGGGTGACCCATGTCACACCGGTGACGGGTGTGGATGGCGTACGTTCGTTGCTGTGACGACGAGCGACGCGTCCGACACCGGCTATCTGCCTCCGCTGCTCAACCCGTTCGCGCCCGGCTTCTTCGACAACCCGTACGAGCAATACGCCGCCGTGCGAGAGCAAGACCCCGTGCACCTGAGCCCGATCGGCGTATGGGCGTTGTTCCGATACGACGACGTGGTGCGTGTGCTGCGCGACCCTCACCTCTCGGTCGAGGAGCGCAATGCTCGGGAAGTTGCAAGCACCTTGAGCGCGGAGGTGCAGGAAGCGATCGCGGCCCGGAGCGCGCGCGGCTCGCGGGCGATGTTGAACCTGGATCCTCCCGATCATCATCGTCTGCGCCGGCTGGTCTCGAAGGTGTTCACGCCGCGGATGATCGAATCGTTGCGTCCGCGCGTACAGCAACTGGTCGATGAGCACCTCGACGACGTGGTCGCGCGCGGGACCGGCACGATGGACGTGATCGCCGACCTGGCCTTCCCGCTGCCGTTCGTCGTCATCTCGGAGATGCTCGGCATTCCCGAGGAGCGCGATCGCTGGCAATTGCGTGAGTGGTCCGGCGCCCTGGTCAAGACCTTTGATCCGATCGTCACCGACGATGACATGCATGCGGCGATGCGCGCGAGCGACAACCTCCTCGAATACGTCACCGAGACGATCGCATGGAAGCGGGCGAATCCCGCCGATGACTTGCTCACCGCGCTGATTGCCGCGGAGGACGAAGCTGACCGCCTCGACGAGGCCGAGCTGGTCGACCAGATCATCCTGCTGTACGTCGCCGGGCACGAGACGACCGTCAACCTGATCGGCAACGGCACGCTGGCGCTGCTGCGCAACCCCGATCAGCTCGCGCTGTTGCGCGACGACGCGTCGCTCGACGTGAACGCGGTCGAGGAGCTGCTGCGGTACGACAGCCCGGTCCAGATGTCCCGCCGGATCACGCTCGAGCCGTTCGAGATCGACGGCCAGGAGATCGAAGCGGGAGTCTTCGTGAATACCGCGCTCGGATCGGCCAACCGTGATCCCCGGAAGTTCGGGAACGACGCGGCCCGCCTCGACCTGCGCCGGGCGGACGCGAACCAGCACGTCTCGTTCGGCGGTGGGTTCCACTCGTGTCTCGGCGCGCACCTCGCGCGCCTCGAAGGGCAGGTCGCGCTGGGCACGCTCGTTCGGCGCTTCCCGCGCTTGGAGCTCGCAACGGACGCGCCGGAGTGGAACGGCCGGATCGTGCTGCGCGGGCTGAGCCGTCTCCCCCTCGCGGTGTAGCCGGTTACCGAAGGGACGACACAAAGTAGCCATTGCCCGGAGCCCGTGAATCAGTTCGCCGGACGCCGGCCGAAGACCGCCCTGACCAGCGAATATCCAGCGCAAGGGCGTGGTCAGGCCGCGCTCAGGCCGCGGGAGATTCGCGACAGCAACGTCTCGAGGCTCCGCGATTTATTCGTGCCTCCGATCGGCACTTCGGGGACGCGCAGATCTGTGCTCCGGGTTCACCGCGGAGCACCAATACGTAGCTGATGCACGTCGTTTGCCCGACGCCTTCTGTCGAGTGGAACCGCAAAAGCCGTCGGTCAGTGGCTGAATCTCAAGCGCGACAGCGAGGCCGACGATCTCACTGATCCGTGCGACGTCGAGCTCTTCGGGCGGCGGGGCAAGCGTGGTGCTGATGTCGTACTTATTGCTCAGAAGGATCGCGGGCGACAGGAGCGCGAGATCGAGCCGCGCGATCTGGTCGTCACCACAACCGGCCTCCGTCACACGGAACCCCCTTCGACAACCGAGCGACGTTACTTCCGCGTGACGGCAGCGGTCCATGGCGTACATAGTCGGTACGGTCGACGTTTACGACCGGCGGCGATACCATCCCGGAGCCGACCACAAGGCCGTTCCGCCCTGGGCTGCGGGAGCTTCGAACGATGCAGCGCGACGTCGAGCCGGTCGAGGCGAACGACGAACGCCGGCCGCTCACAATCGTCTTCAGCGACCTCGTGCGATCGACCGGCTTATCGGCGAGCGTCGACGACGAGGACTTCATGGCGATCATCGGTCGCTACTACGCGATCGCCGAAGAGGTCTTTACGAGCCACGGCGGGTACATCGCGCAGCGCCTTGGCGACGGCGTGTTCGTGTGGTTCGGCTATCCGGTTGCGCGCGAAGACGACGCCGATCGGGCGGTCGCCGCCGGCATCGAGCTGATCGAACGGATCCGCGGGGAGGGCGACCGACTCGAGCGCACATTCGGCGCTCACATCGATGCGAGGGTCGGCATCCACTCCGGCTCGGTGGTGGTGCGAGCCCTCCCCGACGGCGATGTGACGGCCTTCGGCTTCACCGTCAACTTCGCAGCCAAGGTGGAGGAGGCCGCACCAATCGGCGCGGTGGTCCTCAGCGAGGCGACGTTGGAGCGGCTCCTGCGGCTCCTGAGGTCGAACCTGCCGGCGACATTGCAATCGACGGTGCCGAAGGCGCGATCCGCGTCTTCCATGTGCTTGGCGCGATGTCGCCGCACCCGGTCCCGGCG
>JBKPCL010000096.1:0-3418 GCA_046727335.1 Actinomycetota bacterium
TGGGGACGGCAGCCGGGCCGGGCATGGATGCCATTGTAATAACACTACGTAGGTAGTGGAAATGGCTCAGAGGGGTGGGGCTCTCGGGATCAGGCAGCAGGAGACGAAGGCGGAGCCGACCGGAGGGGAGGCGGAGCCGAGAGTCGACCAATAAGGATGCGACCAAGAACGAGAGGTACTGAGTTCCCGACGGTCACGCGGCTCGGATGCCGACGACCGAGCGGTAGATCGTCTCGTACCCGCGCAGCATCGCCGCCCCGGAGAACTGGTTCTCGACGTGCTCGCGGCACGCTTGAGGCGACAGGCGCCGCGCCCGGGCGACGGCCGCGACGAGCGTGTCCTCACTGTCGCTGCGAATTCCGGTCACACCGTCGACGACGAGCTCGGGCGCGGCGCCGTAGTTCGTCGTCACCACCGGCGTGCCGCAGGCCATCGCTTCGACCATAACGAGGCCGAACGGCTCCGGCCAGCGAATCGGGAACACCATCGCGCACGCGCGTCCGAGGAGATCGACCTTCATCTCGTGCGACACGTTCTCGTGGACCTCGATGTCGCCGCCGAGGATCGGTTCGATCTCCCGATCGAAGTACGCGCGCTCCCGTGGCTCGCTTCGCTTCAGGATCATCTGCAGCGGGAGCCCGGCGCGTCGCGCGATCGAGATCGCCTCCATCGGACCCTTGTCCGGGTTCGCGCGGCCGATGTACACGAGAAAGTCGTCCTTCTGCTCGCGGTACGGATACACCTCGAGATCGATCCCGTTGTGCACCATCCCGGCGTAGGTCACGTCCGGGTTGCTGGTGCGCTGGGCGTTGCTGATCGCGACGAGGTGGACGCGCTCGTGCAGCAGCGCGTACACCTGACGTGACGCGGACGTCCATGGTCCGTGCAACGTGTGCACGACGGGCGGTCCTCCGACGAGCATCGCCCCGCAGACCGGGCCGACGACACCGGCGTGGTCGTGGATCACGTCGAAACCGTCGACGTCGCAGTACGACGCGTACGCGTGCAGGGCGTCGTACCACGCGCTCCCGAGCTCGCGCGGATCGGGCGGCGCGGCCATGGGCGACACGAGCCGCGCGTTGGTACGCGACCCACCGGACGCGAAGAGCGTCACGTCGTGGCCGGCGTCGACGAGGCTTTCGGTGAGGAGAGAAACGACGAGTTCGATTCCGCCGTAGCCGGTCGGCGGAACCGGGAACCAGACAGGAGCCACCACTGCAACCCGCATCCGCGGCGAGGCTATAGCGTGAATCCAATGCCCCAACCGTGGACGACGAGCGCAAGCGCGAGCTTGGCCTCGGCAGACGGCATCGTCACGCTGGTGGAAGGCTCGGCGTTCTGCATCTCCGCCCGTTCGGGTGAGATCGATCCGCAGCATCCGCAGGGCCTCTTCTTCCGGGATACGCGGTTCTTGTCGGAACTGCGACTGCTGTTGAACGAGAGCTGCCCGGAGCCCCTCGCTGCGACCGCTCCCGACCCGTTCTCCGGTGTCTTCGTGCTGCGCGGCCATCCCTCGCGGGGACGTGCCGACTCGCATCTCGTTGTGTTCCGCCGCCGCTACGTCGGGCGTGGCATGCGGGAAGACATAGAAATCGAAAACTTTGGTGAGGAGGCGGCGTTCTGCTCGATCGAGCTCGCCATCGACGCCGACTTTGCCGACGTCTTCGAGGTGAAGGAAGGCCGCGTCAACAAGCAGGGATCACTCGCCGTCGACACCGACGGATCCCGGCTGACCTTTACGTATCGCCGTAGCGGGTTCACCCGCGCGACGCACGTCGACTTCAGTGAGGTTCCTCGCATCCTCGACGCGCACGCCTTCTACGAGATCGTCGTCCCGCCCGGTGGCAAGTGGTCGACGTGCGTGCAGGTGACGCCGGTGATCGGTGAGCACCAAATCGCTCCTCGGTACCAGTGCGGTCAGCCGGTCGAGCGCTCGACGCCGGTCGCTCGCTTGGAGGAATGGCGTCAACGCATGCCGGTCGTCTCGAGCGACGACGATCAGTTCCGTGCCCTGCTCGACCGCTCGACCCAGGATCTGGCCGGCCTTCGGATCTTCGACCCGGAGTTCCCCGACCGCGCGGTCGTCGCCGCCGGTGCCCCGTGGTTCATGACGCTGTTCGGTCGTGACTCGCTCATCACTTCGTGGATGACGATGCTCGTCGATCCCGATCTCGCGTTGGGGACGCTGCAGACGCTCGCACGGTTCCAAGGACGCGAGGTCGATCCGCGTACCGAGGAAGAGCCGGGCCGCATCCTCCACGAGATGCGCTTCGGCGAGACGGCGTCGCTCGCACTCGGCGGCGGGCGTGTCTATTACGGCACGGCCGACGCGACGCCGTTGTTCGTCATGCTGGTCGGTGAGCTGTCGCGATGGGGCAACCGGCGCGCCGACGTCGACGCTCTCTTGCCCGCCGCCGACGCGGCGCTGCAGTGGATCGACGACTACGGCGACAAGGACGGCGACGGCTACGTCGAATACCAGCGGACGACCGACCGTGGGCTGCAGAACCAGGGTTGGAAGGATTCGTGGGACTCGATGCGGTTCCACGACGGCACGCTCGCGACCACGCCGATCGCGCTCTGCGAGATCCAGGGTTACGTCTATGCCGCGCTCGTCGCCCGCGGCCACTCCGCGACCGAGGCCGGCGACCACGAGCTGGCCGCGTCGCTCGACGCGCGGGCGCTGGAGTTGAAGCGCCGGTTCAACGAGGACTTCTGGGTCGAGCACGGCGTCGATGGCGGGTACTTCGCAATCGGCCTCGACCGCGACAAGCGTCCGATCGACGGCCTCGGCTCGAACATGGGCCACTGCCTGTGGACGGGCATCGTCGACGAAGAGAAGGCGCCGCACGTCGCGAGCGCGCTGATGTCGGAGGGGATGTTCAGCGGGTGGGGCATCCGAACGCTGTCGACCACCAACGGCGGCTACAACCCGGTGTCGTACCACTGCGGCAGCGTGTGGCCGCACGACAACGCGATCTGCGCGGCCGGGCTGATGCGATACGGCTTCGTCGACGAAGCGCATCGCATCATGCGCGGCATGGTCGACGCGTCACCGTGGTTCGGCGACCTGCTGCCGGAGTTGTTCGCGGGCATGCCGCGCGAACCGTTGGGGTTCCCGGTGAGCTACCCCACGTCGTGCTCGCCGCAGGCGTGGGCGGCGGCGTCGCCACTGCTGTTCCTACGCACGCTGCTCCGGTTCGAGCCCGACATCCGCGCGTCCAAGCTGCACCTCGCGCCGGCCGTCCCCGACTGGATCGGGACGCTGCGCTTGGAGCAGATCCCGCTGATGGGTGGGCATCTGGACGTGGAAGTGAGCGGCGAGGTCGTGCGCACGCTGCAGGTCCCCGAAGGCCTCACGATCGTGTCCGACCCGCGCCTGGCCACCCGCTGACTTTGGTCTGGCGCGAACACGGTC
>JBKPCL010000097.1:0-7455 GCA_046727335.1 Actinomycetota bacterium
TTCGAGTCTCCGTCACTACTGTCGGCCGCGATGCGCGCCCTTCGTCGATCACGAGGACTGCGGTGGGTTCTGCCGCTGGCGCTCGTCGGAGGCTTGGTCGTCGTGGCCGAGGGCTGGGCCGTTTCGTCCGAACGCCCGAAGTTGCCGCCACGCAGCGCGACGCAGGTCGCGGCGTCGGTGACCCACGGCACCGCGCTCCCACGCTCCGGAACCTTCACGCTGCACACGAATCTCGGCCTCGGCCAAGTCGCCGCGTCCGCGAGCGCGAACCAGCTCGTCGCGCTCGCATCGGGTTCGAACCTCGCACGCGTGTGGACGGACGGTGCGCGGCGTAGCCGGATCGCGCTGCTCCAACCGTTGCAGGAAACGGATTGGGTGCGAAATGGGAATCAGCTGTGGGTGTGGCAGAGCACAGGCACCCAGGCGGCGCGTGTGCAGAACAGCGCTTCGCTCGACATCCCCGCGCTCGGTGCCACCACATCGCTCGTCGGAGACTCGAGCATCGAGCCGCCCGACGTCGTCGCCACGCACCTGCTCTCCTTGCGCAACGACTCGACGTTGTCGCTCGGCCGACCCGACGTGGTCGCCGGTCGCCGCGTGTACGAGCTGATCGAGACGCCGCGATCACGTTCGACGCTCATCACGAGCGTGCGTATCGGTGTCGATGCCGCGACCGGACTTCCACTGCGCGTACGGATGTTCGTGCGCGGCAGAAGCAGCCCCATCATCGATGACCGGTTCACCGCGGTCTCGTTTTCCCAACCAAATGGTTCGAACTTCGACTTTCGTCCGCCGCCGCATGCGACCGTCATCGATGCGCCCACCGTCGGCGCGGCCCTGGAACCGGCGTGGCGCGTGCGTGAGCGCCGGCGCGAGTTCGGCGATCGAGGACTCGCCTCGGACGGAAGCACGGCGTTCGGCTTCGATGCACCGGGTTTGGCGATTCACACCGTTGGCAAGGGCTGGGACGAGGTCGTGATCGCGTCTGGCGTCAACAGTTGGGGAATCCGGGAGCTCTTCGGCTCGGCGCGGGATGTGACGGGCCCGTTCGGTCATGGACTGCTCGCGCGCACGCCTGCCGTCAGCGTCCTCGTCCTCGACGACGGCCGGATCGCGGCGGGAGTCGTCACGCCCAGCCGGCTGAAGGCCGCGCTCGCCGAGGACGGCGCGCCGTGACGCCGCTGCTCGCGATCGCAACCGAGCACCTGACGAAGCGGTTCGGCGACACGCCGGTCGTCGACGATCTCGCGCTCGAGGTGCCGGCCGGAAGCGTGTTCGGCTTTCTCGGTCCGAATGGTTCGGGCAAGACGACGACGATCCGCATGCTGCTCGGGCTCATCAATCCGTCGGCGGGATCGGTTCGCGTCCTTGGTCACGAGATGCCGGAAGGGATCGGTCGCGTGCTGCCGGACGTCGGCACGCTCATCGAGGGGCCGGCGTTCTACCCCTGGCTCACCGGCCGTCAGAATCTCGCGCGGCTCGACACCGTCGGGCCGTCACCGATGCGCGGCTCGCGGCGACAACGGATCGATGATGCACTCGCGCGTGTCGGCCTCGATGCGGCAGCGGGCAAGCGCTACCGCGCGTACTCGCTCGGCATGAAGCAGCGGCTCGGGCTGGCCGCCGCGCTATTGCGGCCGCGTCGGCTTCTCGTGCTCGACGAGCCCACCAACGGCATGGACCCGCAGGGAACCCGTGAGATTCGCCACCTCGTGCGCGAGCTGGCGAGCGAAGGCTCCACCGTCTTCCTCTCGAGTCACCTGCTCAGTGAAGTCGAGCAGGTCTGCACCGACGTCGCGATCATCAGTGTGGGTCGCTTGGTCGCGCAGGGTTCCCTCGAGCAACTGCGGGCGGGCGGCTACCGGCGGGTCCGCATCGAGACCGATGACATCGAGCGCGCGGTCGCGGTGCTGCACCGACTTCGCCTCGGTGGCATCGAAGTCGCCGGGACGGTCGTCACGGCCAACTTCGACGGCCAGCGTCCTGAAGACTGCGCGCGCGAGTTGGTCATGCAAGGCGTCGGCCTTCGGAGTTTCACGACGGAGCGTCCGAGTCTCGAGGACGCGTACGTCGCGCTGACAGGGGAGGGATTCGATGTGGCGCGCTGAGCTTGCGCTCCTGTTCCGGCGGACGCGCACGAAAGCGCTCCTCCTCGTCCTCGCCGCGGTACCGGCCCTCATCGCGGTTGCGGTCCGTCTCTCGGGGAACGGGCCCAACCCGGGTGAAGGCCCGCGCTTCCTCGACCAGGTCACGCACAACGGCGTCTTCGCCGCGCTCGTCGGTCTCACGGTGACGTTGCCGTTCTTTCTCCCGCTCGCGGTCGCCGTCGTCGCCGGTGACGCGATTGCCGGTGAAGCCAATCTCGGAACGCTGCGATATCTCCTGACGCGCCCGTACGGCCGCACCCGACTCCTGATCTACAAGGGAGCTGCGGTGATCTCGTTCTGTGTGATCGCGACGTGCACCGTCGCGCTCGCCGGAATGGTTGCCGGTGCGATTCTCTTTCCGATCGGCCCCGTCGCGACGCTCTCTGGTACGACATTGAGTCTCTCGGCCGGAACGTTGCGAATCTTCGGCGCCGCACTCGTGGTTGGCGGCTCGTTGCTCGGCCTGGCCGCGATCGGCGTCTTCATCTCAACGCTGACGGATGCACCGGTGGGCGCGATGGCTGCGACCGCGGGCATCGCCGTGCTCAGCGGCGTGCTCGATGCAGTACCCCAACTCCACGTCATACACCCGTGGCTGTTGACGCACTACTGGTTGTCCTTCGGAGACCTGCTGCGCTCACCCGTGCGATGGACGGAGATCACCAAGAATCTCGAAGTGCAGATCGCCTACATCGCGGTATTTGCGACCGCGGCATGGGCCCGCTTCAGCACCAAAGACGTGCTTTCCTGACCGGCGCTCCGCGCCGTCTGGTGACGGGTGCCCTTCGGCTGCTTGCGCTTTCCGCTCCGCGGGTATCGCGACCACGCGGGCGTTTGTCAGGAGGAAAACGCAATGCGCAGTCGGAGAAGCGACGAGCCTGTCGACGACACCGTCGATCACCGAGACCGCGTCTACGAGGAGGAAGAGGGTACGCGTACGACGTTGGCGCCGGTGCCCTTCAGCCCGGCTCAGATCATCGGTCTCATCATCGGGATCGGTTATGTGGTCCTCGGCATCGTCGCGGTGGCCAAGACCGGCTTCCACACCGACCACATCTACACACCGCAGCGGATCGTGTGGCACTTGCCGCACAGCCCGCTGCTCGGCGTCATCGAGATCGGGTTCGGTGCCTTGTTGATCTTCGCGTCCGTCGTTCCTGGAGGGGTGCGGTCGCTGATGGCGCTGCTAGGCGTCGTCGCCTTGGTGTTCGGGATCGTGGTGGTGGCGAATGCCTGGCAGAGTGATCTGCACCGGTGGCTCGCGGTGACACACCGCAGCGGCTGGGTGGACATCATCGCCGGTTCGATCTTGATCCTGGCCACGATGTTCGCTCCGGTCGTCTTCCCAGAGCGGAGGCGTCGGGTTCGACACACGGAACGCGCCGCGATGACGCACTGAGTCTGAGCGCTCAGCTCGATACCGCGAGCCCTTCCACGCCGCCTTCGGGATCGAGCAAACCGCGACACCGCGCCGGCGCGCCCGCGAGGGCGGACGCGTCGGCCGCGCGTCCGAGGCTGATCACCTCGTCGAGTAGCTGCCGCTGCGCGTCGCCGAGCAGCGAGAGGTCGTCGGAGACCAGGATGAGGCCGCCCGACTGGCCGACCGTCCGTGCCCACATCTCGATGGCGTCGGCCGAAAGCCCGGTGTTCTCGCGCCGCAGCATGACGCAGTCAGGATCGTTGGACCAGAGCCGGCGATGCATGAAGCTGCGCGCGCACGTGCTCTCGAACGCGTGGCGCGTGGCCGGTGTTGCATCTGCGTAGCCGGGTTGCCGCTCGATTGCGTCCGGCCGCGTCTCCCACCAGGGCGCGACATCTGCGCCGATTCGCATGGCGTCGACCACGCCGACGACCGCGCCGAGCGGCGCACCGCAGCCGAGGATGACAACCTCAGGGCCGGCGCCGCGTCGAATCGCGTCGTAGCCCGCGCGCAGGCGCTCGGCCGGAGTCCGGGTCGGATCGGCGTACCGGCCAGGCATCGCCGCCGAGAAGGTGAAGTCGAGCTTGAGGTAGCGGTATCCGGCGTCGACCAGCGCGCCCGCGGTCGATTCGAGGTGCGCGAGGACGTCGTCGCGGGTCGTGTCGAGTTCCCACATGACGCCGCCCCACGCGTCGTTGTACATGCTGATGGCGAATCGCTCGCCTGCGGGCGCGCGTGCAAGCCACTCGGGATGCCGGCGGGCGACCTCCGAATCGGGTGCGACGAGAAACGGCGCCAGCCAGACACCCGGAATGCGACCGGTCGCGGCGATCGCGGCGGCGACGCCTTCGATGCCCGCCGGGAACTTGTCGTTGCACACGAGCCAATCGCCGATCGCGCGTTGAAAGCCGTCGTCGAGCTGGAAGACGTCAAAGGGCCAGTCGCCGGCGCGCGCAAGGTTCTCGAGCAGCGCGTGTTCGGTGACGTCGTGGAAGTACTGGTACCAGGAGCACCAGCCGACGAGGAACGGCGCCTCGACCCTTGCGCCGGCGAAGGTGCCGACCCGTTGCGCCCAGCGCTCGAGCAACGCGGACGCGTCATCGCCTTCGTCGACGGTGACGCTGTGCAACTCCCGACGCGAACCGGGCGGCAGCACCGCGCCACCGAGCCACGCCTCGAGTGTGATCTCGATGCGGCCATCGATGATTCGAGCGCGGATGGTTCCCGCGTGCCGGTCCCCGCCGTCGAAGCCGAGGCAGCGCAACGGAGCCTTTCCGCAGGCGAGCACCGTCACTTGTTCGGCACGTAGTTCGCCGGCCTCTGCAACGCTCGGATCCGCATGAAATGCTGCGCGCACGAGGTCGATACTTCCGGCTGTCCGGGACGGGTCGGTGTCGATGCCGAGTCGCACAGCACGCGTCGGTGACCATGACTGATAGCCGTGGGCGAGCATGACGGGCGCATCGTCGGCATCGGCCCGACCGGCGTCGAACGTGACGCCGACGGCGTCAACGGATACCGACTCGGCGCCGTCGTTCCTGAGCGCCCAGCGCAGATGTGTGTCATCGGCGTCGACCTCGAGCTCGAGCGGTGGCACGGAGACGGCGCCCGCGCGGCCGAGGTCGCGCTCGATGGGCGGCTGACCGGCGAGTCGGATGCGTACCCGGTGAGGACCCTGAACGAGCACGGTCTGCTTCTAGTCGATGGCCGCGGGGGTTCTCGCCTGGCCGAAGACGAGCGCGTTATGGTGCGCGCTCATGGCTGGGCCAGGTACAAGTCAGGAGTGCAGCCGCTTGCGGTCATCCTCGTGGTGATCGGGGTCGTGCTGTTGGCTGTCGGGATCATCTACTTCACGGTTACTGCACCACATTTGCCGTTCTTCATACCGGGCACGCCTTCGCACAAGGTGACGCACGCCAACCATTACACCAAGCGAGGAATTGCTGCGTTTCGTCCTTGCCGCGATCGCCTCCATCGGCGCGTAGCTCGCCTCGGGCCCGATGCATCCCCGCCCGCGCTGTCGCGCGGATCGCGCCCCCGGACGGCATCGACAGCTCCGGCAAGCGGGACGTCACGAACGAGCTCAACACGTTCTTCAAATCGGTCCCGCCCGGCGCGACCGTCGACCTTCGATCCAGCGCGCGGTACCGCGCCGGCGGCGTGATGCAGCTGCTGCGCCTCGACAAGGTCGACATCACGGGAAACCGGCGGCGACACGGCGCTCGGGATCACACTCGACCAGTCCGGGGTGGATCGCCGCCGGCGTCTTGGGTGGAGGCGCGGTGGCGCTCTTGCTGCTCGGTGAGTCGCTACGCCGGCGGGGCCGGAGTCAGCCGACGGCGTAGACCTTGTACGCGCTCCCGACGACGGGCTGCGCGACATTGCGTACCGGCGTCCCACCCGGCGTCGTGCCGTGCTCGCTGCCATTGTGCGCGTGGCCGTGGACGACGAGATCGGCGCCGGCCACATCGACCGCCTCGCCCAGGAGGTAGCTGCCGAGCAATGGGTACAGCTCAAGTCGCTCGCCGCGCAGTGTCTCCTCTACCGGCGCGTAGTGGAGGAGCGCGACGCGCACATCGGTGTGGAGCGCGCTCAGTGCCTCACCGAGGCGGCCGGCGACGTCCTTCGTGTGCCGGACGAACGCTTTCATCTCCCGCTCGCCGAACTCGCTCGCGAATGCACCGGGAAAGCCACCGCCGAAGCCCTTCACTCCCGCCACGCCCAACGTGCGGTCACCGATCTGCACCACATCATGCGAACCTTCGAGGACGTGGACGCCTCCGCCCTCGAGCACCGCGACGACCTTCTCGACTTCTTCGGCGTGATGGTCGTGGTTCCCGAGCACCGCATAGCGAGGTATCGACACGGCGAACAGCTCGTCGACGAGGACGCGCGCCTCGTCGGCGGTTCCACATCTGGTGAGGTCGCCGCCGATCAGCAGCACGTCGGCGTGGTCGGCGACGTGTTCGAAGTGCGGGCGGAGCCGGCCTCGAGAGTCGGTCCCGACGTGGACGTCGGCGGTCGCGGCGACTCGGATCACTCGACCGCCTCGGTGTCGTGGGGCTCGTCGAGCGGCACGAGATGCGTCTCGTTGCGTACCGGGACGTCGCCCGCGACCTCTCGTGCGACGCGTCCGACGGCAACGCGACGTTCGGGGGTCGAGACGGTGCCATTGACCACGAGCACGTGACCAACGACGTCGACATGCAAACCCTGCTCGGTCACACGTGGGTCGGTGGCGAGCGCTTCCTCGACGTGCCCGCGCAGGTACTCGAGTGGGAGTTCTTCGCTATGCACCGGCCTGCGTCCGCGTGATGTTGCTCGCCTGGTCGGCCACCGATTGGGCGGCCGCCGCGCCCGCGATCCGTGCCGCGCGCGTGTCGTAGACGCCGAGCTCCTGCACCAATGTGAAGAACGCGCGGGCGAACGGCGAGCCGTCGGTTCGGTGCTCGAGGCTCTCCCAATCGATCTGCTCACGAAGGCTGCGCGCGTATTCGAGCACCGGGCCGTAATCGAGGTTGTGCTCCGTGAGTGCGAGCAGTTTGGTCACGAGCAGGTCGTCGACCGCGAGCACGGGCATCGGCACCGCGTGGACGTTGAGCACCTCGGCTCGCGCGAACAAGCCGTCGTCCACGCACAGGCCGGTGGGCCGGAAGATGAGGTCGACGAGCACGTCGCCGTCCCATGCCTTGTACAGCCAGCCTTCGGGGGGAACCTCGGTGCGCATGCCCGCGGCATTGCATGCCCCGAGGGCGCGCGTGGCGTCGTCCTCGTGGATGACGAGGTCGATGTCGTGCTCGGTCGGCGGGCCGCCGCGCGCCCACGCCGCGAGCCCGCCGCCTACGACGAACCTGATATCAGCGTCGCGTAACGCGGCCACCGTTCGCC
>JBKPCL010000098.1:0-9260 GCA_046727335.1 Actinomycetota bacterium
CTACGAGATGTTCTTCGACAGCGAGCAGGCGACCGACGACCTCGAGGAGTCCTACGGCGAGGTCCGCGTCGTGGTCGACCCGGCCAGCGCCCAGTACCTGAGCGGCGCGTCGCTCGACTACAAGGACGGACTCCAAGGCGCCGGGTTCACGATCAACAACCCGAACGCGCAGCGCACCTGCGGCTGCGGCCAGTCCTTCTCCTGAGAGGCTGCGCCTTCGGCGCAGCGAGAGAGGCCATTTCCCGCTCTTGGCGCCTCCCTCACTGGTCGACTCTCGGCTACGCCTCCCCTTCGGTCGGCTCCGCCTTCGTCTCCTCGGCGCCATGCCGCTCGGGCACCGCCTCGGGCGGCGCAGGGTACCTGCGCCGCTCACCCTCGGCTTAGTTCCGCTCAGGATGCTGTGCGGGTCAGATCGTTCAACGCTGCGCGCATCTCGTCCTGACCCATCGCGCCGTCGAGCCGCTCGGTGATGATCCCGCTCGGGTTCACGGTGAACAGCCATGGTTCGCTCGGCAGTCCCCACGCGGCGACCGTCGGCTGCACCTGGTCGGTGCGGTTGTTCAGATAGATGTCGCAATGCACGAAGTCGATGCGGCTCTGATACTCGGGCACGAGGGGAAGGAGCGCGTCGAGCACCGGGCCGCAGTACTGGCTCTGGCAGCGCGCCGGCGTCGCGAACAGCACCGCGACGGGCCGGCCCTTGCCGATGAGCGTGTCGAGCGACTTGGTGTGCAAGGGGCAGGGCGGGGTGCGCGTGCAGATCGGATTCATGCCGAGCGTGCGCGTCGGCGTTGGTGACGGCGCCGTCGGTGCCTTGGCGCCGACGACAGGAGCGCTGGCCTTCGCGCTGACCTGGATCACGAACGGGAGGCTTGCGCCGTCGCGCTCGACGACGCCGTTCCAGATGCCGGCGCGGTCGAAGACGACCTCGGTGACGTAGATGCCGCGCCCCTCCGGCAAGCCTTTCTGATACAGCGTCGTGGGGACGACATGGGTGGGAGTCTGCGGGCGCGGCGCGACGCCGAGCTTCGTTGCGCCGCCTGACGCATAGCCCTGTTTGGAGACGAGCGCGAATGCGAATCGTTGCGGGCGCGGCTGCGCGTAGAGATCTGCAGACATGACGGCGGGCGCCAACTCGGTCGGTGACGCGTGGTCGTGTGTGAGGGTCGATCCGCTCGAGCCCGACGATCCCTTGCTGCTTCCGCACGCGGCAAGCACGAGCGCGCCTCCCGACAAGGCAAGGAAGCGCCGCCGCGACATCAGCTCGGGGATCGGGCGCGGGATCGACACGCACGTATCCTGCCGAAGCGGAGGTGCGAATGTCCGATCGGGTCGCGTTCACGTGCAATGGCGCGGCAGTCGACGTCGCCATCGAGCCCGCCGAGTCGCTTCTCTCTGTCTTGCGCGAACGCTTGCACCTGCTGTCGGTGAAGGACGGCTGTGCGCCGCAGGGCCAGTGCGGCTGCTGCACCGTCCTCGTCGACGGCGAACCGCGCGTGGCGTGCGTCACGCCGGCGCCGCGCGTCGACGGTCGCGCCGTCACGACGGTCGAAGGGCTCGATGACGCAACGCGCACACGCCTGGCGGATTCGTTCGTTGCCGCCGGCGGTTCGCAGTGCGGATTCTGCACGCCGGGCATCCTCATGCGCGTGTCGGGTACGCGGACGCGTGATCTCGACCGCGCTCTCGCCGCGCATCTGTGCCGTTGTACCGGCTGGCTGACGATCTACCGCGCCGTCGAGGGAGTCGGGCATACGACCGAGCGCGATTTCGTCGCGGCCGCGAGGCGCGCCGAACTCGAGGGCGGGACCGCGCAGGTTGTCGATCCCGGGGTACCGCTCGGCGGCGCGCCGTTCGCCGACGACACGACTCCGGCCGGCGCGATCGTCGCGGTGCCGCTGCCCTCCGGCTCACCCGCCGAATCAGTGGAAGCCGCCGGTCTCCGATGGGTCGTCGGCGAGTCGCTGCTGGAAGCACGCGCGGCGGCAGGCAAGGTGCAAGGGCGTCGCACGACCGTGGACGACCGTCCGCCGTTCCTGGGCTCGTTGCCGCCGGTGCCCGAGGGTGGCGTGCGGCTGGCGACGTCGTGGGTTGAGCCTGCGTATCTCGAGCCCGACGCGTCGTGGTGCGAGCCGGGCGGACAGCCGGCGTCGCCGGCCGCCAACGGTGGCGCGTTCGGCGGCAAAGTTGACTCCGTCGCGCCGCGGGCGGCGCGCGAGCTCGCGGATCGACTCGGACGGCCAGTGCGCGTCGTGTACTCACGAGAGGACGTCGTGCGATTCGGTCCGAAGCGGCCTCCGATCGCGGCGACCGCGGTTTGGCGCGATGGTGTGATCGAGATCGACGGCGTCGTCGCGCGCAGCGCGCTGCCCGACTTCGCGTCCCGGTGGCCCGTCGCGTACGCCGCCGAGGTGCAGTCGCATTGGCACGAGAACGATGTGACCGGACCGCCCGTCAGCAATGTGATCCGCGCCAGCGGACTTGCGGAGCACGCGGTCCTCGTCGAGGGCGCGCTCGACGCCGCCGATGTCAACCGCGCCGCTCTCACCGACGACCCCGTGTTGCTCGACACCTTGGTTGTCGCACCAAGCGGTGCACGTGCCGGTGCGCGCATCGTCATCGATGATCAGACGGGCGCGGTGTCAGCCGTGCAGATTCGTATCGCGGCAGGCGATCCGCTGGACGAGGTCGTCCTGCGGTCGTACGCCATTGGCGCCGCGCACATGGCGCTCGGCTGGGTGCTGAGCGAGTCGATTGCGGTCGATCCGGCGACGGGGGACGTGCAGGACCTGACCATCCGATCCTTCGGCATCATCCGGGCGCGCGACGTGCCGCCCGTCGACGTCGAGATCATTGCTGAGCACGGTCCGGCACTCGCCCGCACATCCGACGCGGTGTTCGCAGCAGTCGCCGCCGCGATGTGGAATGCCGCCAGCCGCGCGGAAGGCCGTCGTCCCGATACGTTTCCGGCTCGCAACACGCGCGCCGCACGTCGATTCCGGAGGTGACCCATTGGCCGTCGAACCGATCCCGACCCCGAGTGCGCCACCGGCCGCCGGCCCCTACTCCGCGGCGGTGCGCGCCGGCGACTGGATCATCCTCGCCGGTCAGGTCGGGATCGATCCGGCACGTCGGCGCATCGCCACCGGCGTCGAGGCGCAGGCGCGTCAGGCGCTCACCAACATCCGAGCGATCCTGGTGGACTGCGGCGCGTCGATGGACGAGGTCGCCAAGACGACGGTCTTCGTCACCGACATCGGTGAGTTCGCGACCGTGAACGCCGTGTACGCGGAGGCGTTCGGCGATCACCGGCCCGCGCGATCAACCGTCCAGGTCGCCGCGTTACCGGGCGGCGCCGAGGTCGAGATCGAGGTCTGGGCTCATCTCGGCGCGCCCTTCGGCAACTAGTCTGCGCGTCGTGCTCGGCGTCGTCGCGATCTTGCTGGCGTTGTTCGTGATCGGCCCGATCGGCCTGTTCATCGTGGGCGGCCTCTGGTCCGCGATCGGCGCGTGGCTGCTCTCCGAAGACGCCTTTGAGTCATCGGACCACCCCGAACCGGCGTGAGCAGCGGCCCGGTCAGGGCCTTCAGTCCCGCCAGTTGCGCGGAGCCGCTAGGAATCGTCCCGGCTGGCCGGCCATCGCGTCTGGCCGAACCGATAACCCACCGAGCGCACCGTCTGAATCAGGTTGGCGTGCTCCTCGCCGAGCTTGGCCCGCAGCCGGCGCACGTGGACGTCGACCGTACGCGCGCCGCCGTAGTACTCGTAGCCCCACACCCGTGACAGCAGCTGCTCGCGGGTGAACACCTTTCCCGGGTGCGTGACGAAGAACTTCAGGAGCTCGTACTCCATGTAGGTCAGGTCGAGCGGGCGACCGGCAATGCCGGCCTGATAGGTCTCGAAGTTGAGGACGAGGTCGCCGTACGAAGCGATCTCCGGACTCCCCGAAGTGCGCCCCAACCGAAACATCAGATGCCGCAGCCGGGCCTCGAGCTCCCGCGGATGGAACGGCGTCAGGCAGAAGTCGTCGAAGAGATCTTCTCGGTGCTCGAGCTCGTGCAGTTGCGCGCCCGAGACAAGCAACAGGATCGACTCCACTCGGCTGTCGCCCTTGCGCAGCGTTCGGCACAGGGCGAATGCACCTTCGGGATCATCGTCCGCGCAGATGACGGCGCCGGTCCAGCCGTCGGCAGGTTCGAACTGCATGGCGACCGCCGCGTTCGCGACCGACTTCCAACGCACGCCCGAGAGGTCGAGCGTTTGCGCGAGCAGTGGCGGCGGAGGATCCGGAAACACCAGCAACAGGTCGGTCACGCTAGTCATGGCCCGAGCTCACGTCCCCGCAAAGTGAACACGACTACAAGGTTCCCAGGTACCGCTCGATCTCGAACGGAGTGACGTACGCCTTGTAGTCCGCCCACTCTCGCCGCTTGTTCAGCAGGAAGTTCTCGAACACGTGCTCGCCGAGCGCCTCGGCGACCAATTCGGAGTGCTCCATCGAGTCGAGCGCGTCGCGCAGCGAGCCAGGCAGTGACGTGATCCCTTCGGCGAGTCGTTCCTCGTCGGTGAGCCGGTAGATGTTGTCGGTGGCCTCGGGGGGCAGGTCGTAGCCCTCGTCGATGCCCTTCAGCCCAGCGGCGAGCATCACCGAAAACGCGAGGTACGGGTTGCAACCGGGATCTGGGGCCCGGAACTCGATGCGAGCCGATTCGTCTTTGCCGCGCTTCGGCAGCGGCACTCGCACGAGCGCGGAACGGTTGTTGCGCGCCCAGCACTTGTAGACCGGCGCTTCGTAGCCGGGGATCAGCCGCTTGTACGAGTTGACCCACTGGTTCGTGACCGCGCAGATCTCGCTGGCGTGGACCAGCAATCCGGCGATGAAGTTCTTCGCGACCTTCGACAAGCCGAACTCGTCGCCCGGATCGCGGAACGCGTTGACGTCTCCCTCGAACAGCGACAGGTGCGTGTGCATCCCGGACCCGAACGCGCCCGCGATCGGCTTGGGCATGAAGGTCGCGTAGACGTTGTGGTCCTGCGCGACCTCTTTGGTGATGAGCCGGAACGTCATGACGTTGTCGGCCATCGTGAGCGCGTCGGTGTAGCGCAAGTCGATCTCGTGCTGCGACGGGCCGTTCTCGTGGAATGAGTACTCGACCGGGATGCCCATCGCTTCGAGCCGCAGCACGGTCTGCTTCCGCAGCTGCGAGCCGAGGTCGTGCGCCGTGAGGTCGAAGTAGCCGGCGGCGTCGAGCGGCTCCACCCGCTCGCCCGTGCGGAAGTAGAAGAACTCCATCTCGGGGCCGACGAAGAACGTGAAGCCCTTCTCCCGGGCCCGTTCGAGGTTGCGTTTCAGCACGTAGCGGGGGTCGCCGTCGAACGGCTCGCCCGAGAACAGCTGGATGTCGCAGAACATGCGGGCGACGGCCGCCTCGCCGTGATCGTCCGTCGGGAGCAGCTCGAAGGTGTTGGCGTCGGGCCGGGCGAGCATGTCGGATTCCTGAATCCGGCTGTAGCCCTCGATCGTCGAGCCGTCGAAGGTCATGCCCTCTGACAAGGCAACTTCGAGCTCGGCGGGCGTGATCTCGACCGACTTCAGGAAGCCGAGCACGTCGGTGAACCAGAGCCGCACGAAGCGCACGCCGCGCTCCTCGACGGTCCGGAGCACGTACTCGAGCTGACGCTCCATGAGCACAGTGTACGGACGGTCGCGTACGCTCCCCGAGGCCGCGCTCGGCCAGTAACAGAGCGTTCACAATCGGGCAACGGCAGGGAAATCGCCGGCCAGAACACTGCTCGGCGAATCGCGACGAGCTCGCGCTGCGCGTCGCGTTCGTCGCCCGAAACCAACGACGCAAGCAACAAAGAACGGAGCCTCAGTGGTGTTCAAGGCGGAGTACATCTGGATCGACGGCACGGAACCGACGGCGCGGTTGCGATCGAAGACGAAGATCCTGCCGGACGGTGCCGCCCTGCCCATCTGGGGTTTCGACGGATCCAGCACGAACCAGGCGCCGGGCAAGAACTCTGACTGCGTACTCCGCCCCGTGTTCTCGTGCCCGGACCCGATCCGCGGCGGCGACAACGTGCTCGTCATGGCCGAAGTGCTGTTGCCCGACATGACGCCGCACATCACGAACACACGCGCGTCGCTCGAACCGGTCGCGAAGAAGTACGGAAGCTTCGAACCGCTCTTCGGCATCGAGCAGGAGTACACGTTCTTCAAGGACGGCCGGCCGCACGGCTTCCCCGCCGGCGGCGGCTTCCCCGCGCCGCAGGGCTTCTACTACTGCGGCATCGGCGCGGACGAGGTGTACGGACGAGAAGTCGTCGAGGCGCATCTCGACGCATGCCTCGAGGCCGGGCTTGCGATCTCCGGCATCAACGCGGAAGTCATGCCCGGCCAGTGGGAGTTCCAGGTCGGGCCGCTCAGCCCGCTCGACGTCGCCGACCAACTCTGGGTCGCGCGCTGGTTGCTGTACCGCGTCGCGGAGGAGTTCGGCATCGCGGCGACGCTCGACCCCAAGCCGGTCAAGGGCGACTGGAACGGGGCCGGTGCGCACACCAATTTCTCGACCAAGCAGATGCGCGAGTCGTACGACGCCGTCATCGCCGCGTGTGAAGCGCTCGGCAAACGCGCGCACGAGCACGTCGAGAACTACGGCGCCGACATCGAGCACCGTCTGACCGGTCTCCACGAGACCGCGCCGTGGAACGAGTTCAGCTATGGCGTCTCGGACCGGGGTGCCTCGGTGCGTATCCCGTGGCAGGTCGAGATCGACGGCAAGGGCTACATCGAGGATCGCCGTCCGAACGCCAACATGGATCCGTACGTCGTCACGCGTCTGATCACCGAGACGGTCTGCAGCGCAGCCGCCTGAGTCGCGTCTGAGTTTCGATCGAAGCAGTTCGTTCGTCGCGGAGACGGACGCTCAACAAGGGGGCGATCGTGGAGCAGCGCACGCCAGGTGATGTTCTGAGGCTCATCTCGGACGCCGGTATCGAAGTCGTCGACGTCCGGTTTTGTGACCTTCCGGGTCTGATGCAGCACTTCTCGGTGCCCGCGCACGAGTTGAGCGAGGACGTCTTCGAAGAGGGTCTTGGCTTCGACGGGTCCTCGATCCGCGGGTTCCAGGAGATCCAGGAGTCCGACATGCTCCTGATCCCCGACCCCAATACTGCGGTCGTCGATCCGTTCCGCCAGCACCCCACCCTCAACATCAACTGTTTCGTACGCGACCCGGTGACGGGCGAGTCCTATTCGCGCGACCCGCGGTACATCGCACAAAAGGCCGAGCAGTACCTGGTGTCGACGGGCATCGCCGACACCGCGTACTTCGGTCCGGAGGCTGAGTTCTACATGTTTGACTCGGCGCGTTTCGATCAGAACCAATTCTCTGGGTACTACTACCTCGACTCCATCGAGGGCGTGTGGAACTCGGGCCGCGAATTCGAGCTCGACGGCACGCCGAACTTGGCCTACAAGCCGAGGTACAAGGAGGGGTACTTCCCAGTACCTCCCATGGATCAGTACCAGGACATCCGTTCCGAGATGATCCTCACGCTCGAACGTCTCGGCGTGCCGATCGAGGTGCAGCACCACGAGGTCGGCACGGCCGGACAGGCCGAGATCGACATGCGCTTCGACACGCTTGCGGTCATGGCCGACAAGCTCATGCTCTACAAGTACGTGGTGAAGAACGTCGCCCGCGCCGCGGGGAAGACCGTCACGTTCATGCCCAAGCCGATCTTCATGGACAACGGCTCAGGTATGCACGTGCACCAGTCGCTTTGGAAGGGCGGCGAGCCGCTCTTCTTCGACGAGAACGGCTACGCGGGCATCTCGGATCTCGCCCGTTGGTACATCGGTGGGCTCCTCGTGCACACGCCGTCGATTCTCGCGTTCTCGAACCCGACGACGAACTCGTACAAGCGACTGGTGCCTGGGTACGAGGCGCCGGTGAACCTGGTGTATTCGCAGCGCAACCGTTCGGCGGCTGTGCGCATCCCGCTCTATTCGAAGTCGCCGAGGGCGAAGCGACTCGAGTTCCGCTGCCCCGACCCGTCGTGCAATCCGTACCTCGCCTTCTCGGCGATGTTGATGGCCGGTCTCGACGGTGTGCAGAACCGCATCGAGCCGCCGAAGCCGCTGGACCGGGACCTGTACGACCTCCCGCCGGAGGAGCTGGCGAAGGTGCCGCAGGTGCCAGGCTCATTGAACGAGGTGCTGGCCGCGCTCGAAGCCGACCACGACTTCTTGTTGAAGGGCGACGTGTTCACGTCCGACGTCATCGAGACGTGGGTCGAGTACAAGAAGGAATACGAGATCGACCAGGTGCAACTCCGCCCGCACCCCTGGGAGTTCTACCTCTACTACGACATCTGATTCGGGCGCGTTCCTGACCTGCGCGCACACTGAGAAGATGCGTGCTGACCTGGGAAAACGTCTCTCGACGTCTCTCGGCACTTCTTGACATCTTCCGACTTCTTGAGTCGCGGCTCAGCCGTCGCCTGCGCTCAGCTGGCGCGCTTGCCTCCGTCAGTGCCCGCGTGCGCGACCGCCCCAGACGCCGAAGTGCTCCTGCCGTCCGCGTTTGGCGCACAGCTCACGCACGACGCAGATCAAGCACAGCTGCAGCGCCCGTCGTCGATTCTCCGCAGCTTCGGAGAACAACCGCGGGCTGCCCGCGGCACGCTGCCTGCGCGGCCCAGGGCGCGGGTGAGGTCGCTCGATACAGCAGCTCGCGCGGCACTGCAGCGATCCTCGCGCCGACATGCCCTCCGGTCGCCCCGTCGGTGCTTCAGATGCGACGTGTTCTCAGGGACCGACCGCCCATTGCCCGCTCCGCTCGCACCTTGACTTCGGACGGGTGCGTTCGAATGGACTCGTCGTTGAAGCTGACGTTGTTCAGGGGCCACGCGATCGGTTCATCGCGAGGGGGCCAGATCGGCGTGAGCACGTCGTTCCGCCCATGCTGCTATCCGTCGCTGTGCAAGCAGGGAGATCGCTCGACTTCCCGTTGCGAGGAGCAACGGCCTGAGATGCCGTTTTGTGCGCGCCTCCATTGCAGACATCCACCCACTGTTGCAGTCCCTGCAGATCGCAGTCGTGATGACTTCGAGACGCGTCGGGTGCTGACGCGCGCCGTACCGATCGGTGATTGTGAAGGGGCCGCCGACCGTGGCGACGAATTCGCGTCCGATCCACTCGGGGAAGATGTGCTCTCGATTGAAGGGGCCGTCCCCTCCGCAGAACACGCAGC
>JBKPCL010000099.1:0-7401 GCA_046727335.1 Actinomycetota bacterium
GGCGAGAACACCGGGTGGTACGACCAGCGGGGAACGTACGCGTACGACGATTGGTTCGGTGCGCTCGCCGCGCACGGCGCGAACTATGCGCGCGTGTGGATGCCATCGTGGGCGTTCGGCATCGAGTGGGACGACACCGGCCTTGGCAACTACACGAAGCGGCTGGACCGGGCATGGCAGCTCGACCGCGTGTTCGACGACGCCGAGCAGCGCAACATCTTCGTGATGTTGACCCTGTTGAACCACGGCGCGTTCTCGACGACGTTCAACAGTGAATGGGCGCACAATCCGTACAACGTCGCGAACGGCGGTCCACTGAGCTCACCGTCGGAGTTCTTCACGAACGCGACCGCGCGCGACCTGTTCGCGCAACGTCTCCGCTACATCGTCGCCCGATGGGGATGGTCGACGCATCTGCTCGCGTGGGAGCTCTGGAACGAGGTCGACCTCACCGACGGATACAAGTCCGCGCCGGTCGCAGCGTGGCATGCCGACATGGCCGCCCGCCTGCGTGCGCTCGACCCCTACCACCATCTCGTCACGACCAGTCACGCGATCTTCGTGAACGATCCCGCGGTGTGGCGGGACGGCGGGCTCGACTTCACCCAGTTCCACTTCTACGCGAACACCCTGCCGCCCTTCGCGAACATTGGGCGGACGGTTGTCACCTGGACCCGCGACCGGCTTGCCAAAACCGACAAGCCGGTGTTGTTCGGCGAGCTGGGTGTCGACTCGCGCGGTCCGGTAGAGACGACGACGAACGACCCGCAAGGCATCGGCGTGCACGACGGTCTCTGGGCGGGCGCCGTGTCGGGCGGTTTCGGCACCGCGATGCCGTGGTGGTGGGACAACGTCGTCGCGGCCGAGCCCCAGCGCTACTACCCGATGTTCGGTGCTCTCGCCCGTTTCGTCGACGGCGTGCAGTGGGACCGCGAAGGCTTCGCGCCGTTCGCCGGCGAAGTGACCGGAGGAACGCGCGCGGTCGTGCCCTACGGCCTGCGGAGCGGGCGAACGTTGTTGGTCTGGTTGAAGGACGACGCCTTCCAGTGGAACGCGCCGCAAGAACTCGACATCAGGAGCGCAACGCTGCAGGTCGACGGCAGGTGGTGCGGCCGCTGGTACGACACCTGGACCGGCACGTGGCTCGATGCGATCAAGTTCGACGGCAGCGTCACCGTTCCGACGTTCCGCCGCGACCTCGCCCTCCGCGCCCGCCGCTGCTGACCGTTGCCGCGCAGGCGCGCACGCGGTAACTCATGACGAGCCGCCCATCTGCGCGAACGGTTGCATTCCCGCGAGCTTGCCGCCGTCGATCGGAACGGTCACGCCCGTGACGAACGACGACTGAGGCGAGCACAGCCACACGACGACGTCTGCGACCTCTTCGGGCGTGCCGACACGCTGCATCGCGACCGCGGCTCCCGCGCGCCGTTGCATCTCGGGACCCGCGCGCTGCAGGTTGTCGGTGAGGATCGGTCCCGGCGCGACGGCGTTGACGCGCACGTTCCGAGCGGCGTACTCGAGGGCCGCGGTCTTCGTGAGACCGATGACGCCGTGCTTCGCCGAGACATACCCGGCGAGACCGCCTACGCCTTCGAGGCCCGCGGTCGAGGCCATGTTCACGATCGAGCCGCCGCCGTTGGCGAGCATCGCCGCAATCTCGAACTTGAGACTCACGAAGACGCTGCGCAGCGTCGCCGCGATCGCGCTGTCATACGCGTCGATCGGCAGGTCGACCATCGGCGTCGGCGCCTGACCGCCGCCCGCCGCGTTGTTGAGCGCGAAGTCGAGACGACCGAATCGCGTGACCGTCGCGTCGACGAGGTGTTCCACCGCGTTCGCGTCGGTCACATCGGTCGGCACCGCGACCGCCTCGGCGCCGGTCGCCGAGATCTCGTGCTCCACTTCGCGAAGCGCATCAGCACTGCGAGCCGCCAGAACGACGGCCGCGCCCGCCGCCGCGAACGCCCTGGCCGTCACCGCGCCGATACCCCGGCTCGCACCAGTCACGATCGCGACTCGGCCGTCCAGCCCGCTGCTGGTTTCCATTCGTACTCGGTGTTCCCGACGCCGGACTCTCGTAGTCTCCGATGAGTTCGCGGTCTTGGCGAAGTCTCTCAACCGAAGACCCGAACGAACCCCACGAACGAGGAGACGAGCCGATGGCCTTCCGTCCGTACCTCGCCTTCGCCGGCAACTGCCGCGAAGCCTTCACCCGCTACCAGGAGATCTTCGGCGGCGAACTCGTGCTGCTCACGATGGCCGACGCGCCCGCCGACGCCGGGCCTCCGCCTTCCGGCGCCAAGCCCGACGCGATCATGCACGCCGCGCTGATGTCGGGCGATCAGCTGCTGATGGGCGCCGACGATCCGACAGGCAGTTTCGACGGGCACGTCAACGGCATCTGCGTCAACTGCTCGCTGCCCGACGCCGCGGAGGCCAAGCGCGTCTTCGACGCATTGTCAAAGAACGGTCAGATCCAGCAGCCCATCGGAGAGACCTTCTTCTCGCCCGCGTTCGGCATGTGCACCGACCGCTTCGGCGTCCCGTGGATGGTCATGGTCGACATGCCTCAGCCCTGACGGGCGGACGAGATCTCGTGACGGCACGGGCCAACCGACCGCGTTGCCCAGCGACCTATCGTGACCTCGTGGCGAAAATCTTGCTCCAGACGACGATCCCGTTCGCCGAGGACGACTGGAACGTCGGACGCTTCTCGCTGCTCGCGGACGAGTTGCGCGCCGCCGGACACGACGTCACCGTGCGCGATCGCGATGCCGAAGGCGATGACGCGGTGCTCAGCACCCTCGATCGCAGCGACTACGACGAGCTGTGGCTCATCGCGGTCGACACTGGCGACGGCTTGACTCCAGCTGACGCCGAGGGCATCACTCGCTTTCGCGAGCAGGGCGGCGGAGTGCTCACTGCACGCGACCACGCAGATCTCGGCTCGTGCGTCATTTGCCTCGGTGCGATCGGCATGGTGAACCATTTCCACGATCACAATCCCGATCCTGACGCGCTGGAACCTGACGACCAGGACAACCCCGCGATCGCGCCGCCGAACTTCCACTCGGGTGCCAACGGGGAGTATCAGCCCGTGTTCACGGACGAGCCGGTGCACGAGCTCCTTCGTACTGACGCGACATCGAGCGGCCAGATCGAATGGTTTCCCGCACATCCGCACGAGGGAGCGGTGTCGGCACCGCCCGAGTACGCGTCGTTCGCGCGCCCGCTCGCGCAGGGCCGCAGCGCCGTGACGGGCCGGCGCTTCAACCTCGCCGTCACGTTCGACGGAGAAACGTCGGAGGACGGCGGACAACTCGGGCGCGCCGTCTCGGAGTCGACCTTCCACCACTTCGCGGATTACAACTGGGATATCGACCGCGGCGCGCCGTCATTCGTGACCGACAAGCCCGCCCACGAGATGAAGGACGACCCGGCGCGCCTTCAGATCTTCAAGGATTATGTGCGCAACCTCGCACGATGGCTGAAGCCGTCGGCACGAGCACACTAAGGGCTTGACCTTAGTATCGTGTCGGCACGATACTAAGGTGCATGACTAAGCGTTCGGTCCAGCTCGACGGCTTGTTCCACGCACTCGCCGATCCGACCCGTCGGGCGGTGATCGAGCGACTCGGGCGCGGGCCGGCCGCGACTTCAGAGCTCGCACGCCCGTTCGCCATGGCGTTGCCTTCGTTCACGCAGCACCTCGATGTGCTCGAGCGCTGCGGCGTCGTCCGGTCCCGCAAACACGGACGCGTGCGCACCTATCACCTCGCGAACAAGCGCTTGGCGACCGCCGAGCACTGGCTCGCCGCACAACGCGAGCAATGGACCCGACGTCTCGATCAGCTCGACGAATACCTCGACGACCTGAAGGAGCAATCGTGATGACTCCCTCCACGATCTACGAGCCGAACCCCGATCTCGATCTCCTGCTCGAACGAGAGGTCGACGTGCCGCGAGAGCTCGTCTGGGCCGCATGGACCCAACCTGAACATCTCAAGCAGTGGTTCGCGCCCTTGCCGTACACGACGACCGAGTGCGAGATCGACCTGCGCCCGGGCGGCATCTTCCGCACAGTGATGCTGTCCCCGGAGGGGCAACAGAGCGAGAACGTCGGCTGCTATCTCGAGGTCATCGATAACGAACGGCTCGTCTGGACGAACAACCTTGGCCCGAGCTTCCGGCCGTCGCATCACTCGCCGGAACTCCGGCTCACCGCGGTGATCTCCCTCGAGCCGTCACCGCGAGGCACGAAGTACTCGGCGTTGGCGATGCACGGAAACATCGACACCTGCAAACGCCATGCCGAGATGGGCTTCCACGACGGTTGGGGAACCGCGCTCGATCAACTCGTCGCGCTCGCCGCCACGATGCACTGACGACCCGATCAATTCCGAGTCGAGGAGCACTCCTATGCGCAATGTCATTGTGTCGACCTTCGTCACCCTCGACGGTGTCATGCAGGCACCAGGCGGACCCGATGAGGATCCGACGGGCGGGTTCGCGCAGGGCGGATGGGCGGTGAACCTTTGGGACGAGCCGATGTATGCGGCCATGGCCGAGACGCTCGCGACGCCGTTCGACTTGCTGCTCGGTCGCAAGACCTACGAGATCTTCGCCGCACACTGGCCGCACGTCGGCGACGGCGAACGCGATGCAAGGGGCGGTACCGCCAGCGATGTCGACGACCCGGCCGCGGCGGCGCTGAACTCGGCCAAGAAGTACGTCGCCTCGCGAACGCAGGAGAATCTGCAGTGGAACAACTCCACGCTCCTCGAGGGCGACGTCGCCGAGGCTGTGGCCAAGCTCAAGGCGCAAGACGGCCCGGACATCGTCGTCCAGGGGAGCAGTGACCTGATCCAGACACTGCTGCGACACGACCTCGTCGACGAGTTCCGGATCTGGACGTTTCCTGTCGTCGTCGGTCCCGGTAAGCGGCTGTTCGGGAGCGGCACCAGTCCTCGCGGCGTGCAGCTCGTCGACTCGAAGACGTCGAGCACGGGCGTGCTCATGGCGACCTACCGGCGAGCCGGCGAGATCGACCTCGGCTCGTTCGAATTCGACAACCCGACTGACGAGGAGCTCGAGCGCCGGGCGCGACTGACTTGAGCAGCGCGCGGCTCACGTGTCGGTATCAGCGCTCAACGGAGGCGCCGGCGCATCTCGAGGCTGACCGAGGCCGCGAGCAGCACCGCAACCGCGATCGGCAGCAACCACCACCAGTTGGCGCCGTGATGCGCGGCGGTGAACACAACAGCGATGGTGACGACGACACCGACGGCGATCCGCCAGTCGTCACCGATGATGAAGTCGTACCAGAACTTGCCGAACTGCGCGAGCCACCTCATGACGCGGCCACCTCCGGCACCGCTGCGTGTCGACGCGCGGCGCCAACCAAGACGAACGCCACGACTACGACGAACGCGATGAGACCGAGCAGCGCGGCGTCCGCGCCCGGCCAGCTGATACCTGCTCCTTCGGCACTCCAGAAGATGCCGAACGAGGTGAGCATCACGCCCACACCGAACTTCAACGTGTTCTCCGGCACGCGCGTGTGGGGCGCGTGCACGACGATCCCCGCAATCAACACGACCACCAAGGCGGCGCCGGCACCGGCTGCGGCCAATCCGACGTTGTGTTGCGTCCCGCCGAACGTGACCACGATGAACGCCACCTCGAGGCCTTCGAGGAACACGCCCTTGAATGCGACCGTGAACGCATACCAGTCGTGGCCCGATCGCGCGCTGTTCGCGCGTAACAGCGCCACTTCCTCTTCGTAGATCGCCTCTTCGTCATGCAATGCCTTCAATCCGCTCGCGCGCAGCACGGCCTTGCGCAACCACTGCAGCCCGAACACCAACAAGACCGTGCCCACGACGAGGCGCAGCGCGTCGATCGGGAGGTTCGCCAGGGCCGGGCCCAAGGCCGCGACGATCAGAGCCAGGCCGACGAGGGCGGCGGCGACGCCCCGGCTGGCTGAGCGCCAACCCCGCGTGACCGCTACCGCGAGCACGATGGTCAGGGCCTCCACCATCTCCACCGCGGAAGCCAAGAACGCGGCGGTCACCAAGAGAACGTCGTGCATCGCAGACCCTCATTTGGGTGCGGTCCGGTCGTGCGTAGTGTACGCTACTGCTATGGCGCAGTCAGTAGCAAGTGCTACCGACACCTATGCGGAACGGGTGGCCGAGCGCGCCGGGGAACTGGCACCGGCCGAACGCCGTGTCGCCGAGCTATTGCTCGACCTCGGCCCGGCGGCGACGCTCCTCTCCGCCGCCGCGCTCGCCGAGCAGCTCGACACCAGCGACGCCACGGTTGTGCGGACCGCAAAGTCCCTCGGGTACAGCGGCCTCGCGGAGATGCGACGAGCGCTCGCCGCCTACGGCGACAATCCGCCGCTGGGCGAGCGGCTGCGACGCACCCTCGAACAAACCGCGGGCGACGAACTCTTCGCCGCAACGATCCGCAATCACATCTCCGCGATCGAGAGCCTCACCCGCAACGTCTCTGCACAGACGTTCCAAGACGCCGTCGCCGTCCTGGCGGCCGCCGACCGAGTCGTTTGGAGAGGCGTCGGACCGTCCGCGTATCTCGCCGGCTACGGCCAACTCATCGCGCAAAGGATCGGCAAACCGAGCACCGCCTTCGTCCACACCGGAACGTCGTTCGCGGACGAACTCCTCGCCCTTGCACCCCACGATGCCGTCGTCCTGCTGGCGTACGGCCGGCTCCAGGCTCACGTCCGCGTCCTCATCGAACACGCGGCCACGCTCGACGTCCCTGTGGTCCTCATCACTGACACCCTCGGACGCAAACTCGACCCTGGGGTCCGCACCATCCTCCAGAGCGGCCGCGGCACGCCTGGCCTCGCTGCGAGCCACGCCACAACACTCGTCGTGATCGAAGCCCTGGTCCTCGGCATCGCCGCGAGCCAGCGACCCGAAGCGGAAGCTCACCTCGCACAGCTCAACGAACTGCGCGCCGCGCTCGCCGGACGACGCATTGACGTCGACACGCCATAACCGCGGCGAGCGAACTGCGCGAGACCCCGGAGCGGTTGCCGCGACTTTGTGCCCCCGGGCTTCTGGCACACTCGGACAATGCCGATGCGCGAGGACTGTCGACATTTCGCCAGCCGCACCTACGAGGACGGCGAAGTCGCGCGGTTCTGCGTCCTCGACCTCGCGCCGGAAGCACCCTGGCGCTGCCCCGAGAACTGTCCCAGCTACGAGCGGACGCTGATCGACGCGACGTTCGAAGCCGGTTCACTCGCGCGTCCGCCCGTCGAAGAGGAGCCCGACGAGAGCCCGCAGGCAGTCGGAGACCTCCTCGATGACGCCGAACGGATCGTCGATGACGCCGAACCCGACGTGGTCAACGATCTCGCCGCGC
>JBKPCL010000100.1:0-13043 GCA_046727335.1 Actinomycetota bacterium
CATTGTGACGGGCCTCCAAGCGCCCGCACTGGGAAGGGTGACCCTCGAGGACCGCGACATCACGCGCCGGCGACCGCACCAGCGGGCGCGGCTCGGCATCGCGCGGACGTTCCAACGACTCGAGGCGTTCGGCAGCCTGACAGCGCGCGAGAACGTGCTCGTCGCGTTGGAGATGCGCAAGGGCTGGATGCACGAGCGCTTCGATGCGACTCCGGTCGCCGACGAGCTGCTTGCGGAGGTCGGTATCGCGCACGTCGCGGACGCCAAGGTTGACGTGCTGCCCACGGGTACTGCTCGCCTGGTCGAGCTGGCGCGCGCACTCGCCATCGCGCCGAAGGTGCTGCTGCTCGACGAGCCGTCGTCGGGCCTGGACGAGGACGAGACCGACGCGCTGGGCGATCTCTTGCGCCGCCTTGCCGAACGCGGGCTCGGCATCCTGCTCGTCGAGCACGACATGCCCTTTGTCATGGACACGTGTGCGCACATCGACGTCCTCGACTTCGGCCGCATCATCGCCGGCGGGTCACCGCAGGAGATACAAGAGAACGCGGCCGTCCAGCACGCCTACCTCGGCACGCGCGCGGGAAGCACGCCGTGACGCCAGTGCTCGAGCTGCGGTCGGTGCGCGCCGGCTACGGCACGATCGACGCGCTGCACGGCGTGTCGCTGTCGTTGAATGCCGGCGAGGTGTACGCGCTGCTCGGCCCGAACGGCGCGGGGAAGTCCACGACGCTTGCCGTCGCATCCGGTCAGATCGTGCCGACGACCGGCAGTGTGTTTCTCGCCGGACGCGACGTCACGGGAACGTCGTCCGACGCTCTCGCTCGAACCGGGATCTGCCTCATCCCCGAAGGCCGCGGCATCTTCCCGAACCTGACCGTCGCCGAGAACTTGCGGATGGCAACCTTCACCGGTACGCGCTTCAGCGATGTGCTGGATCGCGCCTTCGAACGATTCCCGCGCCTCGGCGACCGTCGTCGTCAGACCGCAGGCACGTTGTCCGGGGGCGAGCAGCAGATGCTGGCGATGGCACGCGCGCTCGCGACCGAACCGGCGGTCCTACTCATCGACGAGCTGTCGATGGGCCTCGCACCGATCATCGTGGACGAGTTGTACGAGCACGTACGTCGGATCGCGGCATCAGGGCTGTCGATCGTCATCGTCGAGCAGTTCGTGTACGAGATTCTCGGCATCGCCGACGTGGCCGGGATCATGCTGCACGGACGAATCCAACAGACGGGGACGCCCGCCGCGCTTGCGGACGAGCTCGCTTCGGCGTATCTCGGAGGGGACCACCGATGACCATTGATCGCCCACCATTCAGATCGGGAGACGCCGTCATGAGCGAGTCGTCGACGCCCAGCGGGACGATGTCGTCCGCACGCCTGGCCGAATTCGAGCAAGAGGTCGCGAAGCTGAAGGTCAGCGGGGGCGGCGCCAATCCCGAGCGACTGGCCGAGCGCTGGGGTATCGGCCTGACGATCCTCGGGTTCGTCGTCGCGTTCATCTCGTGGTGGAGCGCGTTCAACGCTGGAACGTTCGAGGACATCTATCGGGCGCAGATCTTCGCGTTGATCGGCATCGGCATCTCGATCGTCGGCATCGTGATCTGGATTCGCAACTCGACGACGCGTTATCTCCGGTACTGGATCATCCGCCTCGTGTACGAGCAGCGCGAGCAGACCGAGCGGCTGGTCGACGCGATCCGCGAACGCTGACCGTCAGGAGGCGGCGGGCGCGCTCGACGTGCCTCGGCGTCGCACCTCGTCGGCGTAGAGCAAACGGTCGAGTGTCGCCGCGTCGACGGGCCTGCTGTAGCGGAACCCTTGCGCGTAGCGATAGTCGAACGCGATCACGCCGTCGAGCTGCGCGTCGGTCTCGACGCCTTCGGCAATGCTCGAGTACCCCATCACGCCCGCGATTGCGGCGATGCTCTCGACGACGGCGCGCATGCCTTTGTCCTCGATCTGGGACACGAAGCTGCGATCGATCTTGATGACGTCGACCGGGAACCGCTGGAGATAGGCGAGCGACGAGTAGCCGGTACCGAAATCGTCGATCGCGATCGCGACACCGATGGGGACGACCCGGTTGATGAGGTTCGCGGCGGCCTGCTCGTCGACCAACACCGACTCGGTGAGCTCGAGCATGAGTTGGCGCGGCTGCAGGCCGACGTCGGTGAGGACGCGCACGACATCGTCGGCGAACGACGCTTCACGAAGCTGCCGAGCGGAGACGTTCACGCTCACGTAGATGTCGCGCTGGTGGGTGCGGTTCCATGCCGCGGCCGCGCGACACGCCGTCTCGAGGACCCACCGGCCGATCGTGACGATCATGCCGGTCTCTTCGGCGATCGGGATGAACTCGAGCGGCGGGATGGTGCCGAGCTTCGGGTGCTCCCAGCGCAACAACGCTTCGGCGCCCACGATCGCGTTCGTCTTCAGCGAGACGATGGGCTGGAACAACAACTCGAGCTCGCTGTGCTCCACCACCCGCGCCAGCTCCGTCCGCAACCGCAGCCGCGCGTACGCCTCCCAGCGCATCGACGTGTCGAATTCTGCGACGCGACCTTTGCCGGCGCCCTTGGCGCGATACAGCGCGATGTCGGCATCGCGCATGATGCTCTCCGGCGAGGCAGCTTGGTCGACGACGGCGATCCCGATGCTGGCCGGGACGTTGACCGCGAGATCGCCGATCGGCACGGGCATCTGCAACGTCTCGAGCAACCGCTCCGCGGTGAGGAGCGCCGCCTCGCGACCTTCCAAGTCGTCGAGCAGCACCGCGAACTCGTCGCCGCCGAGCCGGGCAATCGTGTCGCTCGGACGGAGGCACCGCTGCAGTCGTTCGGCCACCGCCACGAGCAACGCGTCGCCGGCGGCGTGCCCCAAGCCGTCGTTCACGGCTTTGAAGTCGTCGAGGTCGACGAAGAGGACCGCGATGGTCGTCGGCGCCCGCTGCATCCTGAGCAGCGCGTGCTCGAGCCGGTCCATGAACAGCGGTCGGTTCGCGAGCCCGGTGAGGTCGTCGCGAAGCGCGCGCTGCTTCAACTCACCCTCGAGCCGCTTTCGTGCGGTCACGTCCCTCATCGTCACGACGATGCCCGCGACGTCACGGTCCTGCAGCAGGTTGACCGCCACCATCTCGAAGTCGCAGAGGCTCCCCTGCGCATCCACGTAGTGTCCCTGCCATTCGATGCTCTGTCCGGCCGGCAACCGAGCGGCGTGCAGCAACTGCCGAGTGACGACGTCGCCATCGTCCGGCGGGAAGCATGACGCGAGCGACACATGCACAAGCTCGTGCATACGGCAGGCCATCATCGGCTCGACCCCGGGACTGACGTACGAGATCAGGCCGGCGACGTCGACCACGAAGATCGCGTCCTTCGAATTCTGCACCAAGGCGCCGAGTCGATTGGCACCCTGAAGGGCGGCGGTGCGGCGCTCGACCGCGATCAGACTCCAGAGCCGCAGCGCCACCAGCGCGAACGTGGCGACGGCGCACACCGCCGCGACGAGCGTCACACCGGTGAGCCGCGCCTCGGACCACCCGGCCGCGACCAACACGATCGGCGACGCCACCGTGATCGTCAACATCGACAGCAGACGGATGCGACCCGAAGGATGCGGAGGAGGGGGACGCACGATGGCGCTCGCTGAATGCAGCGCGGCCGCGCCGAGCAAGACCAACCCGACGAGTGAGGCAACGTCGATCGCATCGCCGGTGCGGTAGGTACGGCCCGATCCGGCGACGCCCAACGCGGCATCGGCAGCCACCGTCACGACCAACCCCACGATGAGTACGTCGACGGCGCGGTTGTTGCGTCCGACGACGAATCGAAGGCGGAGGGTCAACGACACCAGCAACAACCAGCAGAACGGTCGCGCGATGACGACAAGCTTCGACGTCAGCGCGAGGCTGCTGTCCGACGCGTACGGCTCCACGAATGTGAACCACGACAGCGCCGTGAGCGCGACCGTCACCGTGAGCGCGTCGAGGATGTTCCCCCGGTCGGGAACCGCTTCGTGCCGCCGCGCCATGGCAGAGAGCGCGAGCGCGAGGACGACGGCACCACCGATCATCAACCCGTCGGCGGGCGACGGGAACGGGTGTCGGCCCGCGAGTCGATCCGTTGCCCGTAGCAACTCATTGGCAACCAACAGTCCCACACCGGCCGACGCGGCAAGCCACGCGTCGCGTGCCGGGCCGCGATTACGCGTCGCGCCGAGGACGAAGCCTGCGAACGCGAACAAGGTGACTGCGTCGTACACCTCGAGCTGCGTGAACGCGGTCGCCGGGACCAGCACCCACGTCACGGCGCCGACAACGCCGATCGCCGAGAACCACATCCAGTGTCGAGAAGCGGCAAACAGGCCTTGTTCGCGCGCCGGCACCAGCTCATCGGTCGCACGGAAACGCCGGCGCACTCGTCGCGGCGATTCAGTCACGAGGCCCTCCGTGGGCGGCAGCCGCGGGCTGCTCGCAATCCAACTCCACGGAATGACGTCGATACGGACGAGCCGCGCCTTGAGGCCGAATGTCTCTTGGAGAATGCTTCCCGCTCTTGGCGGCTTCGCCGCCGGGCCGCTCGGGCCACGCTCGCTGCTCGGCGGGATACCCGCCTCGCGACGCTCACTCTTGTAGTGGGTATTCTCCGGCCGCCCGGTGACGCGCAAGGGAGCTGCCGTGCGGCGGTTTTGGTCCTGGTTGGGACTGAACCTCGGAAAGCACTGGATCATGGTGCTGACGGTTGGGGCGATCGTCACCGTTGTCCTGGGATACGGCATCACGAAGCTGGAGTTCGCGACCGGCCAGGACAGCTACTTGAACAAGAGCGACCAGGTCTACAAGGACAGCGTCGCCTATCAGAAGCTCTTCGGCGGCCAAGCGATGCTCACGCTGGCCACGATGGAGAACGGCCACAAGGTCAACGAGCTCCTCACGCCCGCGGGCATCAGGCAGTGGAGCGACGTCGAGCGCAAGCTCCGGTCGAGCGGCAAGACGGTCAGCGTCGTCAGTCCGTTGACGGCGCTCGAGTTCACGGACGCATTGGTGCGCAGCCCGTCGGGTGACCCCACACAGAGCGTCGCCGGCAGAATCTTGCTCGCCACGCAAGCGCGCGACAGGTCACCGAACGGTGTCGCGGCGCGTACGAAGGACAACCTGACGACGCTCACCCGCCTCAACGCGATTCCGCCGGCGCAACGCAATCTCGACAATCCCGCGTACGTCGACTTCCTGCTGCACGACAATCAGGGGAACATCCGCGCGTCGCTGCGCGCCAACTTCCCCGACGACCGTCATGCACAGATGGTGACGAGGTTGCCGGGTAACGAATCGATCGCCGACGAAGGCAAGGCGTCCGACTTCGTCCAAACGGCGGCGAAGTCGCTGCATTTCGACAATGCCTCGTTGGTGACGACGGGCGCGCCGGTGTTGCTCAAGAACATCAACGACTATCTGACCGGCGGCATGTTGACGCTGGGCGCGATCGCACTCGTCATCATGGCGGTGATCCTGTTGCTGCTCTTCAGCGTGCGCTGGCGCCTCCTTCCACTCGCCATCGTCGCGGTGGGCGTCGTGTGGGCGTTCGGGATCGCCGGTTATCTCGGCCTTGCGCTGACGATCGTGACGATCGCGGGTCTCCCGGTCATGCTGGGCATCGGCATCGACTACGCGATCCAGATGCACGCCCGCGTCGAGGAAGAGGTGGTCGTGGATCGGGCCGATCACCCGATCCAGGAGACGGCGCGCAACCTCGGACCGGCGCTGCTCGTCGTCACGTTCGACGCCATCTTCGCCTTCGCCGCCTTGCGGTTCGCGAAGGTGCCGATGATCCGCCAGTTCGGGCTGCTCCTGGCCGTCGGGATCGCCGTCATCTGCCTGAACAGCATTGTCGGCACCCTCGCCGTCCTCGGCATCCGCGAGTACAAGTCGCCGACCAAAGGGCGCGACTTCCGCGCCGGGCCGCTGGGGCGCCTCGTCGTCTGGCTCGGCGGGATCCCCGCAGGCGCCGCCGTCGCCCTCACGCTGATCAGCGTGGCCGTCTTCGTCGGCGGCATCGCGGTCGAGGGCAAGTTGACGTTGCAGACCGATCCCATCCAGTGGGTGAATCAACACTCGCAGGTGATCAAGGACCTGCACACGATCGATCGTGAAACGGGTTCGTCGAGCGAGCTCGGCGTCTTCGTGCAGTCGACGGACGTGTTCAACAACCGCAGTGTCGGCTTCCTGGATGACTTCACACGCGATCAGCTTCGCACCAATCCGAAAACGCTCCTCACCGCGTCGAGCATCGTCGAGATCGTCAGTGATCTCACGAACGTTCCCGGAGCGGCTCACATCGCGCCGACTGGTAGCGAAGTGCAACAGGCGTATGGCGTCGCGCCGAGAGACGTGCGCAAGGCGACTGTCGCGCCCGGCGCCCTGAATCTCATCTTCCGGACCGGTCCGAGCTCGCTCGACGCCCGCGCCAAGGTCGTCCGGGAGATGCGCAAAACCGTGACGCCACCCGCCGGGGTGCGGGCGACACCTTCCGGGCTCGCGGTCGTTGGTGTTGGGCTCCTCGACAACTTGCAGGCAAACCGCGTCATCCTCACGTACCTTGCAATCCTCTTCGTGTTCCTGTTCTTGTCGGTCAGGCTGCGGAGCATCGTGCGCGCGCTGCTGTCGCTCGTGCCGGTGTTGATCGCGGTCGGCGCGGCGTCACTGTTCGCGTATGCCTTCCGCCTCAAGCTTTCCCCCATGACTGCGGTCGGCGGTCCACTCGTCGTTGCCGCGTGCACCGAGTTCACGTCGCTGATCCTGCTTCGGTTCGTCGAGGAGCGACGCCGCGGGCTGAATCCGCGCAACGCGGTCGACGTCACCGCAGAACGCACCGGCCGCGCGTTCATCGTGTCGGCGCTCACGGCCGTTGCCGGTGTCGGAGTGATCGCGACGTCCTCGCTGCCGTTGCTGCGGGACTTCGGGCTCGTCGTCGCGTTGAACGTCGCCGTCGCGCTGCTGAGTGCGCTCGTCTTCCTCCCTCCGATGCTCGTCTGGGCTGAGAGCAACCGGCACCGCTGGGTCACGCGAGGGCTCGTTCCTGCCGAGGTGCTGGAGCGCGCGGAGCCGGAACGGGAGCCGCTACGGACGCGCTAGCCAATCCGCGAGGCGCGGCGGTACGCTGACCGAGCGGCTGACGCGGGTGGAGCGCTGGGTCATGCGGCCCGGCGTCATCGACGTGCATGAGGACACCCGCATGTCACTGCGACTTGTAGCAACGGGGCGGCCGTTGCTCATCACGACCATCGTCGGATTCACATTCGCGATCGTGCTCGTCGCGATGCCGGCGGGAGCGACGTCCGCGACCGTCGGCAATGACATCAGCTATCCACAGTGCGGGATGCGGCTGCCGTCCAGCCACGCGTTCGGCGTGGTCGGTGTCAACGGAGGACGCGCGTTCACGAAGAACCCGTGCCTCGTCCAACAACTCGCGTGGGCGAAGCGCGGGTATACGTCGTACGGGCCGGCGTTCTACACGAACACCGGCAATCCCGGACCGGCGAAGACGTCGCTGTGGCCGTACGGCCAGACGTGGCCGCGGGTCTGCCGCGTGTCGAATCCGAACTCGAGCAGCTGTGCGTACGACTACGGCTGGAACGCGGCCAAGCACTCGTTCCGGACGGCAGTGCGCGCGATCCAGAAGCTCGACGATGTGAGCCGCCAGAACGCGGTGTGGCGCGCGGGAGCCGTGCGGTGGTGGCTCGACGTCGAGACCATGAACAGCTGGCAGGCGCTCGACGACGGTGACGGCCCGACGGCGCAGTCGAAGCTCAACGACACCTCCGCGCTGCGTGGTGCGGTGGACGCGCTGCATGATTCGGGGGCGTGGCGCGTCGGCATCTATTCGACGTCGTTCCAGTGGAAGCAGATCACTGGTGGACGCGCGTACACCAAGTGGTACTTCGCGTCGAACCCGGTGTGGCTCGCGGGGTACGACAACGCGCAGGACGCGCTGAATGGGTGCTCGGACGCGAGTTTCACCGGCGCTCCCGTGCTCATGACGCAATACCTCCGCAAGGGCTTCGACGCGGACGTGCGCTGCCAGTAGCGTCGCTCGCGACTCCAGCTCGTCGTCAGTCCGTGGAGGTGCGCGATGGAATACCGGCGTTTGGGCCGCACGGCCCTGCGTGTGAGCCCGTTGTGCCTCGGCACCATGAACTTCGGACCGCTCACGAGTGAAGCGGATGCGGGCGTGATCATGGACCGCGCCCTCGAGCACGGGATCAACTTCTTCGACAGCGCAAACCGCTACGGCGGCGACAAGGGACCGGGCACGACCGAGGAGATCATCGGTCGCTGGTTCGCCCTCGGCGGCGAGCGGCGCGAGAAAGTCGTGCTCGCCACCAAAGTGTTCGGACCGATGTCGCCGTGGCCGAACGACGGCGGCTTGTCTGCTCGTCACATCCGGGACGCGTGCGCAGCGAGCCTGCGCCGCCTCCAGACCGACCACATCGATCTGTACCAGATGCACCATGTCGATCGCGCCGCACCGTGGGAAGAGATCTGGCAGGCGATGGAGACGCTCGTCGAGCAAGGGAAGGTGCTGTACGTCGGCAGCAGCAACTTCGCGGGCTGGCACATCGTGCAGGCGAACGAGGCGGCGGCACACCGGAACTTCTTGGGGCTGGTCAGCGAGCAGAGCCTGTACAACCTTGCGGCGCGCACGGTGGAGCTCGAGGTACTGCCGGCGTGTCGGGCATACGGCGTCGGCATCATCCCGTGGAGCCCGCTCGCGGGTGGCATGCTCGGTGGCGCGCCGCGCGGCGAACCGGTCGGACGGCGCAAGAGCCTGCAGCCTCGTTACGAGTCGATGCGCGCGCAGCTCGAGAAGTGGGAGAAGTTCTGCGCCGAGCTCGGTGAGGAACCGGCCGCGGTCGCACTCGCCTGGTTGCTGCACCAGAAAGGCGTGACGGCACCGATCATCGGACCGCGCACGCTGGACCAGCTCGAGGGCGCGTCGCTACGCGCGCTCGAATTGCAACTCGCCGCCGACGCGTTACGAGCGCTCGACGAGATCTTTCCCGGGCCCGGACGCGCGCCGGAGGCGTACGCCTGGTAGCCGTGCACAAGGTCAGGACAGTGTTGGCCGTCCTCGCGATCGTCGCGAGCGTCGGTTGCTCCTCCTCTTCGTCTTCGACACACCGGCAGGCTGCGCCGCCGTCCACGGTGCAGGTGCGAGCCGGTGTCGCGACCGCGACCGTCAGTGCCACTGCGGCGCAACGCATCGACGGCTTCGGCGCATCCGGCGCGTGGTGGCCCATCGACCTCGCGCACTTTCCCGCCGCGGTGCAACGATCGGTCGGCGGGATGTTGTTCGGACCTCGCGGCATTGCGCTCAGCGGTTATCGCTACAACATCGGCGGCGGTGGTGTCGGCGTCACGAACCCGACCCGCGCTCCGCAGACCTTCCTCGTTCGCCCCGGTGTGTACGACTGGTCGCGTGATCCGGGAGGCACGACCTTCCTGCGACTCGCGGCCCGTGCTCACGTGCCGGTGCTCACGGGCTTCGTCAACAGTGCGCCGACCGCCTGGACCACGAACGCGCGCAGCTGCGGGGGTGACCTCGCACCGAGCGGCGCAAGCGCGTTCGGCGGTTACCTCGCCGACGTGACGCGTCATCTGCGCGACCGCGAACACATCACGCTGTCGTACATCAGTCCGATGAACGAGCCTGACAACAGCTTCCCCGACTGCGGCCAAGAGGGCATGCGCGTACCGGTCGAACAGCGGGCCGCGGTCGTCGAAGCCGTCGGTCGTGCCCTCGCAGCGAGCGCGCGCTGGGCGCGCGTCATCGCCGACGAGTCGAGCTCGGCGGCGTTCATGTTCGTGAACGAGGTCCCCGTGTGGATGAGCTCGGGTGACGCTGCGTCCTGGGTGGCCGCGCTCGCGCACCACACCTACGAGTTCCCGACGGACGCCATGCTCGCCAAGGTCGCGCCGATCGGCGCCCGCTTCGGCAAGCCGATGTGGATGACTGAGATCTGTTGTTACGACGGCAAGGGCCCGATCGTCGGATTCGGTTCGCAATACGACCCGACGATGACGAGCGCAATGTGGATGGCCGACACGATCTGGCAGGACCTCACGATCGCGGGTGACTCCGCCTACTACTGGTGGACCGCGCTGTCGTCGCAGCTCGGGTGTGATCCGGTGGCGAGCCCGTCGTGTGTGACGACCAAACGAGACGGGTCAGGTTGGAACGACGGCCTCCTGTATTACGACGCGAACTATGCGCGGAACGGCAACCACACGATCTACACGACCAAGCGGTATTGGGTGTTCGGGAACTTCAGCCGCTACGTGCGGCCGGGAGCGGTCCGTCACGAGGTGACGGGCGTGCCGGCAGGCGTGCGCATACTCGCGTTCGCTGACCGCGGGACCTGGACCGTGGTCGCGCTGAACGACAGCACGACGGCTGCAACCGTCAATCTCGCGCTCCCGACGAGAGGGCGCTCGATGCGAGCACGTCGAGCCGTCCGCACGAGCGCCGTCGAGAACCTCACGACGATCTCGCGCCCGGCTGCGACCGCTGCCTCCAGCTTCCTCCTCGACCTGCCCGCCCAGAGCGTCACGACCTTCCAGTTCAACTAGGCCGCGAGCCCGCCGCCACTCGCCGCGGCGTTGTGCGTACGCTGCCGACGCAGCGCATCGAGCTCGGGGGGAAACGTGCACAATCAGCGTCGCCGGTGGTCCGCGGCCGCAGCATTGGCAGTCGTGGTCATGGTCAGCGCCAGTTGTTCGTCGAGCGACAAGCACGCCAGCGTGTCGAAGCAGCGCACGACGACGACCGCGCTCATTCCCGCGCCCGCCGGCCTGCCCGCGTTCTACGCCGTTCCCAAGCCGCTGCCGTCCATCAAGGCCGGCGATCTGCTGAAGACGGAGAAAGTGGCGGCACCCGGCGTCAACGGCGACGTCTACCGCGTGATGTACGTGTCGACGACCGTGCACGACGCCGCGACACCCGTCACCGGCTTGGTGGTGGTGCCGAAGGGCGCGCCGCCGGTCGGCGGATGGCCAGTGGTCACGTGGGGCCACGGAACCAACGGCATGGCCGACAAGTGCGCGCCGTCGCTCGCTCCGGCCGATCCGCAGCAGGCGCAACTCGCGAACCTGCTCCTCGCCCACGGTTGGGCAGTCACCGCAAGCGACTACCAGGGCGAAGGAACGCCCGGGTTGCTTCCCTACATCGCCGGCGACAGCGCCGCGCGCAACGTGATCGACATCGTTCGCGCCGCCCGTCAACTTCCTGGTGCGCACCTGAGCACGAACTATGTCGTGTGGGGTCACTCCGAGGGCGGCCAGACGGCGATGTACGCGCTGAAGATCGGCCCGACGTATGCCAAGGACCTGCAGCTCAAAGGCGTCGTCGCCGGTGCGCCGCCCTCGCAGTTCAATCTCATCTACGTGTTCCTGAAGGGCAGCCCGTACCGTTACTACTTGCTGATGGCCGCCGGCGGACTCAACACCGCGTACGGCGACCGCGAAGCGCCGCTCGAGCAGGTGTTGACGCCCGCGGGCATGAAACTGCTCCCGCTGCTCGACCAGTACTGCGCGGGTGGTATCGCCCAGCATCTGGGAAATGTCGACATTGGGACCGTGAGCAAGGGCGACCCGTTCGAGAACGAGCTGTGGCGCAAGGTGCTCGACGCCAACGATCCGCAGCAGTTCAAGACTCCGAGCGCAGTTCCGTTGCTCATGATCCAAGGCGGCGCCGACGAGCAGATCCCGCCCATCTCCACCAAGATCCTGGCCGCGCATCTTTGCAGCATCGGCCAGGATCTCGAGCGCTGGATCTATCCCGGTCAGACTCACGCGGGCGTGATCGGCCCGTCCGCGAACGACATGGTCCGCTGGATGAAGGACCGCTTCAGCAACGGCGCCAACCCCGATCCGTACAACCCGAACGGGCTCGCGAACATCGACGTGACGCGCTGCCCGAAATGACTTCCCGATCGAATGGAACCTGACGCATGCACGAGCGCCGTCCCCGCCCGTTGAAGTTCACTGCGCGCCTCGCGGTCGTCGCGCTTGTGGCGGCGATGTTCGCGGTCGCCTCTGGCGCGGCCGGCGCGGTTTCGACCTGGCCGGTGTACCACGGCAATCCCGCGCACACGGGTAACGACACGAGCGAGCCGGCGCTCCTCCCGACGCACCAGGGCTGGTCCGCGACCCTGGACCAAAAGGTCTACGGACAGCCGCTCGTCTTCGCGGGTCGGGTGTTCGCGGCAACCGAGAACAACACCGTGTACGCGCTCGACGCGCACGACGGCCACCGACTCTGGGCGTCCCACGTCGGCACCCCGGTGACCAACATCGTCGGACAGGCGGGCTGCGGCAACATCGACCCGCTCGGGATCACGTCGACCGCGGTAATCGACACTGCGCGACACGAGATCTTCGTCGTCGCCGAGGTCGCCGACGGTCCCGTGCACCATCAGCTGTTCGGCTTCGACGCGTACACCGGCGCACGATTGCTGTCCGTCAACGTCGATCCGGGCGGCGGACAAAATCCGCTCTATATCCAGCAGCGCGCCGGCCTCGCCCTCGCCAACGGTCGCATCTACGTCGGGTTCGGTGGGCTCGCGGGCGACTGCGGGCCGTATCACGGATGGCTCGTGTCGGTCACCGAGACAGGCACTGGCAAGCTCGCGTTCAACGTGACGCCGCACACCGGCCTCGGCGCCATCTGGGCACCACCCGGCCCTTCCGTCGACAGCACCGGGCACGTGTTCGTTGCAACCGGCAACCCGAACCCGAACGTCGCGACGCACGACTACGGCGAAAGCGTGCTCAAGTTCGACGCCACACTGCATGTGCTTGCGAACTTCTCCGGTTCGAATGCAACCGATGACTTCGACCTCGGCTCGACCTCACCGGCGCTCGTCTCGGGCAACATGGTGTTTCAGGTCGGGAAGCAGAACGTCGGCTACCTCCTCGATGCCGGCAACCTCGCGCTGCTCAAGTCGTTGTCGATCTGCACGAACATGGCACGGGGCGGCACG
>JBKPCL010000101.1:0-2897 GCA_046727335.1 Actinomycetota bacterium
GCCCTTCCGAGGACGTTCGATCGCCGAGCTCGGCGCGGTGACCCGTGCCGACGCGCTGCAGCATCCGACGTGGAACATGGGCGCCAAGATCACGATCGACAGCTCGACGCTCATGAACAAAGGTCTCGAGGTGATCGAGGCGCACGAGCTGTTCGGTGTCGACTTCGACCGGATCGACGTCGTCGTCCACCCGCAGTCGATCGTGCACAGCATGGTGGAGTTCGTCGACGGCGCAACGATCGCGCAGCTCTCGATGCCCGACATGCGACTGCCGATCGCGCTCGCGCTCGCGGCGCCGGAGCGGTTTCCTGAGCCGTACGGCGCGATCGACTGGCGGACGATCGGCACGCTCAGTTTCGAAGTTCCCGACCTCGCGACCTTCCGCTGCCTGGCCTTGGCGTACGAGGCCGGCCGAACGGGCGGCACCGCGCCGGCGGTGCTCTCCGCTGCCAACGAGGTGGCCGTCGAGGCATTCCTCGCCGACCGCATCGGATGGCTCGAGATCGCGGCAATCGTGGAGGAAACACTCCACGCGGGAACCGGGAACGCCGATGACATTGCCGACGTTCTCGATGCGGATCGGCGAGCGCGCGAGCGAGCCGGTGCGATCGTCCAGGCGAGGAGTGCCAGGTGAGAGACCCGTTCGAGGGTGTCAACGTGCAAGTGCGGCGCGCCCTCGTCTATGTGGTCGCGCTCGCCGTGTTGCTCGTGCTGTGGGGCATCTGGTCGCCGACCGGTCTCGCCGCGGTCGGCGTCATCCTCTGCCTCCCCCTGATCATCATGCTGCACGAGCTCGCGCACTTCGTCACCGCCAAACGCACGGGCATGAAGGTCACCGAGTTCTTCGTCGGGTTCGGCCCCCGCATCTGGTCGATCAAGCGCGGCGAGACCGAGTACGGCGTCAAGGCGGTCCTGCTCGGCGGCTACTGCAAGATCATCGGGATGACCAACCTCGAGGACGTGCCGGCCGAGGACGAGTCGCGCACCTATCGCGCGAAGTCGTATCCGGCCAAGGTGCTGGTCGCGAGCGCGGGATCACTGATGCACTTCCTCATTGCGATCGTGCTGATGTTCTCGGTGCTCTGGATCGCCGGCGACCTCGCACACCGGCAGCCGACGACGACACTGGCCGCGGTCAGCGCGGGCGCGAAGGACGCGGGTTTGCGACCGGGCGACCGAGTCGTCGCCATCGATCGCGCGCGCATCACCAACTGGGACCAGGTGCACACCGCGGTGACGGGAACTCGCGCCGACCCGCGCCAGCCCGGCGATCACGTCGCCGTCACGGTCCAGCGCGGCAACGAGACGGTCACCAAGGACGTGACGCTCACCGTCGACACTTCGACGGGGCAGAAGCGACTCATCGTCGGCATCGGAGCGAAGGAATTCATCCCGCGGCTCGGTCTGGGCGAGGCGATCGTGCAAGCGCCGCGTCAGGTCGCGACGATCATGCACGAGTCGGTGGACGCGCTCGCGCAGCGGTTCTCGCCGTCGGGTATCGCTGACTATTTCCAGACGCTCCAAGGCACGAACTCGACGTCAAAGACCCCGAGTGGCGGGAACAGCGGCGACAACACCCGGTTCATCTCACCCGCCGGGTTCGGCAAGCTGTCGTACGACGCAGTGCGGGCCGGGTGGGTCACCGTCGTCGGGCTGCTGATCGCGATCAACGTGTTCGTCGGTGTGTTCAACCTCGTACCGCTGCTGCCGTTCGACGGCGGTCACATCGCAATCGCGAGCTACGAACAGATCGCGTCGACGATTCGACGGCGGCGCGTGCGGGTCGACGTGGCGAAGCTGATGCCGGTCACCGTCGCGGTCGTCGCCGTGCTCGGCTTCATCTTCTTGTCGAGCCTCTTCCTCGACATCACGCGCCCTATCGCTAACCCGTTCTAAAAGGCCGCGCTACGGGATGTTGTAGATGCGGCCGCCCGTTGTGATGAAGCGGTTGCCGACGGTCAGACTCTCGGCTGCGCTGTCCGCATCGTCGATCCCGCCCTGACGCGCATCGGCGACGTTGTCCCACGAGCCCGCGAAGTCGGGTTCGAGTTGCGACAGGCAATCGTCGACGGTGTACGAGCCGCCGTCGGTGTTGTCGGCGTCGATGAAGAGGCCGTCGGATCCTGCGTTCGCCCAGATCGCGCGCCACTCGCTGTTGAACCCTGCGCTGTACGCGGCTGTGATGTCGGGCGGCGCGGTGTCGGGCGGGAGGGTTCGCTTCGTCGGCGGGATCGGCTTGCCGCCCGGCAGCGTTGCTGTTCGGCGAAGCCGAGGTTGCTCGCCCGAGCGCTCACCCGCTCATCCGCGAAGTCGACGTGCCCGCGCTCTCCGGTGACGAAGTGCGCAACCTCGATGCCACCGTGGCGTCGCTCGACCTCGTCGACCAGCTGAGTCAGCTCTGCCTGGCGATGACGATCGACCTGCTTCCCCAGTCACTGGATGAATCGCTCGACGAGTGGGACGACGAGGCGGCCGGCACCACCGCGATGCGCGAACGCATGTGAACATTTCGCGTACAACCACCAGCAGGCGAGACGCCACGCCCTAACCTGCCTGACGTGCAGGAGCGACGCCAGACCCGGCAGGTCAGGGTCGGCAGCGTGCTCGTCGGTGGAGACGCGCCCGTCAGCGTCCAATCGATGACCACGACGAAAACCGCCGACGTCGAAGGGACGCTCGCGCAGGTCTACGCCCTCGCCGCGGCCGGCTGCGACATCGTCCGGTGCACGTGCAACGAGGAAGAGGCAGCCGAGGGACTCGCGCAGATCGTGCCCCGCTCGCCGGTGCCGATCGTCGCCGACATCCATTTCCAGCACAAGCTCGCGCTCGCGGCCATGGAAGCGGGTGTGCAGGCGTTGCGGCTCAACCCGGGCAACATCCGCAAGGCCGACCACATC
>JBKPCL010000102.1:0-10683 GCA_046727335.1 Actinomycetota bacterium
TTGCGTACTCGCGGGCCGCTCGGTCTCGGCACCGACTTCGAGTCGATCCGCGACTACTTGCCCGACGACGACGTCCGGCAGATCAACTGGCGCGCCACGGTGCGCGTCGGCCGCCCGATGAGCAACGTGTATCGAATCGAACAGGATCGCGACGTCGTCTGCCTCGTCGACGCCGGCCGTCTCATGTCGGCGCCGCTCCAGGGGGAGCAGACGACGTTGACGCGCTTGGACGCGGCGGTCGACGCGGTCACGATGGTGGCCCTTGTTGCGGACGAGGTCGGTGACCGTTGCGGTGTGACCGTGTTCGACGCCGAGATCCTGCGTCGACTTGCACCCCGACGCAACGGCGGTCGCGCCGTCGTCCAGACGATTCTCGACGTCGAACCGCACGCCGTCGACTCGGATTACGACCTCGCGTTTCGATCGATTGGTGGTGCCAAGCGCGCGCTGGTGCTGGTGTTCACAGATCTCCTCGACGAGGCGGCCGCCCGGTCGCTCATCGACGCGGTCCCCGTACTCGGCCGGCGACACGCGCTCGTCGTCGCATCGGTTCGTGATCCGGACCTCGACGCCGCCATGCGACACGCACCCGAGCGGCCGCGTGATGTCTACGCGAGCGCAGTCGCGCTCGACGTCTTGGACGCCAAGCGCCGCGTCGCCGCTCGGCTGCGGCACGCGGGCGCACAGGTCGTCGAGGCCGCTCCCGGCGCGCTCGGCGAGGCGTGTGTCCGCGCGTACTTGCGCCTCAAATCGCGGGCGCGGCTGTGAACCTTTCGGTTGCGCTCTCGGCGGTCGCGGGTGCTTCCTCCGGCTTCCCCCGCCACCACACGAGCCCCCAATAGAGCGCGCCCAGGCCGAAGCCGACGACGAGCACGGTCTCGAGCCCGGTGCCGGCCGGTGTGAGAAAGCCCTCGACGAGGCCGGCCACGACGAGCCAGAAGGCGGTGCCCAGCACGATTTCGACGGCGGCGCGCGCCTCTTCGCGAAGCGCGACCCCACGCGGCCGATTGCCCGGATCGACGAGCGCCGACGCGAGTCGCAACCCCGCGACACCTCCCACGGCGATACAGCTCAGCTCCAACACGCCGTGCGCGGTGACGAGCTCGAAGAACGGGCGTCCGTTCCCGGCGTTGATCGCCAAGCCCGCGACCGCGCCGAGCAACATCCCGTTGTAGAGCAACACGTAGAGCGTGCCGAGCCCGAACAGCATCCCGCCCGCGAACGCCAGCATGGTGACCTGGATGTTGTTGGTGAAGATGTGGGCGGCGAGATCCGCCTGGTCGCTCACCGAGACGCCGAGATCTTCGCCCGCGCGGCGGGGCTCGGTGACCGACTGGTACGCGTCCGGGGCGAGTCCGCTCGCGCGGCCCGGATCGCGCCATGCCCAATAGCCGGCGAGCAACGCAGGACCGGCGAGACACAGAACCGACACCAACAGCAGCACAGGCCGCTCGCGCACCCGACGCCAATACCCGTGCGACACGAATTCACCCAACGACCCCGCCGCGGAGTCCGTTTGGTACACCAGCGGCCGCGCCCGCGCGACGAGACTCTCCAATCGCGCGACCACGGGGTCGCCAGGAAAACGCCGGCGCGCATGCGCGAGATCAGCGGCAACGGCTCTATAACACGTACCCAGTCGGCGCACACCGTCGGCACCAAGTCGCGCCGGACGACCTCCCGCGTTCATGACGAGGCGGTCCAACTCCGTCCACACCGGCGTCCGTTCCGTGACGAACTCGTCTAGGTTGGCCACGTGCGCCTCGATGAACGGGTCACGGTCGCGACGCCAGAGGGAATCACGCTCGATCTCGTGCTCGCGGGACTCGGTTCACGTTTCATGGCCCGCCTCCTCGACACCCTCATCCAGCTCGCCATCCTGTTCGCGCTCAGCTTCGGAGTCCTTGCCTCGTCGCCATCGGGATGGATTCGAGGAGGTGTTGCGGTCGTCGCCTTCTTGGTGATCTTCGCGTACGACGTGCCGTTCGAGGTGCTGAACCAGGGGAAGACGCCCGGGAAGGCGGCGGCGGGGATACGCGTCGTCGGGCTCAACGGTGAGCCGGTTCGCTTCGTATCGAGCGCGATCCGCAACATCCTGCGCATTGTCGACTTTCTTCCCGCGTTCTATCTCGTCGGCTCGGCGTCGATCGTGTCGACGTCGCGTTCGCAGCGTCTCGGCGATCTTGCGGGCGGTACGCAAGTGATGCGAGAGCGGTTCCCGGGTCTGGGCGTGTCCGTGACCGCGCCGATCACCGTGCCGGCCGCTGCGGTCACCACCTGGGACGTGTCGGCCGTCGCACCCGACGAGTTGAACGTCGTTCGCCAGTTTCTCGATCGACGGCTCGCGCTCGCCTGGCCGGTCCGCAACTACTACGCGAGCGCGCTCGCGTCGCGGCTCGGGCCCAAGATCGCCGGTGCCCCGTACGGCGCACATCCGGAGTACCTGCTCGAAGGCATCGTCGTCGCGAAGCAGGGCCGGTGGTGACCGCATCGATCGCGGCGCCGGGCGCACGTGCACGCGACCTCCGCGTCGGGGCCGGTGCGTTGTTGGGTGCGGCGGCCGCGTGGCCGTTGCTGCCGGTGCATCCGACACTCGTGTGCCCACTGCGATCGCTCACTGGAGTTCCGTGCCCGCTGTGCGGGATGACACGGGCCTGCGTCGCCGCCATCCACGGCCACCTCACGACGTCCGTTCGCTACAACCCTGCAGGGATCCTGGTGCTCGTTGCGGCCGCCGTATTGATCCTGCGGCCGCAGTTGTTCTCCCGAGTGCGGTTCCCGACGTCGGGCGTTGCGATCGCCGTCGGCGCGTTGTGGGTCTGGAACGTCGGCTTCAATCCGACCTTCCATCAGCTCTTACTGCGCTAGGACGCTCACTCTCAGCCGACTTCGCGGCGGCCTTCGAGCGCACGGCCGAGCGTCACTTCGTCCGCGTACTCGAGGTCGCCTCCGACCGGGAGACCGCTCGCGATGCGCGTCACCCGCACACCGAGGGGCTTGAGGATCCGCGCGAGGTACATCGCGGTCGCCTCGCCTTCGATGTTCGGGTTGGTGGCGAGGATGATCTCGGTGATGCCTTCGTCGTTCACGCGGCCGAGGAGCTCCTTGACTCGGAGTTGCTCCGGCCCGATGCCCTCGATCGGCGAGATCGCGCCCTGCAGTACGTGATACCGACCCTTGAACTCGCCGGTGCGTTCGATCGCGACGATGTCGCGCGGCTCTTCGACGACGCATACAAGGTGAGCGTCGCGCCGCTCGTCGCGGCAGAAGGTGCAGAGGTCGCCTTCCGCGTAGTTGAAACAGCGCCGGCACCACGAGACGCGCTCCTTGGCCTCGGTGATCGCGCGCGCGAGTCGGCGCGCATCCTCGGCGTCGACCTTCAGGAGGTGGTACGCGATGCGTTGCGCTGACTTCGGACCGATACCGGGCAGACGCCCGAGCTCGTCGATCAGCGATTGGACCGGTCCGTCGTAGATGCTCACCCGCCGAGCAGCCCTCCAAGGCCGCCGCCGAGTCCGCCGAGCGCGCCGCCGAGATCGAGACCGCCGGTCGCCGCGCCCAACTTCTCTGCCTGCAATTCCTTTGCCTGGCGCGTCGCCTCGGTGATCGCGGCGAGCACGAGATCCTCGAGGGTCTCGACATCTTCGGGGTCGACGACGCTCGGGTCGATCTTGATTCCGCGCAGTTCGCCGTCGCCCGTGACCGTCGCTTTCACAACGCCGCCGCCCGCCGTCGCTTCGACCGTCGTGTTGGCGAGGGCTTCCTGCGCGGCCTGCATGTCCTGTTGCATCTTCTGGATCTGGCGCATCATCTTCATCTGCTGCGGATTGGCCACGAGCCTTCCTCCGGTTCGGTCGAGTCCGTCAGTCGTGCGGACGTTCCTCGACGATCTCCGCGCCCAAGTCCGCGACCAACCGCGCAACGGAATCGGTCGGTGGCGCGTCGTGGGCGTCGACGAGCTCGTCGAGGTCGACCGCTTCGTCGTCGTCGAGCGTGTCGGTCGGTGTAGCAGCGGCGCCGTCCCCCGCCGGTCGAAGCGCGTCCGGTGCATCGAAGTCGTGGGCACGAAGCTTGAACCGAGGCTGCGCGCCGAGCCGAGACTCGAATGCTTGCTTGATCGCGTCGGCCTCCTTGCGGAACCGCTCGTTGATCGCGTCGTACCGACGCCGTGGCACCCCGAACACGACCACGCCGGATTCGAGCGCGATCGGCTGGGCGTCCTGGATCGCGGCGCGTAGCGGCGCCTTGAGCGCACCGAGCGTGTCGGGCCACGCTTCGATGACGTCATCGAGTGAGAACGCGGCACTCGACGACGCCGCGGATGGCGCCGGAGGGTCGTCGGTTGGCGGCGTTCCAGACTCCCCTGACGCGGATTTCGCTTCGCGAGGACGCGGCGCGATCGGCGCGCGCGACGTCGATGCGGGCGCCCGTTCCGGTGGCGCCGGTGGCGCCACGACGGGCACCACCGGCGTTCCTCCGGCGAGCTGACGTTCCAGGCGTTCGACACGGTCGAGCAATGTCTCCTCTCGCGTTCGTGCCTCGCGTCGAGCGATCCGCACGAGCGCGACCTCGAGCACGAGGCGCGGGTCGGCGATCGCCTGCCCACGGATGTCGACGATCGCCTCGCCGAGGATCTCGATGGCGCGCACCACCGCCGCGTTGCCCATCGACGTCGCAAGCGCGCGCAGGCGTTCCGCTTCTTCGGGAGGACCGTCGTAGGGCACGCGCGCACCGGCGTTGGCCTGGAGGAAGGCGTCGCGCAACGTGCGCAGGAGGTCGTCGGCAATGCGGCGCGGATCGTTCCCGGCCGCCAGCATCTCGTGCACCAGCACGAGCACGCCGGCGACGTCTTCGGCGCCAGCAGCCTCCAACAGCGCGGCCCGCTGATCGAACGGTGTGCCGCCGAAGGCCGCTTGCACCTGTGCCGCATCGAGGATGCCACCCCCGACGGCCAAGGCCTGATCGAGTGTGGAGAGCGCGTCGCGTACCGAACCGGCGGCGCGACGGGCGATGAGGTCGAGCGCCTCGGGATCGGACTCGATCTTCTCCCGCTGCAGGATGTCGGCGAGGTGGGCGATCATCTGCTCGCGTGACAGCAGCGTGAACTCGAAGTGCTGCGTGCGCGATCGGATGGTCGGCAGGACCTTCTGCGGATCGGTCGTCGCCAACACGAACACGACGTGGGCGGGCGGCTCCTCGAGCGTCTTGAGCAGCGTGTTCGACGCCGCCGCCGACAGCATGTGCACCTCGTCGATGATGTAGACCTTCCGACGGCTCGACGCGCCGACACCCAGGTGCACGCTCTGGATGAGATCACGCATCGCCTCGACGCCGTTGTTCGACGCCGCATCGAGCTCGACGAGGTCGTAGAACGTGCCGGCCGAGATCGCGACACAGTTCTCGCAGACACCGCACGGCTCGCCGTCGTCGCCGAGGTTCAGGCAGTTGAGGGCGCGGGCGAGGATGCGCGCCGTCGTCGTCTTGCCGGTGCCGCGCGGTCCCGAGAACAGGTAGGCGTGGCTCGTGCGATCTTCTTTGACCGCGTTGCGCAGCGCCGTGGTGACGTGCTCCTGGCCGATCAGCTCGGAGAAATGCTGGGGGCGATGCTTGCGGTAGAGGCTCTGCGACGCCACCCGGCGATGCTATCGACGGCGGCTACCCTTCCCGGTGGCCCGCTCGCGCCGCGTCGGGTCCGGCGCGACGGGATCCCGTGAACCGAGTCAGGTCCGGAAGGAAGCAGCTCTCAGCGGAAGATCCTGGGTGCCGCCGGGGAGCCTGATGCGCGCAGCGAGCGGGCCACTTCGGCCGTGCGGGCAGGGGCCGAGGCTGATGTGGGAGGGATGCGAGAGCGGACGAATCGGCACGCCTGGAGAGCGTGTGTGGGGCAACCCACCGTGGGTTCGAATCCCACTCCCTCCGCCAAGCCGACGCTCAGCCAATCTTGCGCAAGAACGGCTCGACGGTCTTCAGGAAGTCGTTCTGATCCGGTGACGCGGCAATCGGATCGCAGTGTGCGTACGTGCTGATGCGGTCGACGAGGGTGACGTCCTTGGACGGTACGTTCGACCGCTTGGCGAGTTCGCTCGCGGCGTCGAGCACGCGCTGGTTGCCGAGCACCGTCGCGAACGCGTAGATCGGGACGTGCGCGTCGTCGCCGTGCGTCGCGTGCACGTCGAGCACTGCATCCGCGGGGTTGGCGACTCCGCCGTTCACGGCATCGGCGTCGAGCGACAGCCTCGCTGGGTGGTACCACGAGGTGCCGTCCATTCCCGGGATGCCGGCGAAGCCGCGGCGGCACGTTCCACCGGCGTGATGCCGTCGTTGTGCCAACCGCGCGGCGTGCCGCTCGCGGCGAGCTCCCCGATGTGCATCTGCACGAGCCGAAGGCTCGGCGGCCCGGTCTTCGTGTCGAGCGCGTAGCCGTACTGCGCGGCGTTGGTCGGCAACACGGGCGGCGGCAGCATCGCCGGGAACGGCGACCAGTTGTACGCGAGGCTCGCGCCGTTTGGGTCGTGCACCGCCGCGTTCGAACCCAGCGCGTTGAAGACGCCCGCCGACCACGGCAGCCCGAGTCCGACCAGGTCGATGAACGGTGATCCCGTCGACAGCTTCTGGAGCTGCGCCCGTGCGTCGCTCACACTGATCGGCGAGCCCGCGCCGCTGCCGCCGTCGATCAACACGACGCCGTCGAGATCCTCGGCACCGGCCTTGCCGTCGAAATCCCACGTCGCGTACGCGGTCGTGATCGTGCCGCCGAGCGAATGACCGCCGAGCACCACTTTGCCGCCGAGACGCTTGGCGCGTTCGATCACCCGGTGAAGATCTCCGATGGTCACGTTCATGCCCCACTGGCGTGCAAACGCGACCGAGCTGTCGGGCGGCGTCTGGAAGTGCGGGCTGATCTTCGAGTTGGTGAGCCACCCGAGGTAGTAGTCGAAGACCTGCTGGGGCGTCCTTGAACCAGCGATGTACTGATCGAGCACCGAATGGTCCTCGAGGAAATTCTCGCGCCGGTCGATCGACCAGACCTGCCATCCGGGTGCGTTGTTGACGATCGCTTCGGCGTCGAGTCGGAAATATGCGGCGCCGGCCGACGTCCCCGGCTCGAGCACAAGGACGTTCTTGGCGTCGCGCGCTCCGATCTCGAGCACGCGGACGCGGTTGTATTGCGCAGGGCCCGGGCCGGTGACCCCATTGATCGTCACCACGCGTTCGGGTGGCCGACGACCGGTGCGTGGCTTGCTCGTTTTCGACGCGCTGCTCGAGGAACTGCACGCGGCGGCGAGCAGCACCAGCACCGTGCTGAGGACGATCGACGCGCGACGCGACGAAACCTTCAAAGCGTCCCCCCGAAGTGATCAACCGGCCTGGCCGATCACTGTCGTCCGCGCTCGTCGCCAGGGCAATGCGGCAAAACAATCAGGCTTGACTGATTGGTTTCCGCGGGCTTAGAACGTGCAGGTGACGGCACTCACCAGCGTCCGGCCCGTGCAGGCCCGAAGCGTCGCAACGAGGACGGCCCTGCTCGATGCGGCCCTCGAGAGCCTGGTGGAGCGGGGCTATGCGGCGACGACCACTATCGAAACGGCGCGCCGGGCCGGCGTGTCCCGCGGCGCTCAGCTGCACCACTTCCCCACCAAGTCACAGCTCCTGACGGCAGCCGTTGAGCACCTGCTCGACCGCCGATTGGCGGAGTTCCGCGACACGTTTGCGCGGCTCGATCCGAACGCCGACCGGCTCGATGCTGCCGCCGACTTGTTGTGGTCGATGTTCGAGGGTCCGGCGTTCGCCGCGTGGGTCGAGCTGTGGATCGCGGCGCGGACTGATCCCGAGCTAGCCGCCGCGGTCACCGAGATGGACCTGCGCTTCACCGAGGAGAGCCGCGCGATGTTCCTCCAGCTGTTTCCTCCGGAGGACGGTGGCGATCCGCTGCTGTATGACATCGGCCGCGACTTCGCATTCGCGCTGATGGAAGGAGTCGCACTGCAGCGCCTCGTGCCGCGAGGACAGCGACCGGCGACGGATTACGTCGACGCGCTCAAGCAAGTCTTCCGACTCTTGCGCGCCGAGTCGTAGCGCGCATGTCCGGCGCGCGCCGATCCGTGTCGATCGTTTCGATCGCGTTGCTAGTCGTGGTCGCGGGATGCTCGGGCGGCAGCGACGCCACGCGCTCTGCTTCCAACACCACGCGATCTGATCGTGCGTTGCCGGCACCGGTACGCGTCCGCTCTCAGCCCGACGGCGTGACCCTCGGCGATCCGAGGTTCACCGCGCTGCCGGGCGCGCGTGCCGACTACGGACGCCTCGGTGGTGCTGCATATCAGCTCGAGATCCCGGCGCATTGGAATGGGCAACTGGTCCTGTACATGCACGGCTATGGCGAGCTCGCGCCGGAGGCACGGGTCTCGGCGCCCGCGATTCGCCGTTATCTCATCGGGCACGGGTACGCGTGGGGCGCGTCGAGCTTCAGCAGCACGTCGATGATTCCCGGCCGTGCGGCCGATGAGACTGCCGCGCTCTGGGATTACATCGTGCGGAAATATCGACGGCCGACTCGGACGTATGTGACCGGCCAATCGATGGGCGGCATGGCGACCAACATTGCGGCCGAACGCTACGGCGATCGCTTCGACGGCGCACTGGCTCTGTGCGGCAGTGCCGGTTTGACGCCGGCGATCATGAGCGAGTCCGATTTCTTCCTCGCCGGTGCGTACGTCGCGGGGGTCAGCCAGAGGGAGTACGACCGGAGCACGGGTATCGGCGTTCTCATTCAGGATCGAATTCGTCCTGCGTTGCGCGCGCCGCGTTCGGCAAGGCGCTTCGAGAACCTCATGATCGAGTTGACCGGTGGACGCCGCGCGTTCGATCGCGAGGGCTTTCGTGCCGAGGAGGACACGAACTGGCACCGCGCCGAGTTGCTCGTCGCGGCCGGTCTGGCGCAGAACCGCCTCGCGCAGTACAACCTTGGCCCGAGAGCCAGCGTGACGAGCGACGCGTTCAATCGTGCGGTCATCCGTCTGCGGACCAATCCTCTGTCGCAACGCAGCTTCCTCGCAGGCAACGAGACGACCGGCAAGCTGCGGATGCCGCTGCTGACATTGCACAGCACCGGCGACGGCCAAGTGCCTATTGACCAAGCGCGCATCCTTCGCGAGCGGGTCGACACCGCCGGCAAGGGTGACCTCCTCGTGCAACGCGTGATACGTGACCCGAGTCATTGTGGGTTCTCGAGCAAGGAATGGGTGAGCGCCCTCGAAGCCCTGGGGCGTGGGTCGGACGCGGCGTGAAGCCGCGCGGCACCAATGTCATGGCGGCCGATCTTCGGAAGCTGGATCGCACCTTCGAGTCGAGCCCGCGTCCGAGCACGCGCGAAGCCGACGCTGTCCCGGGAGCGCGTGATCGGGTAATGGTCCACGGCCGGCTCACAGTCAACGGTGCGCCACTCACCGCCCGCTGGCTCGGTGCGGTCGTACTCCGGGACGGGCTCGTCACGCCGTGCCAGTTCTCGCTCCCTCAAGTCGACAACGGCAACTACTCGATCACCGTGTTGGCTGACGCGGAATCGACTGGCTGCGGCAAGAGGGGCGCGTCGGTCGTGTTGTGGACGTTCGCCGACGACACGATCGTGTACAACAATGAGGCCGTCGCCTGGCCGGAGCGCGGGCATGCGGTCAGGTTCGACGGCACCTTCACAACCGCTGCGGCGCGGGGCGCCGCGCCGTCAACTGCGGAGTTCACGGGCTTGGTGGTGCATCCGGACGGCCGCGAGTACCCCGCCGGGACGCGCGTCGAGGCGTACGTCGGATCGACCCGCTGCGGCGTCGCGTCGACGCGGCGCACTGGCAACTACTCCGGCTACATCCTGGCCGTGGTCGGTCCCGACTCGATCCCGGGATGCACGCGCGGCGCACCGCTCACGTTCCGAGTCGACGGCCGGCCGGTGCACGACGGGACCCGCAACGAACCGCATCGGGGTGACTCGTTCGATCTGACGGTGCCGTGAATCATTCGGTTCGCGACATCTGCTCGGCTCGCCACGGCTGCAAGCGCGGTCTCCAGGCAGGCACTTCTCGCCGATAGGCGTCGTAGCGAGCACCGAAGCGTCGCCTCAGCGCCGGTTCTTCGTACCAACGCGCGAACGCGACCATGGCCGCGCCGACGACGGCGCCGTACACCAGCAGCATCGCGTCACCGACCACCAACGCCTCACCCGCGATGATCGACACGACGGCGAGATACATCGGGTTCCGCACATGGCGGTAGAGGCCTGTGACGACGAGCTCCTGCGTGGGCGCGACCGGCGCAGGCGTTCCGATGCCTTGCACAACGAACCTCACGAAGGCGTGCATCAACACCGCGACGCCGGCGACGATCAGCGCGATGCCTGCGCCCGGAACGAGCCTCAGGTGCGACTCTGCGGGGCGTGCGCTCGACGTCGTGATGTACCACGGCAGGATGCCGGCCACGACCCCGGGCGCGAGCGCGAAGAACACTGCACTCCCGAGCGCGGCGGAGATTCGCCGCAATGTCAGGACGCGACGCGTGTGTCGCGGTCAGGCGCGGCCCAGATTCGCTGCAAGTGCGGCACGAGATCGGACGCCCGCTCGTCGGGGAAGAAGAGCTTGGCGCCTTCGATCTCGACAACGTCGACCACGCCCGGGATCGTGTCGCGCAGCCAGTAGG
>JBKPCL010000103.1:0-4941 GCA_046727335.1 Actinomycetota bacterium
GCACGGATGCAACGTACGAGGCCGGCGGCGTTCTCGGGATCGGCGACGAGCGCGTCGTCGGAGAGCACGGCCTCGGCCCATGCGAACGTGTGGAACGCGGAGATCTCGATGAACAGGATCGAGAGCATCCTGCGAATCGTCATCTCGAGCTGCAGGTCGAGATCCGGGAATCGCCGCATCGCTTCGGCCGCCGCGCGCAGCTCATCGGGCGAAGGCTGCTTGCCGTCCGGACGAGCGATGCCCATGCGGACCAGCATCGTCTCGGTTTCGTCGTCGGTCACCGGATGCTCGAACGCGACGTCGCGCGCCGCGAACCACATCTGCTTGTGGCCCGCCTCTTCCTCCCACCCGGCTTCGTCCCGCGCGTGCGCTTCGAACAGACCGGACTCGAGATGTGTGATCGCGGTGCCGTCGATCGACTCGACGAAGCACCGCTGGCAGTCGCCAATCTTGGCGTGACGGATCATGGCGCCGAAGCCCTCGACGGTGCCGATGCGCGTCAACAGCGTGATGGTCGGCTCGCGCACGCCCTCCCGCAGCAGATACTTCGTCTGCGCGATGTTGGGATACGGCTCCGGCCACGTGTCGATCGGTGCGTCGAGAATTTCCGTGCCGAACAGCTCGCGGTGCGACTGCTGCCACGCTTCGATCGCGGGGACGCGGTACTTGGTGCGCGGCGGCAGATAGCGACCGTCGTCGGCGAAGCCACCATGACACCGGACGCCGCCCGCGACGAGCGGCGCCGCGACGTCGTGGTCGGCAAGGAGCTCGCCTTCGGACCAACGCAGTTGCAAGTTGCTCATCGAGGCGAAGTGTATACTCCGGAGTTACACCATGGCAACCGCGACTGACCTGCACCCTCAGCCTCGTCCCCGCCGCGATCCGGCGCGCCGCCAGGCAATCCTGCAGACGGCCGCAACGGTGTTCGCCCGATCGGGCTATGCGGCCACCTCCATGGACGACATCGCCGCCGCGGCCGGCGTCACGAAGCTGATCGTCTACCGGCATTTCGAGTCGAAGGAGGCGCTCTACCGCGCGGTGCTCGAGCAAGTCTTCGAGCGGCAGGTGGAGCTCTTCCTCGCCAACGTCGCCGGCGGACTCCAGGCCGGCGGCTCGACCCGGGCGCTCATCGGTGTGGGTCGCGAGTGGCCGGACGGCTTCCGCCTGCTCTGGCGGCACGCGGTTCGTGAGCCGCAATTCGCCGAGTACGCCCGCCACCTGCGCGACATCGCAGTTGGTGCAGCGCGCGACGTCGTCGAGCCGATCGTCGCCCCGGCGTTTCGCGAGTGGGCCGCGCAGACGTTGTTCGACCACCTCGTCGATGCCGTCCTCAACTGGCTCGACCACGGCGACGGGGCACGTGACGAAGAATTCGTCGCGCTGGAGTCGGCGGCCCTGCAAGCAACGCTCGCGACCTGGTCGCGGCCGCGCTCCTGACGGTTCCGCGCGGTCAGAACGCCGGCGCGACCGCGGGGACGCGGCGGCCGGCGCGGCTCTCGACCTCGGCGAGCTGCTCGGCCGTCATCACCGCGCGCAGCGACGCGATCGCGACCTCGAGTTGCGCGAGGTCGGGCTGGCGCGTCGTCAGGCGCTGCAACGCCAGTCCCGGTCGCATGAGCGCTCGTACCCACCGGCGTTGCATGTTCTTCGCCGCGAGCCGGATCACCTCATAGCTCAAGCCCGCGATGACGGGCACCAGCACGACGCGCGAACCGATGACGAAGAAGAAGTTCGGCGTGGGGATGACCGAGTAGACGAGGATGGCGACGACCATCACTGTCAACAAGAAGTTCGTCCCGCAGCGCACGTGGGCGGTCGTGAACTGCTGGGCGGTCTCCGGTGTCAGCTCGACATCGTTCTCGTACGCGGCGATTGCCTTGTGCTCGGCCCCGTGGTACTGGAACACGCGCCGGACATCCTTCACTCGTCCGATCGCGAGGAGATAGAGCACGAACAGCCCGAGCCGCACGAGCCCTTCCATGATCTGGAACGAGCCGTGGAACCAGTGGCCCACCTCGCGGCCGGCGAGCACCGGGATGAGGATGAACAGGGAGCTGAACAGCACGACGGCGACGGCGACGGTCCAACCCAACGCCGTCTCCGAGACCTGCTCCTCCTCGGGCATCTGCTGGTTGGCCGACCATGTGAGCGCTCGGTAACCGAGGCCGAGTGATTCGAGCAGCGCGGTGACGCCGCGGACGATCGGGATGTTCCGGTAGCGCTCCGACCAGGATGCGACCGGCCGCACCGAGAGTTCGATCTCGCCGTCAGGACGGCGGACCGCGACGGCCCAGGTCGAGGCGCCGCGCATCATCACGCCCTCCAGAACCGCTTGGCCACCCATGTAGCGCGGCTCCTGCTTCGACATCTCCCCTCCCGGCGGGGACCGCGTCGCGGCGATCGATTGTGCGGTCAGGCCTTCTTCTTGGTCTTCGCGTATCGGCGCTGGAAGCGCTCGACACGACCACCTGTGTCCACGAGCTTCTGCTTGCCGGTGTAGAAGGGATGGCACTCCGAGCAGAGCTCGACGCGCAGCTGCGGAACCGTCGAACGGGTCACGAACTCGTTACCGCACGAACAGTGGACGCGGCATTCGACGTAGTTCGGGTGGATGTCGGCCTTCATGAGAACTCCAGTGTAACGAGAAGGTGCAAAAACGGGGATCGGGCCGCTCGGCGGGTGCGGGCACGTCAACGACGCGCGCTACGTGCCCATTCCCCCGGGTGCCTTGGCGATCTCCGTGAGGAACTCGGCGTTGCTCTTGGTGGTACGCAACTTGTCCATGAGCAGCTCCAGACCGGATCCGCCCTCGAGCGCGTTGAGCACCCGTCGCAGCTTCCAGACCTGTTGGAGGTCCCTGCGATCGAAGAGCAATTCCTCGTGACGCGTGCTGGACTGCTCGACGTCGATGGCGGGGAAGATGCGTCGGTCGGCGACTTTGCGGTCGAGGCGGAGTTCCATGTTGCCGGTGGCCTTGAACTCCTCGAAGATGACCTCGTCCATCTTGGAACCGGTCTCGATCAGCGCGGTCGCCAGGATCGTGAGAGAGCCGCCTTCTTCGACATTGCGCGCCGCGCCGAAGAACTTCTTCGGGGGATACAGCGCCGAAGAATCGACACCACCGGACATGATCCGGCCCGACGCGGGCGCCGCGAGGTTGTAGGCACGCGCGATACGGGTGATGCCGTCGAGGATGATGACGACGTCCTTGCCCATCTCGACGAGTCGCTTCGCCCGCTCGATCGCGAGCTCGGAGACGTGACAATGCTCGTCCGATGGACGGTCGAACGTCGAGGCGATCACCTCGGCGCGCACCACGTGCCGGCGCATGTCCGTGACCTCTTCGGGTCGCTCGTCGACGAGGAGCACCATCACGTGCGTCTCGGGGTTGTTGCGTTCGATCGCGTGCACGATCTGCTTGATGATCGTCGTCTTGCCGGCCTTCGGCGGCGAGACGATCATCCCCCGCTGGCCTTTCCCGATCGGAGCGATGAGGTCGATGATGCGGCCGGTGATCTCACCCGGATCGCCGTCCAGCTCGAGTCGGAGCTTCGAGTCCGGGAAGAGCGGCGTGAGGTCCTCGAAGCGGACGCGGGTGCGGGCCTCGTCGGGCGTCATGCCGTTGATGAGGTCCACACGCACGAGCGCCGGATACTTCTCGCTGCTCGCCGGTGGCCGCGTCGCGCCCTTCACGTAATCGCCCTTGCGCAGCCCGAACCGCCGAACCTGTGACGCCGACACATAGGCGTCGTTGCGACCGGGCAGGTACCCGCTCGTGCGCAAGAAGCCGTAGCCCTCCTCGCGCAAGTCGAGCAGTCCTTCGATGTCGATGAGCTCGCCCGAGTACTCCTCGGTACGAGGCTCGCGCTGGTCGCCGCGTTCCCGCTCTCGTCCGCGGCGGCGGCGACGACGACGGTTGCCGGCGGCGTCGTCCTCGCGCCACGGTTGCCCGTGCTCGCGCGCCGGCGCCGGCGCGACGTCGGTCCCGCTCGATTGCGTCGAGCTCGTCGACGCCTCAGAGCTCGACGGGTCGTCGGCGGAGAGGGTGCTCCGCGGCTCGGTCGAGGGCGATGCGGTCGACGGCGATCCCTGGGCCTCGCTCGCCGTCGTCGTCGACGTGCCGTTTCCACCAGACGACGGGCGCCGGTGGGGCCGGATCAGGGCCATGTCGTCGGTCGCGTCCTCGGTGCTCGCGAGCGCGTTCTCCTCATCAGCGATCGACGCGAAGTCGTCGGCACCAGCCGTACGCGTGGACCGGATGCGACGCGGCTTTGGCGCCTCCGTCGTCGACCCATTGGCGCCGCCGGTCGCGTTCACGATGGCGTCGACGAGCTCAGCCTTGCGCATGCGACTGATCGCCTTGACGCCGAGCGCCGACGCGATCTCGGAGAGCTGCTCACGGTCCTTGCCGTCCAGTTGTGAACGGTCGAAGGTATCGCTCATGTCTGCTCCTCCCGGCCGAAACGTGGAATCGCGGAGCCGGCCGGTGTGGTGGTCAAGAGATGGTTGCCAAAAAGTCGAACCGGGGACGGTCGTCCGCGACGGATCGACGGTTTTCCTTCGTGAACGTCGCACCGACTCACGCCAGGCGCTCGGAGCGTGCCCCTGCAGAGGGATGACGCCCGAAGAACAAAGCAGAGAAGGTGGGGATTCCGTCCCTGCCGACGGGCGCAATCCGATCGGCAAGGCAAGAGGGATTGGTACGTACCTTACACCTGAGCCGGTGGCTGACGCACCAACGTGATCAACACTCGGCCGCCTTGTTCCATTCCTGAGGTCTCGCGCATTCGTCTGTCACGAAGCGCCGACGAGCCGTCCCATGAGGGTGTGCGCGGGGACCGCTGAGCACGTCGCCGTCGCGGCCTCGCTGTAGGCGCCGCCCGAAACCGAGCGCGTGGAGTCGAAGAGAAGGTAGGGCACGGGATCGGCCGTGTGCGTCTT
>JBKPCL010000104.1:0-11656 GCA_046727335.1 Actinomycetota bacterium
TCCGGAACGCTCAGGGTCGTCGCGGTCGGTTGGTCCACCCACCCTCCTCCGTCGGGAACCACCCGCCGGAAGCGAACGTACCGCCGTCGACGTGCACCGTGGTACCGGTGACGAACGCCGAGAGGTCGGAGGCGAGGAAGAGCACCGCGCCGGCGGCGTCCGCCGGCGTGCCGAAGCGGCCGAGAGGCACCCATGCCGGGATGAGTCTCTTGTCCTCCTCACTCAGCCACTTCGAGTACGGGACCTGCAGCGTCTCGGTGACGTCGGGCGCGATCGCATTGACTCGGATGCCATAACGGCCGTACTCGACGGCGACGCTGCGCGTGAACCCGGTGATGCCGGCCTTGAACGCCGAATACACCGCGCGCGTCGGGATGGCGCGGAACGCCTCGATCGTGGAGACGTTGACGATGCTTCCACCGTCGCCCTGGTCGATCATCACGGGCAGCACCGCCCGCGTGAACGTGAAGACGTGACCGAGATTGACGCGGAACAGCTCGTCCCACTCGTCGTCGGTCTGCTCGTGAAACGCCTTCCGCCTGCCGCCGTAATGCCCGACGTTGTTGACGAGCACGTCGATGCGTCCAAACGCGTCGCGCGCGGCGACGACGAGCGCGTGGGCACTTCCCTCCTCACGAACGTCGGCGACGACTGCGATCGCTCGTTCTCCGAGACTGACCTGCGTGTCGCGGGCGCGCTCGGCGTCGAGGTCGGCGAAGACGACGCGCGCGCCTTCTTCGACGAACCGCTCGACGATGCCGCGTCCGATGCCGCCGCCACCGCCCGTGACGATGGCGACCTTGCCGTCCAAGAGCGCGCCCATTGCGAGCGAGCTTAGGTTTGGAGCGGAAGCGGTCGTATACGACCGCTTCCGCCCCAAACAAGAATTACGTCAGGGCGATGGCCAGGACGTCCTTGACGTCGCGCACCGGGTGCACGTGCAGCTCCTGCCGCACCTGCTCGGGCACGTCGTCGAGGTCCGCTTCGTTGTCGATCGGGATGACCACGTCGGTGAGACCGGCGCGGTGCGCGGCCAGCAGCTTCTGCTTGACGCCACCGATCGGCAACACACGTCCTTGCAACGTCACCTCACCCGTCATGCCGACACCCGGCTTCACGGGCCGACCGGTCAGCAACGACGTCAACGCCGTCGTCATCGTGACACCGGCCGACGGTCCGTCCTTCGGCACCGCGCCCGCAGGCACGTGCAAGTGGAACTTGCGCTTGTCGAAGGCGGTCGGCGGGACACCGAGGTCGTCCGCGTTCGCACGCACATACGACAACGCGATGTGCGCCGACTCCGACATGACATCGCCGAGCTGTCCGGTGACTTGCAGACCGGGTTCACCCTCCATACCGGTGACCTCGATCGTCAGCACGTCACCGCCGGTACCCGTCACCGCGAGACCAGTGGCGAGACCGGGGATCGGCGCGCGGCTCGCGTCCTCGGGACGGAACCTGCGCCGGCCGACATAGTCCTTCACGTCAGGCTCGTCGACGACGATCTTCGTCACGGTGGCGACATCACCGCCACCACCCTCACGCTCCACCTCGGCGACGCGCCGCGCCGCCTTGCGAGCGATCGTGCCGAGCTGACGTTCCAAACCACGCACGCCGGCTTCGCGGGTCCATCCGCTCACCAGCGCGTGCAACGCGGCGTCGGTGACTTCGAGCTCGTCCTCGCGCAGACCGGCCTTCTCTCGCTGACGCGGGAACAGATGGTGCTTCGCGATCGCGACCTTTTCGTCCTCGGTGTAACCGTCGAGCTGCACGATCTCCATGCGGTCGAGCAACGGCGCCGGAATCGTCTCCAGGACGTTCGCGGTCGTGAGGAACAACACGTCGGACAGGTCGAGGTCGAGCTCCAGGTAGTGGTCGCGGAACGTGTGGTTCTGCGCGGGGTCCAAGACCTCGAGCAGCGCGGACGACGGATCGCCGCTCCACCCACCGGCCTGCAGCTTGTCGACCTCGTCGATGAGCACGACGGGGTTCATTGCCTTCGCCTCGGTCAATGCGCGCACGATGCGTCCGGGACGCGCGCCGACGTAGGTACGCCGGTGGCCTCGGATCTCTGCCTCGTCACGCACACCGCCGACAGCAACTCGCACGAACGGCCGTCCGAGCGCGCGCGCCACTGACTCACCGAGTGACGTCTTGCCGACGCCGGGCGGGCCGACGAGACCGAGGATCGCGCCCGAGCCGCGGCCGCTGGCCGTGCCGAGCTCACGCTGACGGCGCAACACGCGCACCGCCAAGAACTCGAGGATGCGGTCCTTGACCGAGTCGAGTCCCTCGTGATCGGCATCGAGCACACCACGCGCCTCGCTCAGATTGCTGTGCTCCTCGACCGCGATGCCCCACGGCAGGTCGAGGACAGCGTCGAGCCAGTTGCGGACCCACGCCTGCTCCGGATTCTGCTGACCCATGCGCTCGAGGCGGTCGATCTCCTTGTCGACCGCGGCGCGCACCGCCTCCGGCAGATCCCGCTCGGCGACCTTGGTGCGATATTCGCCGACGACGTCGTCGTCGCTCTCGCCCAGTTCCTTGCGGATGGCGTCCATCTGACGGCGCAACAGCATCTCGCGCTGCTGCTTGTCGAGGTCGTCGCTGACTTCGGTGCGGATCTTGTCCTTCAACTCGAGATCGGCGAGGACTTCGCGACCCCACGTGAGCGCGAGTTCGAGGCGCGCCTCGACGTCGGTGGTCTCGAGCAGTTGGACGCGCTGTTCCATCGTCAGATCGGGCGAGTACGCGGCGGTGTCCGCGAGTTGGCCGGGGTCGTCGACACCCGCGAGGACGTCGACCAAGCGCCCGGCACCGCGGTGCTCCAGCACCGTCTCGATGACGGCGCGGTACTCGCGGGCGAGCTCGCGTGCCCGCGCGGTCGGAGCGGACTCCTCGATCGGCTCGGCGTTGACGTGCAGCGCGCCGTGGAGACCGGTCTGGCCGCTTCCGACGCGCGCCCGCGCAACACCGCGGACGACGAGGGCGAGCGTTCCGTTGGGCAGCTCGCCCGAGTTCTCGATCTGCGCGATCGTGCCGACGCTCGAGAAGCGGTTGTCGACTCGGGGCACGAGCAGGAGCTTGCGGCTCCCCTCGTTCGCGGCGGCGCCGGCCCGCCGAGCCTCGTCGGTCTCGAGCGCGATCGTGACGACCATCTGCGGGAGCACAACCCCTTGAGTCAGGGGGAGCAACGGCAGGAGTTCTGTACGCGTGTCAGACATCGTGAGTGGTCCTTTTGGGAAGGTGCGGAGATGAACACTGGTCCCCGTGCGCCGATTCCCGATTGTGACAGTCGGCATTACGGTGGTTCCGTGGCCCGCTCCCCCATGCCCAACGTCCTGTTCGTCACCGCCGACCAATGGCGCGGCGACTCGTGGTCAGGGGCCGGACATCCAGTGGCGCGCACGCCGAACATCGATCGGCTGGCGGCTGGAGGGGTGGCGTTCCGCCGGCACTATGCGCAAGCAGCGCCGTGCGGACCGAGTCGAGCCTCGCTCTATACGGGCATGTATCTCATGAACCACCGCTCCGTCGGAAACGGGACTCCGCTCGACGCCCGGCATACGAACGTCGCGCTCGAAGCACGCAAAAAAGGCTACGAGCCCGCGCTGTTCGGCTACACCGATACGAGTGTCGACCCGCGAACGGTAAAACCCGGTGACCCAGCCCTGTATTCCTATGAGGGCGTGCTGCCGGGCTTCGATCCGGTCTGCCACCTTCCGGAAGGCAACCCGGCGGCGTGGCTCGACTGGCTGCGGGCCGAAGGCGTCGACGTGCCGGCCGACTGGCGCAGCTTCGTGGACCAGCCGGCGCCGGGGACGGCCTGGCGCACCCAGTACGACGCCAAGCGGAGCCAGAGCGCCTTCCTGACCGACCGCGCCCTCGACTACATCGACGACGCGGCGACCGGCGGTCGGCCGTGGTTCGTCCACGTGTCGTACCTCCGGCCGCACCCGCCGTTCCTCGCGCCGGCGCCCTACGACGAGATGTTCGACGCTTCGTCGGTTCCCGAGCCGGTGCGCGCGCCGTCGTACCAAGAGGAAGCGGCACAGCATCCGCTGCTCGGGGTCATGATTCGCCATCCGCTCTTGATGGCAGCCGACGACCCGCGCGAACTCCGCGAGATGCGAGCGACCTATTACGGCATGATCGCCGAGGTCGACGACCAGCTCGGCCGGTTGTTCCACTGGGTCGACGAGTCCGCGCAGGCTTCGAACACCGTCGTCGTCCTCACGTCCGACCACGGCGAGCTGCTCGGCGACCACTGGATCCTGCACAAGCTCGGATGGTTCGACGAGGCGTTCCACGTCCCGCTCGTGATCCGCGATCCACGGCCGCAGTTCGACGGGTCGCGCGGGGGTCAGGTGACAGCGTTCACCGAGCACGTCGACCTGCTGCCGACATTCGCCGAGCTGCTCGATCTGGAGGTTCCGCTGCAGTGCGACGGCCGCGCGTTGACACCGTGGCTCGCGGGCGACGCGCCCGCGGACTGGCGTCGGGAGACGCATTTCGAATTCGACTTCCGCGACCCGGACAGCGCGCTCCTCGAGGATGCCTTCGGCCTCACGATGGAGGAGTGCTCACTCGCCGTGTTGCGTGACGAGCACGGCAAGTATGTGCAGTTCGCCGGTCATCCGACGTTCCCGCCGATCTTCTTTGATCTCGACGTCGATCCCGCGCAGATCGTCAATCGCGCCGCTGAGCCCGGATACGCACCTCGAGTGCTCGACTATGCGCAGCGCTTGCTCGCCTGGCGAATGCGTCACACCGAGCGGACGTTGAGCGGCATGAAGCTGACGCAGCACGCCGGCTTGGTCGCACGCCGGGCACCGCGTCGCTGATCCCCTGCGAACTGGCGTGAGCAGCAGCCCTGTCAGGGCTGTCAGCCACGCCAGTTCGGAGCCTGAGTCGAACTGGCGTGAGCGGCAGCCCTGTGAGGGCCGTCAGTCACGCCAGTTGGGGATGGTCAGGGCGTGAAGATGCTGGCGTGCGGACGCGCGGGCGGGTCTTCGAAGAACGGCCGCACATAGGTCTCCATCAGTTGCTCGACGACGGTTTTGCACTCGGGGTCGGCGAGACGGTCGTGATCCTCGAGCGGATCAGCGGTGAGGTCGAACAGCTGGCACGGTGAGGACGCGTCCTCGTCGACCACGAGCTTGTACGCACCGGTTTCGAAGGATGCGAATCCCCAGTTCTCACTTACCGCTACCGATCGGGCGGGCGGCTCGTCACCCTGCACGCAGCCGAGGAGCGACTTGCCTTCACTGCTCGGAACGTCGGGCGCGCCCGCGATCTCGCGCAACGTCGCGGGGACGTCGACGTGCTCCACGAGCGAGTCGACGACACGTGGTGGGCAACCACGAGGCGGCCGAACAATGAGTGGGACGCGCACCGCCGGTTCGTACAGCACGCACTTGGACATGAGCCCATGGTTCCCGCCCATCTCGCCGTGGTCGCTCGTGTAGATCACCCAGGTGTTGTCGAGCATCTCCTTGGCCTCGAGCGCGGCCACGATCCGGCCGACGGCATCGTCGATCACCGAAATGTCGGCGCTATAGGCGCGTCGCATGCCGCGGATGGCGTCGTCGGTCATCGTTTCGGTGTCCGACAGCCACAGGAACGACCGCAGCAGCGCTTCGTACCGGCCCGTCCCCTCGATCGTCGGGCGACGGGTCGAGCTCGGCATCGAGATCTCCACGTCGCGATAGTGATCGACGGCCGCCTGGGGTGCGTCCCACGGATCGTGCGGGCCGGGGAAGCCCACGAACAAGAAGAACGGCTCGGGACGCTCGTACTCGGCGATCCACTGCACGGCTTCGTTGCCGTGCCAAGTGTCGATGTACGCGTCGAGTGGCACGGGCATCGGCGTCGCGTCCCACATGGGAACACGCTTGGTCGCGTTCTGTCCCGTCTCGTTATCGCCTTGGTAGCTGCGATCGGCAATGTGCTGTAGGTACGCGTCGAGCAGGCCGCGCTCGCGCAGGAAGTCGGTGTACCGGTTGGGAGTCTCGGCGCAGAACTTGTCGCCTGTCTCACGCACTTCCGCGAACCCGAGCGCCTCGAGCCGGGGCGCGAGATCGTCGATGTGCTTGGCGGCGAGCCCTTCGTCCCGGTACAGGTGGGCTTTGCCGAGCAGTGCCGTGTGGTAGCCGGCCGCACGCAACGCCCACACATAGGTCGGCGAGCCGGACGCGACCTCGGCCCAGTTGGTATAGACGCCATGATCACGCACGTAGCGCTCGGTCATGAACGACGCGCGCGCCGGCATGCACAACGGCCCCTGGCACGTCACTCGCGAGAACCGGACGCCCTCACCCGCGAGCCGGTCGAGGTTCGGCGTGAGCACGCCCCGATCGCCCGCGCATCCCATCATGTCGCCACGGTGCTGATCCGACATCACGACCACGATGTTCGGCGCCTTCGACGTCATCCGCTCGTCCTCCGGATCTCGACGCTGCCCAGTCTGGCGCGGTCTTCGCCGTACGGGAGCCCGCCAGAGAGAGTTGGCGGACCGCTCGACCGGTTTGGGACGTACCTTGCCGTCCTCGAGATTCGCGTGCGGTGCGAAGCCCGTCTCCCTTCGACACAGTCGATGCCGCCCGCGAGCGCCGGGTATGTCTTTACGATTGTGGCGGCGGCGTCGCGCCTACGTCGAAGGAGCGGCCGTGGAATCTCCCCGAACTCGGTACGCGCGAAGTGGCGATCTCGACATCGCATACCAAGTGGTCGGCGACGGACCGCTGGACTTGGTCGTCGTGCCGCCCGGCTTCTCGGTGATGGAGCCCTCGTGGGACTGGCCGGCACTCGGCGCGTTCTGGCGACGCCTCGCGCGATTCGCTCGTGTGATCCTGCTGGACAAGCGCGGCACGGGCTTGTCAGATCGGGTGACGGGCGCACCGACGCTCGAAGAGCGCATGGACGACGTGCGCGCCGTGCTGGATGCGGTTGAATCACCGCGGGCGGCATTACTCGGCGGCTCCGAAGCCGGGCCCATCACCACGCTGTTCGCAGCGACGTATCCCCAACGCGTCGTTGCACTGGTACTCGTGGATGCGATGGTGAAGTGGTCGGCAGCTTCCGATCTCGAAGCGGCGGTTCCTGCCGAGCAAGAACAGGCGTGGCTCGCGTACCTCGACACATCTTGGGGCAGTGGTCTCTCGGGGGAACTGATGTTCGCTCCCAGCCTGGCCGGAGATCTCCGGGCACAGGAGTTCGTCGGGCGCTTCGAAGCCATGGCGGGCAGTCCCGGCGCGATGCGCCGACTCCTGGACATGAACAAGGAGATCGACATTCGCCAGGTGCTACGAACTGTCTCAGTGCCGACACTGGTGATTCATCGTGAGAGCGACCGAGTCGTGCCGGTCACGCACGGCCGCTACTACGCCGAGCACATCGAGGGCGCGAAGTATGTCGAGCTTCCGGGCGAGGACCACTGGTGGTGGACAGCGGCGAACAGCGAAACCACTGCGCAAGAGATCGAAGCGTTCCTCACGGGGCAGCGACCTGAACCTGAGTTCGACCGCGTGCTGAAGACGATCTTGTTCAGCGACATCGTCGACTCCACACGGCGCGCCGCCGAGCTCGGCGACCATCGGTGGCGAGAGCTGCTCGACCAACACGACGTCGTCGTGCGCGCCGCGCTCGATCAGTTCAGTGGTCAGGAGATCAAGACGACCGGCGACGGCTTCTTTGCCGCGTTCGACGGTCCAGCGCGAGCGATCCGCTGCGCATGCAAGATCACCGAAGGTGCGGATCGGCTGGAAATTGAGGTCCGAGCGGGACTCCACACTGGCGAGTGTGAACTCCGCGGTGACGATCTCGCGGGAATCGCGGTGCATACCGGCGCGCGCGTCGCCGCGCTCGCGCAGGGCGGGGAAGTTCTCGTGACCAGCACCGTGCGCGATCTCGTCGCGGGCTCGAACATTGCGTTCACCGACCGCGGCATCCACGAACTCAAGGGCGTACCGGGCGAGTGGCACATCCTCGCCGTCGAGAACTGAGCGGCGGATTCGCCAGTATCTCGTTCCGAAGCGAGGCTGACGGCTGAGCTCTTCGCGCGGCCTGATCGCGGGCCGCTACGCCGGCTGATCGTCCTGCGCGGTACGCAGCCGCTTGGCCAGCGTCTGGAGCAGGTTCCAAGCGATCGCTGAGTTGTGCTGCACGAGCGGTCGGAACTCCCAGTAGGTGAGCCCGTGACAGACGAGCTCGCTGCTCGCGGTGACCGTCGCCGACCGGGCGCCCTCGTCGATGAGCGCGATCTCGCCGAAATAGTCGCCTTCGGTCAGCGTCGCGCGGTGCCGGCCGCCGACGGAGACTGTCGCCTCGCCCGACTCGATCACGAAGAATGCTGCTCCTCCCGCGCCCTCCTTCGTGACCGTCTCGCCGGGGGCAAAGCGCCGTTCCTTGAACAGCGCAGCGATGGCTTCGACGTCGCGTGGGCTCATGTTGGCGAAGAACGGCACACGCTCGATCACCTCGATCGGCCCGCTCGCGGCTCGCGGCGTGGTCGGCCGCGTTGACGACCCTGCCCGCGTGACGGCGCGGCACTGGAGCAAATACAGCTGGCCGCCAGCGAACGCCCATTCGATGTCGCGCGCCGGTCCGTACGCCTGCTCGCACCGCTCCGCGAGCGCGTTGAGCTGCGCGACCTGATCATCGTCAAGGCACAGCCGCTCGACGAGCTCCGTCGCGACGGTCTCCTCGAAGGTTCCGCCGTCGGCGGCGGCGCGGATTGCGATCTTCTTCACGCCGGGGGTCCGCTCGATGACCGCGCCGGCGCGATCAATTCGGAAGCTGTCCGGGATGACGCGGCCGGCGACGACAACCTCGCCGAGACCCCAGCTCGCCTCGATCAACCGCTCGTCGGCCTGGTTGATCGGATTCTGGGTGAACATCACCCCGGCCACGTCGGGATCGAGCAGCGACTGCACCACCACGCCGACGCTCGGACGAGTGAAGAGTCCAACGCGCTGGCGGTAGGTGATCGCCGAGTCCGAGTTTGCTGACCACCAGATCTGCCGGATCGCGGCGCTGAGGTCCCCGGCCGACGGCACGTTGAGCAGTGTGAGGTGCTGGCCGGCGAAGCTGGCGTCCGCGCTGTCTTCATCGACCGCCGACGAACGCACTGCGAGTGGTCTCGCCAACGCCATCGCGGCAATCACAACCTCTTCGACCGCGCGCTCTTCCCCGGCCGCAACCGCATCGACGATTTCGCCGGAGAGGGCAATGCCGGACGGAATCGGCAGCCCGGCGCGCTCGGCTGCTCCCAGCCCGGTTGCTTTGGCGCCGAAGCGGGAGTCGTCCTGCGCATCGGCGAGCGGGACGACTTCTGTCACGCGAAGACCGTCACTTCACCGGCATCGCCGTCCACGCGCACGCGCGTGCCGTCGAGAATGCGATCGGTCGCGTCGCGCGTACCAACGACCCCTGGGATGCCGTACTCACGCGCCACGATCGCCGAGTGCGAGAGCAGACCACCGCTGTCAGTCACGATCGCGCCGAGCAACGGCAGGAGGATGTTGAACGCCTCGGTCGTCGACTCGGTGACGAGCACATCACCCTGCACGATCCGATCGAACTCGGCCGGACCCGAGACGCGCCGAGCCGGACCTTCGTACAGACCACCGCTCGCCGCGAGACCCCGTAGTCGGTTCTCCTCATGCGGCGTGTCCGAGCTCCCGAACAGCTCCCCCAGCGCGATGCCGATGGCGCCCACGACCCTTGCCGCCCCGGGCGGAAGACCTGCGGGGTCAGGCGGCGGGGGTGGCGGCGGTCCGAGCGACATGGGCGCATCCTTGGCAGTGCGCGAGGTGCGGTCGGCGAAGCGTTCCGCGAGCTCGTCGGCCGAGGGCCCGCCGGGGCCTGCTACGAGCGAACACATCTCGTCGAAGCCGGCGTCGATGAAGTGCTCGGCGTCGTGAACACGACCCTTGCCCTCGAGCCTGCGACCAGCGGCCAGCGCGGCGCGGCGCATGATGCCCGATGCCCAGATGTCGCTGAAGACTCCCCGTTCGTCCCGCAGGCGGTACATGAGGCGCGCCTCGCCGAGCAGCTCGTCGAACTGCGCCTGGTGCTCGTCCGGAACTTGCGACCGGATGCCGGCGATGTGCGCGTCGACATCAACCGCGTCGCTTCCCCCGCCCGCCACAGCAGATCGAATCGCGCGTAGCAACGCGTCGGGAAGTTCGAGCGCATAACGACCGGAAATGTCGAAGCCATCGAGGAGTCGACAGCCGACAAGGCCGAGATACTCCGACATGGCATTGCCGACGTCGCCGCCCCAGGCGCGCAGCTCGGCGAGCGTCTTGCCCGGGTCGCCCTCTGATTCGAGGAGCGAACGCGCAGCCGTGTCGCGCGTCATCGCGTCGATCAGCCGCCGGATCTCGCTCGACGCGCCCGCAGACACGGGCGCCGCGCCGCGCAGCATCGCGAGCGCGTCGGCGGGCGCGACCTCGGTCCAGGATGCGAGGTGCGCGAGCAAGTCACCGACTGGCAGCATCGCTGACCCTGTAAAGCGCATGTGCTGATAGATCATCTGCGAGTGGTGCTCGCGACAGCGCGTCAGGTACGCGGCCAACTCGTCATCGGAGAGCGCGTCCGCGTCGACGGATTGCAACTCGCGGTGGGTCTTGACCGCGGCGGGCTTGGCGATCTCGTCCCACTCACGGAGCTGGTCGCGCCAGACCTTGCCCTCCCACACCTCTTCCGCGCGAGCGAAACGCTGCGGGATCTCGCCTTCGGGCGCCGGCCGTCTCGTGTTGTAGGCGAAGCCGTTGACGTACTGGATCTCGATCGACTCGATAGGCATCCCGTAGTACGCCATGAATTCGTGCGTGCCGCGGCGGAACGGCTCGGGATGCATCTCGACCCAGTACCGCGTCACCGGTCGCGGGAAGTGCACCGGATCCAAATCCCACGATCCGGGACCCGGAGGATCGAAGTGAAGGTCTGTCGTCGCCCGTTCTGACATTTTCGGCCTCCCGCCCGCAATCGCCGCGCAGCTCCGCGCAACGCCCGCCGTGGAAGTCTCATCGGTGACATCAGCTTCGGCAAGTCCCGATTCGGACCGCTCCGTCGAGTCAGGGTTGACGTACACGGCGCTAGGTTGCTGCGCCGTGGATGCCCGTACGTTCTTCGGTCTCGAGCGTGTCGACGACACGCGTTGGGAGCTCGAAGTCGTTCCTGCGTTGACGTCGGGCACTGGCGCGCTGTTCGGTGGTTGTGGTCTCGGCGCCGCCATCGAGGTCATGGAGGAGGTCAGCGGGCGGCCGTGCATCTGGGCGACGGCACAGTTCCTGTCGTTCGCGCGCCCGCCCAGCGTGCTCGAGCTCGACGTCAAGGAAGTCGTGCGCGGACATCAGATGAGCCAGGCACGCGTCATCGCGCACGTTGGCGACCAGGAGATCCTCACAGTCGTCGGCGCGTTCGGGAAGCGGCCGCTCCCGCTCGCCGGGCAGTGGGCGGTCGAGCCCGACGTCCCCCCGCCCGACGCGAGCCCGCCTCGCCCGACCCTGCAACGCCACCAAGGCCGCATCCATGACCGGCTCGAATCGCGCATGGCAAACGCGCGGCCGTATTGGGAACTCGATGGCGAACAGGGCTCAGGCAACGCATCGCTGTGGGTTCGCCTGCCCGAGGTCCTCGAGATCTCGGC
>JBKPCL010000105.1:0-11826 GCA_046727335.1 Actinomycetota bacterium
GGTGTGTGGCTACGGCGACGTCGGCAAGGGCTGCGCGCAGTCACTGCGCGGGCAGGGCGCCCGCGTGATCATCACTGAGATCGACCCGATCTGCGCGCTCCAGGCCGCGATGGAGGGCTACCAGGTCACGACGCTCGACGACGTCGTCGAAACGGCCGACATCTTCGTGACTGCCACGGGCAACATGGACGTGTTGAGCGTCGACGCGATGGCACGCATGAAGCACAACGCGATCGTCGGCAACATCGGCCACTTCGACACCGAGATCGACATGGCCGGCCTCGCCAAGGTGCCCGGCATCGAGCGACGGAACGTCAAGCCGCAGGTCGACGAGTGGGTTTTCCCCGACGGGCACGCGATCATCGTGCTTGCCGAGGGCCGGTTGTTGAACCTCGGCTGCGCGACGGGCCACCCGAGCTTCGTGATGTCGAACAGCTTCACGAACCAGGTGATCGCGCAGATCGAGCTGTACACGCACACCGACTTCTACGAGAAGCGCGTCTACGTGCTGCCGAAGCACCTCGACGAGAAGGTCGCCCGCCTCCACCTCGACAAGCTCGGCGTGAAGCTCACCAAGCTCTCCGACGAGCAAGCCGAGTACATCGGCGTCCCCGTCGACGGACCCTTCAAGCCCGACCACTACCGCTACTGACTGCGAACTGGCGTGAGCAGCGGCCCTCACGGGGCTGTCACTTACGCCAGTTCGTCGTGCGGCGGCTGCCTCCGTGCAACTGGCGTGAGCAGCGGCCCTCACAGGGCTGTCACTCACGCCAGTTGCATGTCGGTGAGGTAGACAGAAGCCGTGCACGAGTTCGACGGCAGGGTCGCGGTGGTCACGGGTGGTGCGAGCGGCATTGGGTTCGCGCTCGGCCGGCGGTTCGCACGCGAGGGCATGAAGGTCGTCCTCGCCGACATCGAGGCGCAAGCGCTCGACGACGCCGTCGCGCAGTTGCGCGCTGCCGGTGGCGAGGTGCACGGCGTCGTGACCGACGTCTCCGACGGAGACCAGATGCAGGCGCTCGCGGACGAGGCGGTCGCGCGCTTCGGCGCCGTCCACGTCGTGTGCAACAACGCCGGTGTGGGCTCGGGCGGCTCCGCGTGGGAGATGCCGCTCTCGACGTGGCAGTGGGTGCTCGGCGTCAACCTGTGGGGCGTCATTCACGGGATACGCGCCTTCGTCCCGATCTTGTTGCAGCAGGACGAGGGGTATCTCGTGAACACCGCATCGGTGGCCGGTCTCGTCGCCGCCCCCTACATGGCGCCGTACAACGCCAGCAAGCACGCGGTGGTCGCCATCTCCGAGTCGTTGCATCACGAGCTCGCGTTCGCCGGGCCGCACGTCAAGGTGTCGGTGCTGTGCCCGGCGTGGGTCAAGACCCGGATCGCCGAAAGCGCCCGCAACCGCCCGCGCCATCTCCGCGACGACGACGAGGCCGCAACCGCCGGAGGCGCGGCAGTGCTACAGCAGCTCATCGACCAGGGCATGGAGCCCGATGTGGTCGCCGACAAGGTGCTCGAGGCCATGCGTGCCGAGCAGTTCTGGATCTTCACGCACGATGAGGAAGGCGATTTCTGGGTTGACCTCGTCACGAGCCGGCTCGATTCGGTGCGTGGACGAACCAACCCGGCCTTGCGTCTGCCGTGACGACGCGCGAACCGCTCCCGCCGACGATCGAGTGGCGCAACGGCAGTGTGCGAATCCTCGATCAACGCGCGCTGCCAAGACGCGTCCGCTTCGTCAACTGCAAGTCGGTCGACGAGTTGCACGAGTGCATCGCCGCGCTCGCGATTCGTGGCGCACCGGCACTCGGTGCCGCGGGCGCGTTCGGCGTCGCGCTCGCCGCGCACACCTGTCGTACTCGCAAGCAGGTTCGCAGCGCCGCGCAACGGTTGGCGGCGGCCCGCCCGACGGCCGTGAACCTGGCGTGGGGCGTCACCCGCGCCCTCGAAGCGTACGAACGCGGCGGCGCCGCAGCCGCGCTCGCCGAGGCGGAAGCGATCGCGGCCGACGACGTCGCGCGCAATCGAGCGATCGGCGCCAATGGCGCGCCGCTCGTTCCCACGGGAGGCGCCGTCCTCACCCACTGCAACGCGGGCGCGCTCGCTTGCGTCGGATACGGCACGGCAATCGGCGTCGTGCGTTCCGCCGCCGACAACGGACGGCGGCCACGCGTGTTCGTCGACGAGACGCGACCGGTGTTACAAGGTGCGCGACTCACCGCGTGGGAGCTCGAGCGATTGGGAATCGATGTCACCCTCGTTCCCGACAGCGCGGCGGCCGCGCTGATGGGCCACGGCGAGGTCGACGTCGTGGTCGTCGGTGCCGACCGCATTGCGATGAACGGCGATGTGGCCAACAAGATCGGCACCTATGCGGTCGCGGTGCTCGCCCGCCACCACGACATTCCGTTCTACGTGGCAGCACCGACCTCGACCATCGACCCGGAGACGCCGTCGGGCGACGAGATCACTATCGAGGAGCGCGATCCAGAAGAGGTGCGCATGGCCGGGGGCGCGCGGATCGCGCCTCGGAACGTCGGCGTGCGAAACCCGGCCTTCGACGTGACGCCGGCCCGGCTCGTCACCGCGATCGTCACCGAGGTCGGCATCGCCCGGCCGCCCTATCGGCGGTCATTGCCGGCGCACGTGCGCCGGGGCGCCTCGTTCACTGTCTCACCCGGTCCGTAGCGTCGGGCGCATGCTGCGCGCCGTCGCCGACGACCTCGTCTCCGCGTTGCTTCCCGCACGGTGTCCGGGATGCGGGAAGCGAGGCGCGGTGCTCTGCGACACCTGCGCGCTCACGCTGCGGCCCGCGCCTCATGTCGTCCCACCTGCCGGCATCGCGTGGTGGACGGCGTGTTTCGCGTACGAGGGTGTCGCGCGCGAGTTGATCGCGCGGGCGAAGTACCGACGCGAACGCGTTGCGTTGCATTGGTTGGCCGCGCGCCTCGTCTCGGCGTGCGCGAACGTACCGATGCCGGTCGACGTCGTCACCTGGGCGCCGGCGAGCGAGGCGCGACGTCGCGCGCACGGTGTCGATCACGCGGCTGTCCTCGCTCGTTCGGTGGCTGCCGCATTGGGATCGCCGACGAAGGCGCTGCTGTGCCGCGCGCGCGGAAGCAACGCACAAACGGGTCGCGACGCGCGCAGCCGCCGACTGGGGCCGTTGCTCTTCGCTCAGCATGTTCCCGAGGACGCAACCGTCTTGATCGTCGACGATGTCGCGACCACCGGCGGCACGCTGGTGGCCGCCGCTCGGGCGCTACGGGCGTCGGGAGCGCACGAAATCCTGGCTGCCACAGCGGCACGCACGCCGACGCCCGGTGCCCGCGCGGCCGCTGCTGCGTATACTCAGCGTGCAGGGACGCGTTGACGCTACCTCGTTGACTCATTGAGGAGACGTGCCGGGGGGCGCATGGACGTTGTGGTGTTCGGCAAGCATGCAGAGGTCGACACTGACCTTCGCCGGCTCACGAACGAGAAGCTCGGGCGCGTCGAGAAGTATGCGAACGACGTCCGCCGTATCGACGTCGATTACGCGGTATCGGTCACTCGGCGCGCCGACGACTCGCACACGTGCGAGATCCTCGTGCATCTCAGTCACCATCTCGTGAAGGGCCGCGCGTCCGCCGTCGAACATCCCGTCGCGCTCGATCTCGCGCTCGACAAAGTCGAACAGCAAATGCGTCGCTTGCACGAACGGCGCGTTCGCCGTCGCAACGGCACGCGTGCGCGGAGCGGCACGACTCTCAACGGCGCGAACAACGTCGTGTCTCCGTCCACCGCCGAGGACGCTGAGGCCGAGGAGTCGAGCCCCGAGCTCGTCAAGATCAAACAGATCGCGGTGAAGCCGATGGACGCGGAGGAGGCAGCGCTCCAAATGGACCTGCTCGGCCACGACTTCTTCCTCTTCACCAGCTCGGAGTCCGGCAGGGCAGCCGTCCTTTACCGGCGTCGCGACGGAAATCTGGGGCTTATCGAATCCACCGGCTGAGGTCGTGGGCTGAGGTCGACGAAGCAGAGCCCGGGCGGGCAGGAGGCAAGGTGCCGGACCACGGCGAGCCCATACGCGTCCTGATCGCGGACGATCATGCCGTGTTCCGTCGCGGCCTGGAGGAGGTCTTCGCGACCGAGCCCGACATCGAGGTCGTCGGCGAGGCGACCGACGGCGTCCAGGTGGTCGAGCGCGTCGGCCAGCTGAATCCCGACGTCGTCCTGATGGACGTCAAGATGCCGGGCGGCGGCGGCATCGAGGCCACCCGTCAGATCCGGAGTCAATATCCGAATGTGAAGATCGTCATGCTCACCGGCTCGGAAGATGAAGATGACCTCTTCGCCGCGGTGCGCGCCGGTGCAAACGGGTACGTGCTGAAAGAAGTGTCGATCGAAGAGATTGCGAACGCAGTTCGTGCGGTAGCGCGCGGCTTGAGTCCGATCGCACCGGCGCTGACGCCGAAGCTCTTGTCGGAGTTCAATTCACTATCGCGTCGCGTCGCGGAACAACAAGGGATCGCACCGCGCCTTTCGCCGCGCGAGATCGAAGTCTTGCGTCTGGTCGCCAAGGGCATGTCGAACAAAGAGATCGCGGCCGAACTCATCATCGCCGAGAACACCGTGAAGAATCACGTGCGGAACATCCTCGACAAGCTCGGTCTGCGAACTCGGATGGAAGCAGGGATGTACGCCGTGCGGGAGAAACTCGTCGACGCGCCCTAGCCCTGGCGCGTCGCCGTCGGCCGACGGATCGGCACCGGCGATGCGGACACCTGGGTTGCGGGCGAGGAGCTCGATCCCGGCGCCCCTCCCGAACCCAGCACCATGACCTCCTGGGCCGCGGCCGGCCCAGCCGTACGCGGTCAAGAGCGCCCCGGACACGTCGGTAGACTCGCTGTTCGCATGGGTTTGTTCCAGAAACTCCTTCACGCGGGCGAAGGCAAGCGCCTCAAAGCGGTGCAAGCGATCGTCCCCGAGGTCAACGCCTTCGAACCCGAGATCGAGCGCCTTTCGGACGAAGAGCTCGCGCGCAGGACGGTGCAGTGGCGCGAGCGCGTCGATCAGGCGCGCGCCTCCGCGCTCGACATCGACGCTGCCAACGACGCAGTCGCCGAGGTGCTCGACGATCTGCTGCCCGAGGCGTTCGCCGTCGTCCGCGAAGCGGGCCGCCGTACGTTGGGGCAGCGACACTTCGACGTGCAGATCATGGGCGGCGCCGCCCTGCATCTCGGCTGGGTCGCCGAGATGAAGACGGGGGAGGGCAAGACCCTCGTCGCGACGCTTCCTTCCTATCTCAACGCGCTCGCCGGCCGCGGCGTGCACCTGGTGACCGTCAACGACTACCTCGCCCGCCGCGACGCGGAATGGATGGGCCGCATCTACAGCTTCCTCGGCCTGACGGTCGGCACGATCATCCCTGACGACTCGAGCGCCGACGAAAAGCGAGTGCAGTACGACTGCGACATCACGTACGGGACGAACAACGAGTTCGGTTTCGACTACCTGCGTGACAACATGGTCGTCGACATCGCCGAGCAGGTGCAGCGTGGCCATCGACCGCAATCGTGGTCGCCGCACTTCTACGGCATCGTCGACGAGATCGACTCGATCCTCATCGACGAGGCACGGACGCCACTCATCATCTCGGGCCCGGCGAGTGATGCCGCCGAGCTCTACTACCAGTTCGCGCGCATCGCCCGCGGCCTGCAGCGTGAGCGCGACTACGAGGTCGACGAGGCGAAGCGCACGGTCGTCCCTACCGAAGAGGGAATCTCCCGCGTCGAAGAAGCGCTCGCCGTCGACAACCTCTACGACCACGTCAACCAGAACTACGTGCACCAGCTGCAGCAGGCGCTGCGCGGCAAGGAGCTGTTCAAGCGCGACGTCGACTACATCATCGCGGGCGGCGAGGTGAAGATCGTCGACGAGTTCACCGGCCGCATCCTCGAAGGGCGACGGTGGAGCGAGGGCCTGCACCAAGCGGTCGAGGCCAAGGAGGGCGTGAAGATCAAAGAGGAGAACCAGACCCTCGCGACCGTCACGCTGCAGAACTACTTCCGCATGTACGAGAAGCTCGCGGGGATGACGGGAACCGCGTCGACCGAGGCGGGCGAGTTCGCGCACACCTACGACCTGCAAGTCGTGTCGATCCCGACGAACAAGCCGATGGTCCGCGCCGACAACGCCGACTTCATCTACAAGACCGAGGATGCGAAGTACGACTCCGCCGTCGAAGACATCTCCGAGCGTCACGCCAAGGGCCAGCCGGTCTTGGTGGGCACGATCTCGGTCGAGAAGTCCGAGAAGTTGTCCCGCGCGCTGGAGAAGACGGGCATCCCGCACCAGGTGCTGAACGCCAAGCAGCACGAGCGGGAGGCCGAGGTCATCGCCCAGGCCGGGCAGCTCGAGGCCGTCACGGTCGCGACGAACATGGCCGGCCGCGGCGTCGACATCCTCCTCGGCGGCAATCCCGAAGGATTGGCGCGCCGCGAATGCCTGAAGGAAGGCCTCTCGATCGGGACGCCGGAGTACGACGAGCGCTACGCCGACGTGTTGCCGCGCTTTCAGGAAGAGTGCAAGGTCGAAGGCGACAAGGTCCGCTCCCTTGGTGGCCTCTACGTGCTCGGCACCGAGCGGCACGAGTCCCGCCGTATCGACAATCAGTTGCGCGGCCGTTCGGGACGCCAGGGCGACCCCGGCGAGAGCCGGTTCTATCTCTCGCTCGAAGACGAGCTGATGCGGCTGTTCGCGACGGGGATGATGCAGCGCGTCATGAACGCGTCGTTCCCTGACGACGTCCCGCTCGAGTCGAAGATGGTGTCACGCGCCGTCGAACGCGCGCAGGGCACGGTCGAGGACCGGAACTTCGAGATCCGCAAGAACGTCCTCAAGTACGACGAGGTGATGAACGAGCAGCGCAAGGTCATCTACAAGCGCCGCCAGCAGATCCTCGACGGCGAAGACCTGCGCGAGGAAGCGCTGGAAGCCATCGACGCCGCGATCGGCCGTCTCGTCGAGCAGTATTGCGGTGGCGAGTTCGCCGAGGAGTGGGACACGTCCGGGTTGCTCGAAGAGGCGCGCACGTACTTCCCGGTGCGCCTCACGAAAGAGGAGATCGACGCCGCCGTCAGCCCCGACGCGGTCGATGAGTTGCTCTATCAAGACGCCGCCAACCTCTATGCCGAGAAGGAGCAACAACTCGAGGTCGAGGGAGGCGAGAACACGCTGCGCGACATCGAGCGGCGGGTGATGCTCTCGGTCATCGACCAACACTGGCGCGAGCACCTGTACGAGATGGATTACCTGCAGGAGGGCATCAACCTGCGGGCGATGGGCCAGCGCGATCCGCTTGCCGAGTGGCAGCGGGAAGGCTTCGACATGTTCGAGGCGATGATGGGCCAGATCGAGGACGACTTCGTCCGGTACGTGTTCCACCTCCAGGTCGTCGTCGACGAGCAGCCCCGACAGCAGGTGCAGAACCTGCAATACAGCGCGCCGACCGATCCGGTGCAGGGCTCCACGAGCATCGGTGCCGCGATGGCCGCCGAGCCGCAACTCGCGATCGAACCCGAAATCGGATCCCAAGGCATGCCGGATATGGCGGTCGAGGCCGTCGAGCCGGTCGCCCAGCAGCCGGTGCGCGTCGAGAAGACGCCGGGCCGCAACGAGCCGTGCTGGTGCGGGAGCGGCAAGAAGTTCAAGCTCTGCCATGGGAGATGACTCCCGCTCCGTATGCGCGACTTCTCCGAAGAGCTCGATGACCTGGCGCGGCGCGTCCGTGACGCGCGCGCGTATTTGCGCGTCGATGATGCCCGCCAGCGACTGAGCGAGCTCGAGCAGCAAGCGAGCGCTTCCGACCTCTGGGACGACCCCGAACAAGCCCGCAAGGTGACGACCGAGCTGGCGCGTGTTCGCGAAGACGTCGAGCTGGTCGACGGACTGGAACAACTGTCGGCCGATGCCCGCACCCTCTTCGACCTCGCGCGCGAAGAGGGCGACGACTCCTTCGAGCTGGAGATCGCCGACGACATCGAACGCCTGCGTGCGCGGCTCGACGGCTTGGAATTGCGCGCGTTGTTCAGCGGCGAACACGACGAGCGCGACGCGATCTGTGAAGTCCATTCCGGCGCCGGCGGGACCGACGCGCAGGACTGGACCGAGATGTTGCTCCGGATGATCACGCGCTGGGCGCAATCCAAGGGCTTCGACGTCGAGATCGATGAAGTGCAGGAGGGTCAGGAAGCGGGCATCACCTCGGCGACCTTCATCGTGAAGGGTCGATACGCGTACGGCATGCTGCAGAGCGAACGCGGTGTCCATCGACTCATCCGCATCTCACCGTTCGACGCCAACGCGCGTCGCCAGACGGCCTTCGCGTCGCTCGATTGCGTGCCTGCGCTCGAACAGACCGAAGAACCCGAGATCGATCCGAACGACCTACGCATCGACACGTACCGCTCATCCGGCGCCGGCGGCCAGCACGTCAACGTCACTGACTCGGCGGTGCGCATCACGCACATCCCGACGAACATCGTCGTGTCGGTCCAGAACGAGCGTTCGCAGATCCAGAACCGGGCCAAGGCCATGCAGATCCTCGCCGCCCGCCTGGCCGAGCGGCAGCGGGAGGAGCGCCGCCGGGAGATGGAGGCGCTCTCCGGCGAGAAGCGAGATGTTGCCTTCGGCAACCAAATCCGCACCTACACGCTGGCGCCGTACCAGCTGGTGAAGGACGAGCGCACTCGGTACGAGACCGGCAACGTCCAAGCGGTCCTCGACGGCGATCTGGACGGCTTCATCGAGGCCTATCTGCAGTTCAGGCGTCAGACGCAAAACGCGTAAAGTCCTCAACTTCGCCCGATCTCCGGCGAATGGAAAAACGGCTGGTACCCTCTTCGGGCTTCTCATGATCCTCTTCGAGCACGTCAACAAGGTCTTCAAGGGCGACGTGGTCGCCCTCCGCGACGTCTCCGTCGAAATCGCCAAGGGCGAGTTCGTCTTCCTCGTCGGCCCGTCGGGTTCCGGGAAGTCGACCTTCCTCAAGCTCTTGCTGCGGGACGAGGTCGCGTCGTCGGGGCGCGTACTCGTCGCGGGGCGCGACATCGGACGTCTCGGGGCTTGGAAGATCCCGCACCTGCGCCGGAACATCGGCTGCGTCTTCCAGGACTTCAAACTGCTGCCGAACAAAACCGTCTACGAGAACGTCGCGTTCGCACTCGAGGTCATCGGCCGGCCGAAGCACATCGTGCGCACGCAAGTCCCGCAGATCCTCGACCTCGTCGGCCTCTCGAAGAAGGCCGACAACTTCCCGACCGAGCTGTCGGGCGGCGAGCAGCAGCGAGTGTCAATCGCCCGCGCGTTCGTCAACCGGCCGCTGATCCTCCTCGCCGACGAGCCGACCGGAAACCTGGACCCGGCAACCACCGTCGGCATCATGCGGCTGCTCGACCGCATCAACCGGACGGGCACGACCGTTGTCATGGCCACCCACGACCAACGCATCGTCGACGCAATGCGCCGGCGCGTCATCGAACTCGATCGGGGTTCGTTGGTGCGCGACCAGGCGCGTGGGGTCTACGGCGTCGGAAGCTGAGAATAGGCAGACATGTCGAGGCTGAGTTACTTCGTTCGCGAGACGCTGATCTCGCTCCGCCGCAACCTGCTGATGACCATCGCGGGCATCATCACCGTTGCCGTTTCGCTGTTCCTCTTCGGCGGCATCCTGCTGGTGTCGCGGACCGTCGACCACGGCACCGCCCGGTGGAGCCACGGCGTCGAGCTCGAGATCTTCATGAAGAACCCCGTGCCCGACACGCAGATCGCCGACGTGCGCACGGCGCTCCAAAACTCTTCGTCAGTCAAGTCCTCGAAGTTCCTCAACCACGAGGACGCGTACAAGGAGTTCAAGAAGATCTTCCGTGATCAGCCGGCGCTGATCGAGAGCACGTCGCCGTCCGACCTCCCGGAGTCTTTCCGGGTCGTTCCGACCAAGGCGGAGTACACGGCCGACATCGCGAACCAGTTCCACGACTTCACGGGCGTCGATCAGGTCATCACCGCGCAGGAGCAGGTCAAGCGCATCCTCACGGCAACCCGGGTGATTCGTTGGGCCTTCTTCGCAATGGCCGGCGTGCTGCTCGCCTCGTCGCTGTTCCTGATCGTGAACACGATCCGCCTCGCGACCTACGCCCGGCGGCGTGAGATCGAGGTCATGAAGCTGGTCGGCGCGTCGAACTGGTTCGTGCGGGTGCCGTTCATGGCCGAAGGGCTCGTGCAGGGTGCAGTCGGCGCCGGCTTCGCCTTCGGGTTCGTGTTCATCCTGAAGATCGTCATCACGAACCTGCTCGACAACAAACACAACCTGCTCCAGGCCTTCTACGTCACGAACGCGGATGCCATCTGGATCGGTCTGTTCGTGGTCCTCATCGGTGCCGCGATCGGAACCATGGGCTCGATGATCGGCCTCCGCCGCTTCCTCGACGTCTAAGAAAGAAGCCCGACACCGCAAGGGCGGAGCGTCGACCGGCCGCAGGAGATGAAGGCGTAGCCGACCGCACGGGAGGCGAAGCCGAAATCGACCGATGAACGAGGCGGGTATCCCGCCGAGCAGCGAGCGCGACCATGAATGGGCGTCAGGCACGCAGCTGCACTGCCGATGAACAGAGGGGGACTGCTCCACGCTCTGTTGTCTCTGTGACTGGTGTTGCCTACGATGCTTGTGATGCTGCAGCGGGCCCGCGCCCGTGCGCCGGTGGCGAGGACTGTAACGATCGCGGCCCTCGTCGGGGGGCTGGTGTTGCCCGGCCTCGCCGCGGTCGCGGACAGAGCGCCGGCGCAGACGACGAGCACGACTCCCCAGCAGGGTGGCAGCGACTCGGCCCAGAAGCTCCAGGATCAGATCGGTGAGGCCTCCGCCGAGGAGTCGGCCGCGCTCGGGCAACTCACCGCGATCCAGTCGAAGCGGGGCGTCCTCGATGCCGGCCTGCGCGATCTGGCCCGTCGCATCAAGCGGGCGCAGGCCCGCATCAACCAGCACCGGCGCGACGAGGACCGGCTGAGCCGCGCCGCCGAGCGGATCGCCGCCAAGGTCCAGGCGACCGACGCCGCGCTCCGCAAGACGCGCGCCGAAGCGGTCGATGCCGCGGCCGCGATGTACCGCGGCGACAGTGCGGAAGGGGCGTACGCGCAACTGCTCGACGTCTCGTCGTTACAGGACGCGTACGCCGGCGGCGTCTACCTCGACCACGTGTCCAACCGCCGGCGGTTCGCGGTCAGCCAGCTCGATGCGTTGTCGAAGCGGCTCGCCGCGCAGCGTCGCGATGCCGAGCAGAAGCGGAACGCCGCGCGGGCGGCGCGTCAGGCAGCCGTCCGCGAGGCGCGCAGTCTCGACGCGATGCGCACGCAACAAGCGCAGCAGCGAAGTCTGGTCGCGGCGCAGGAACGGGCCGAGCAAGCGATCGTCGCATCGATCCAGCAGCGGAAGGGTCAGTACGAGAGCGAGCTCGCCGCACTCCAGGCTTCGTCGAGCGACATCGCTCGCCTGCTGTACAACCGCCAGCACGGTCAGAAGCGGGGCGCGTTCCGGCTCATCGTCAGGCCGGTCGAGGCGCCGATCTCGAGCCCGTTCGGTTTGCGTTTCCATCCAATCCTGCACATCTGGCGGATGCATTCCGGTATCGACTTGGGTGCCGCGTTCGGCAGTCCCGTGAAGGCCGTTGCCGACGGCATCGTCGTCAAGGCCGGCGCGATCAACGGCTACGGCGATTGCGTAATCATCGACCACGGCAACCAGTACGCGACGCTGTACGCGCATGCATCGGCGTTGTCGGTCAAGGC
>JBKPCL010000106.1:0-19390 GCA_046727335.1 Actinomycetota bacterium
GGACGTCGACGTGATCTCCGACGTCGAGCTGTACCTCGCCCACCTATGGGCGCGAACACGGTCTAAAACGACCGTGTTCGCGCCAAACAGAAGCACTACCTGAGCACGAAGCGGCAGCCGTACTCGGTTTCGATCGACATCGACTCCGCGTTGAGATCCTCGATGACGTCGATGAGGACGCCGTCGTCGCCCGAATACAGGCGCCGCAGGTATTCGGGCGCGTACACCGGGACCTCGGAGAGGGTTCCGACAACCTCTTGGTCGGGACCCGGCCAGAAGTCTTCGTAAAGGAACGGTGCGGTCGACTCACAGCAGCCGGTCCCGATGGTGAAGACGAGGGCACCGCGACGGTCGCGCTTGGCGCGCTGGACGACCTGCGCGGCCGCTTCGGTGCCCTCGACTCGCATCAGATGTTGGCGCTCAACGCCGAGAAGTGGAGGTACCCGCTCCGGTCCGTCGCGGTGTTCTGCCACACGTGCTTGATCTGCCGGTACTCGTTGTAGCCGTAGTCGCCGAGCTCACGACCGACACCCGACTGCTTGTAGCCACCGAACGGCTGGTTCGGCGTGATCATGTGGTAGTCGTTGACCCACACGGTGCCGGTTTGCATCGCGGCCGCGACGCCGTGCGCGCGATCGAGGTTCTTCGACCACACGCCGCCGCCGAGTCCGTAGATCGAATCGTTGGCGATCTTGATCGCTTCGTCGTCCGAGTCGAACGGGATCACGCACAGCACCGGCCCGAAGATCTCCTCCTGCGCGATCTTCATCGAGTTGTCCGCCTCGAAGATCGTCGGCAGGTAGTACGCGTTGACGTCGAGACCTTGCGGCAGATCAGTCGGCTTCGAGCCGCCGCACAGCAGCTTGGCGCCCTCGTCGAGCCCGAGCTTCACGTACCGCTCGGTGGTGTCGACCTGCGACGGCGCTACGAGCGGGCCGTTGTCGGTGTTCATGTCCATGTTGTCGCCGATCACGATCTTGCCGGCGCGCTCGACGAGCATGCCGACGAACTCGTCGTAGATCTGGCGCGACACAAGTGCACGCGTTCCCGACTCGCAGACCTGGCCGTTGTGGAAGAACGTGCCCCAGAGCACGCCTGCCGCGGCGAGGTCGAGGTCGGCGTCGTCGAGCACGATGTTGGCCGACTTGCCGCCGAGCTCGAGCGTGACCTTCTTCACCGTGCCAGACGCGAGCTGCATGATGCGCCGTCCGACCTCGGTCGATCCGGTGAACGCGACCTTGTCGACGAGCGGGTGCTGCGCGAGCTCTTCGCCGGCGCTACCGCCGGGACCACTGATGAGGTTCACGACGCCCGCGGGGATGTCCGCCTCGGCGCACGCCTTCGCCATCTCGATCGCCGAGAGGGTCGTGAAGCTCGCCGGCTTGAGCACGACACAGTTGCCGGCTGCGATCGCGGGCGCGATCTTCCACCCCGCCATGAGGAACGGGAAGTTCCACGGCACGATGCCGGTGCAGACGCCGTGCGGCTCGAAGCGCACGATGCTCTTGGCGGGCGGGAACGGGCTCTCTCCGCGATCGACGACGTCGGGCTCGGTCTCCGCACAGTCCGCGAAGAAGTTGAACGTCGAGACCGCTCCGGGCACGTCGGCGAAGACGGCCTTCTTGATGGTGCCGCCGCCGTCGCGCGCTTCGATCTCCGCGATCTCCTGCTGACGGGCCCCGATGAGTTCCGCCGCCTTGCGCATCCGCTCGGCGCGTTCCTTGCCGGACATCTTCGCCCACGGGCCGTCGTCGAAGGCCTTGCGCGCGGCTTGGATGGCACGCTGCGCGTCCTCCCGGCCCGCCTTGGCAACATCGGCGATCTTCTCGCCAGTTGACGGTGCGTACGTCGGGAAGGTCTCGCCCGATGCGGCGTCAACCCATGCACCGTCGATGAACAGCTGCGCGTCAGCCACCGCAGACTCCTCTCGTCACTCCTCGATGTGCGCGCAGGCTATGCCTGCCCGCTCACGGAGTCACGCGCGACCACGACGCCTTCACGCTCGAGCCTTCGACCTTGCCCTCGGCCTTCAGCTTGAGCAGATGTGCGTGCACTTGCCGGCCGGCCATGTCGAGCAGCCCCTCGGGCGTGTCGGTGTACAGCTTGCCGACGATGTCGGGGATCTTGGCCGAGCCGTCGCCCAGCAGCTTGAGGATCTGGCGCTCACGCATCTTGCGGTGCGCGACGTACTCAGCGAGCACTTCGGCCGGCGTGTCGATGACGTCGCCGTGCCCCGGGCAGATGCGCGAAACCCGCTTGAGCTTGCGCAGGCGGTCGAGCGATGCGAGGTACTGGATCATGTCACCGCCTCGCTGCGGGTTGACGACCGTCGTCGTCCCGTTGAGGACGTGATCACCGGTGAAGAGCACGCGCTCGTCTTCCAGGTAGAAGCAGAGGTGATTCGGCGCGTGGCCGGGCGTGTGCAATGCCTCGAGGCGGAACTCAGTGCCGTCGATCGTGGCGCCGTCGTCGAGGACGACGTCGAGTGTCAATGTCACCTCGTCGGCCTTGGGGAATTTGCCGAATCCCGCGACGGCCGCACCGGTGCGCTCTCGAAGACGCGCGGCGGCCGGCCAGTGATCGGGGTGCGTGTGCGTGAGCAGGACCCAGCGCACCCGTTCGAGCATCGATGCGCCGATGATCGCGTCGACGTGCTTGGGAGTGTCCGGTCCGGGGTCGATCACGGCGACCTCGTCGATGCCCACGAGATAGGTGTTGGTCCCGGGTCCGGTCATCAATCCTGGATTGTTCGCGACGACGCGCCGCACCAGTGGAGAGAGCGCGCTCGGGACTTCCGGTGTCAGGTCGGGCACGTTGCCTCACTGACGGTTCGGCGCTCGTGTTCAATGTCGGGCAGCGGGTTGGTCCATCGATGAGGGACGGCGTCGACGTCGCTCGGCAGCGCGACGCGTTCGGATCCGTCGGCCACGGCGAGTCCGGCGTGGCCCGCCGGCGGCAATGCGGCCCACAGTTCGGCAGCGGACTGATAGCGCGCGATGACCTCGAGGCTGCGTTGTGTCGGCAGTATGAGGTCGATCTCGCCGAACTCGAACGCGGCGAGCGCGTCGGAGGGACGCACCCAGGCCGAGTCGACGAGCTCGTTGTCGTCGTGGGCACCGTCGTGGCCTTCGGGCGCGCGGGCGACGAAGAACCACGTGTTGTACCGGCGAGGTGCACCGAGTGGGGTCAACCAATGTGAGAACAGCCGGAGGTCGTCGGCGTCGATCACCAGACCTTCTGCTTCGAGGACGTCGACGAGCGTTGCATCGCCCGCGTTGCAGCGATCCCGCCACGCGGCGAAGGGCTCTTCGTCCCCGTACGTGGGCTTGCGCGCGCGTGCGTCGCGAGCGAGGAGGATGCCGGCCTCCTCGAAGCATTCGCGCACCGCGGCGATCCGCAACGCGAGGCCACCCGACGGCAGGTTGTGTTCGTCGCTTGCTTCGGCGTCGTCGAGGCCGACGACGAGCGTCAGCATTGCGGGCGCGGCGTCGGCGGCATCGACGGCGCCGCCGGGAAAGACCGTCGCTCCCGGACTGAAGACGACGTTGATGTTGCGCCGCAGCATCAGCACGTGCAGATCGGGCGCGTCCCGAACCAGCATGACGGTCGCGGCGTCGCGAATCGGGCTCGAAGTGACCGAGCTGTTGACCACCGGACGCACGCATGGAGTCTACCGGCGGGCCGAACTGCGTCCGTCCTGTCGTACGCTGCGCGCATGGACCCTCGCCGCGGGCTGCCGAGCGTCGAGCGTGTCGCCGCCGCGCTCGACGACGACCTGCCGCACGCGGTTCGCGTGCACGTCGCGCGCGAGTCGGTCGGTGCGGCGCGAGAGCTTCTGGAGTTCGGCCGTGACGTGCACGACGAGGACGTGATCTCGGACGCACGCGAACGTGCGATCGCGTTGCAGCGACGGCTGCTCACCAAGGTTGTGAACGCGACCGGCGTGCTGCTGCACACCAACCTCGGACGCGCGCCTCTCGGCGACGACACGCTCGACGCGATGAGGAACGCTGCCGGCTATACGAACGTGGAATACCGGCTCGCCGAAGGAGTGCGCGGGTCGCGCCACGAACACGCGGGAGGGTTGTTCGCGCTCGCCTGCGGCGCCGAAGCCGGCATCGTGGTGAACAACAACGCGGCCGCCGTCCTGCTCGTGCTCGCCACGCTGGCGCGTGGCCGAGACGTGCTTGTGTCGCGCGGTGAGCTCGTCGAGATCGGGGGCGGCTTCCGCGTCCCGGAGATCATGGCGGAGACCGGCGCGCGATTGGTCGAGATCGGTACGACGAACCGCACTCGACTCGGCGACTATCAACGAGCGCTGACGGATGCCACTGCCCTCGTCTTGAAAGTGCACGCGTCCAACTATCGGATGATCGGCTTCGTGTCGTCGACGTCGGTGCAGGAGCTCGCAACCCTGGGACCGCCGGTCGTGGTCGATGTCGGGTCCGGCCTTCTCGACGAACGCACGCCCTGGCTGCCGCACCGCCCCGAATGGCTGGGCGACGAGCCGGGTGTGCGGCAGTGCCTCGAGTCGGGTGCCGCGCTCGTGAGCTTCTCGGGCGACAAGCTGCTCGGCGGACCGCAGGCCGGCATCATCGTCGGGCGACGCGCACTCGTCGACCGGTTGAAGGCGCATCCGCTCGCGCGGGCGCTACGCGCCGACAAGTTGGCGCTGGCGGGACTGCAGTCGATCGCGCTCGCATACCTGGCGCACGATGCGTCGCGCCTTCCACTCTGGAAAATGGCGACGACACCGCTCGCGGACCTCCGAGCCCGGGCGGAGCGGATCGCGGCTGAGGTTCCCGGCGCGAAGGCCGTCGACACCGAGGCCGTGGCAGGAGGAGGCTCGCTCCCCGGTCTCGACATCCCCTCGTGTGGCGTCGAGGTCGAGGCCGTTCGCCCCGAACGAGTCGCGGCTCGTCTGCGCGAGCAGCGGATCGTCGCCCGCATCGAGCAAGGACGCGTCGTCTGCGATGTTCGAACGGTCGAGCCCAGCGATGATGACTTCCTCGCGACGGCGCTCCGCGTCGCAACCGAACCGTGAGGGTCGTCGCCACAGCAGGCCACGTCGACCACGGCAAGTCGACGCTCGTCCTGGCCCTGACCGGCACGGATCCCGACCGCTTCCCGGAAGAGAAGGCGCGCGGGCTCACGATCGACCTGGGGTTCGCGTTCACGACGCTGCCTTCGGGACAGGTCGTCGGCTTCGTCGACGTCCCGGGCCATGTGCGCTTCGTGAAGAACATGCTTGCCGGCGTGGGCGCGGTCGATGTTGCGCTGCTCGTCGTCGCCGCGAACGAAGGGTGGATGCCCCAGACGGAGGAGCACACCCAGATACTGCGGCTCCTCGACATCGAACACGGTGTGGTGGCGCTCACGAAGTGCGGCATCGTCGACGCCGAGACCTTCGAGGTCGCGCGCCTCGAACTCGACGAACGCTTGTCGGGCACGCCGCTCGGGTCGTGGCCGGTGGTCGCCACCGACGCACCGACCGGGCGTGGTATCGAGGATGTCAGGACCGCGCTCGACGCCGTCTTGGTCGAGGCACCGGCACCCCGCGACGACGGACGACCTCGGCTCTGGATCGACCGCGTCTTCTCGGCGAAGGGCGCGGGAACGGTCGTGACCGGGACGCTGACCGGTGGTGCTGTCGCGGTCGATGACGACGTGCTCGTCGAACCGGGACACCGACATGCGCGTGTCCGTGGCGTCGAGACGCATCATGAGTCGGTGACGCGAGTGGGTCCGGGCGCGCGCGTCGCGCTCAACCTCGCCGGCGTCGACCACCACGACGTGACACGCGGTGATGCCGTCGTCCTGGGCCATCAGTGGAGGCTCGTCGACGTCGTCGACGTCGTGCTGCGCACGCTGCCGGGCTATTCCTTCCCGAGACGCGCGGCGGTGCAAGCTCATGTCGGATCCGGACAACAGCCCGCTCGCCTTCGCCTCTTGGACGAGCACGGCCGCTTTGGTCGCCTGTGGCTCGAGACGCCATTGCCGCTCGCGCCGGGCGACCGCATCGTCCTGCGATCGTCGGGCCGTCAAGCGACCGTCGGCGGCGCGCTCGTCGTCGACGTCGAACCGGCGCGGCGTCGCGGCGACGCGGTCGCACGATTGGAACTGCCGCTCGGCGCGCGCGTGATGGCGGCGCATCCTTGGTGCGACGTCGCGACGTTGGGACCGGTCGCAGGCGTGGGCGACCCGCGGGCGTTCGCCGACGGCCTCGTCGCGAACGGCGACGCAGTTCGAATCGGTGAATGGCTCGCCGCGCCTACGGAGCTCGCCACGCTGCGCGAGCGAGTCCGACAGATCGTGACAGCGAGCGCGGGACCAGGCGTTGAGCTCGCATCTCTCGCATCGACCTGCTCTCTCGACACCGCGCGGCTGCGAGGCGCGCTGCGCGACGATCCGACCCTCGTGATCGAGCGCGAGTTGGTGCGGGATGCGGAGCGCGCCGGGATCGCGGACGATCCGAATGCGCAGCAGCTGGTCGCGGCACTCGAGCGCGACCCGTTCTCGCCGCCGTTGCCAGCGGAGACGGGTGCGGCGCCGTCGCTCGTTCGCGCGCTCGTCGGCGCAGGAATGTTGGTCGACCTCGACGGTGTCGTCTTCACGAAGCGCGCGCTCGACGAGGCGCGCGCGCGGGTCGTCGACGCGCTCGAGCAGCGCGGCGCGTTGAGCGTCGCCGACATTCGTGACCTGCTCGGTTCGAGCCGAAAGTACGTGATCCCAATCGTCACGCGCCTGGACGCCGAAGGCGTCACGCGGCGACGCGGCGACGACCGCATCGCCGGACCGCGCGCAAACGTCAGGAACTAGTCGTCGGGCAGGAGCGGGCGACGCTCAGCTTCGGTCAGACCGCCCCAGATCCCGTGCATCTCGCGCACACGCAGCGCGTAGTCGAGGCATTCGCGCCGCACGCCACAGGCCGCGCAGATCTGCTTGGCGCGCGCCTCCCGAAGCTCACGTTCCTCGCGCCGTTCAGGAAGCGAAGGCGGGAAGAAGATCGTTTGATCCGGTCCTCGGCACGCGGCTTTCACATGCCAGGTTTCGTGCACAATGCCCAGCGCCACGCCCATCTCCACCCCCGCACGCCTCCGGGACAGCGGCGGAAGGTAGCCCTACCCCCTGGGGGTGACAAACGACCAGGTCAGCGGTGGCGATCGCCTCGACCACCGCGATCGCGGTAGTCCTTGGCGCCGCCGGTCTCAGGCTCGACCTCCAGGACGATTCCCTCGACCGAGACAACGCGCACCGGCTCGCCTCCGTGGATCGGCGTTGCTCGATTCGTGCGCGCTCGCCAGAGAGCGTCGTTGATACGCACGACTCCGTCCGGGTCGACGTCGACCTCGGCCGTACCCATCTCGCCGACGAGGTCCTCGCGTCCAATAGTCGGTGTCGAAAAGCGCGAGCGAACCATCGCGGTCATGCCCCAGGTCATGAACAGCAGTGTGCCGACCCAGACGAGCAGCACTACCCACCATTTGGGATCGAGGCGCGACGAACCGTCGTACAGCCAGATCGAACCTGCAAGCAGCGCGGCGCCACCGATGAAGGTCCACGGACCGAGACCGCCCGCCTGCAGGTCGATCGACAAGCCGAGCAGCCCGACGATGAGCAAACCCACGGCCCAGAGTGCGACCGGCAGATGCGAGAAGCCGAAGCAGCCACCGACGAGGGCGAGCGCGCCGACTGCTCCGGCGATGCCGACGCCGGCGGTGAAGAACTCGAAGATGATCAACGCGAGCCCGGCGAGGAAGAGGAAGTACGCGACCCACGGCGTGTCGAGAGTGTGCGCGAGCTGCTGCCCGAGATCGAGCTTGTGGAAGCGAACGTCCTGATTCAACCGGCGATGGCCGGGCGGACCCCGCAGCGTCGTGACCTTGACGGGACCGTTCGCGGTCGCGATCGTGCGGCCGTTCAACGACACGACGAATTCCTGCAAGGTCGGCTGCGTGCCGTCGACGATCTTGGCGTCGAGGGCGGCCCGTCCCGACAGACGCCGATGGGCGGCGACGCGAGCTCGCGGCGTGAGCGTCGTGCGCGACGACGGACGATCCCACCGCGCAGGCAGGACGGCCCCGAGATGCGCGCCGGGCGCGACCGACACCACCGGCGCGCTCAGCGCGAGCAGCGCCGTCGCACCGCTCGCGCCGCCACCCGACGGTCCCACCCACACCGCCACCGGCACCTTGGCGTCGCGAAACGCGCGCACCAGCGGCGCGACGTCGACGTCGACCGCGCCCGAGCCGTCGAGCTGGAAGACGACAACGGACGAGTGCCGCCGTTCCGCGTCGCGCAGCGAGCTGCGTATCAGCGCCGCGTTCGACGGGTCGAGCAGACCGTTCACCTGCACGACGTCGATACCGTTCGCCGGTGCCTCGGTCTGCGCGCTCGCGCCGGCCGGCCACACCAACACGGCGGCGACCATGCAGCCGAGCGCGGAGAGACGCCGGCGGGCGACAGAATGCTGCACCTCGTCAGTCGTACCATGCCGCCGCCCGAGGCGCCGTATCACGCCCCATAGCATGCGGCGAATGGACGTCCGCCGGTTTTGTACGACGTCGCACGTCGTCATCGTCGCCGGGAAGGGCGGCGTCGGGAAGACGACCGTGACTGCCGCGCTCGCGGTCAGTGCCGCCCGCCAAGGCCTGCGCGTGATGATCGTCGAGGTCGAAGGAAAGTCCGGCCTTCCCGCGATGTTCGGCGCGCCTCCGCTCGGCTACGACGAGCTGCCGCTGCGCGAAGACGTCCAAGCCCGGTTTCTCACGCCGGACGCGGCGCTCATCGACTATCTCGTGTCGCACGGCATGAAGCGCATCTCGAAGAGGCTGCGTGCGTCGGGCGCCCTCGAAGTGGTGGCGACGGCGGTGCCGGGTATGAAGGACATCCTCGTCCTCGGCAAGGTGAAGTCGATCGAAGAGTCCAAGGTCGCCGATCTGATCCTCGTCGACGCACCGGCCGCGGGCCACGCTGTGTCGTTCCTCCTGTCGGCGCGCGGCCTGCTGGACGCGGTGCGCGTCGGTCCCGTCCGCAAGCAGGCCGTCGACGTCGTCGAGTTGCTGTCGGATCCGAAACGCAGCCAAGTGTTGTTGGTGACGCTTCCGGAGGAGACTCCTGTCAGCGAGGTCATCGACACCGCGTTCGCGATCGAGGACCGCGCGGGTGTGGCGTTGGGACCAGTCGTCATCAACGGTTGCTTTCCGCCCTTGCCCGCCGGCGTCGCGCAAGACGACGACCCCGCCGCCGTATTGCGCGACGCGGAGGCAAGTCATCGGTTCGTGTCCGAACGCGAGGCGCGCGACCTGGCCGGCGCGTGCGCGTTCAGAGCCGAACGGCATCAAGTGCAGCACGAACAAATCGAGCGACTGGCTCGCGCGCTTCCGTTGCCGCAGATCGAGCTTCCGTTCGTCTTCACCCCCGACATCGGGACGACGCAACTCGACGTGCTCGCCGACGCGTTGAGCGCGGGCATCGAAGCGCTCCCGGAGACTGCGGCGGCGCGACGATGACCGAAGCCATCGACGAGCTCGTCGAGCAGCGCAACGTCGTCATCTGCTGCGGCACCGGAGGCGTCGGCAAGACGACGATCGCCGCAGTGCTGGCCCTCGAAGGCGCGCGTCACGGTCGCAACGCGTGCGTGGTGACGATCGATCCCGCGAGGCGATTGGCGAACGCGCTCGGGCTCGAGCATCTGTCCGATCAACCGAGTGAGATCGAGCGCAGCCGTTGGGACGAGGCCGATGACGCGACGCCGGGCGGCCGGCTCTCGGCCTTGATGCTCGATACCAAGTCGACGTTCGATCAGCTGGTCGTCCGGAACGCGACAAGCCCGGAGCAAGCCCGGCGCATTCTCGACAACACCTTTTACCGAAACGTCTCGGGCGCGCTCGGCGGTACGCAGGAATACATGGCGATGGAGAAGCTGCACGAGTTGCACGACGAGGGCGGCTTCGATCTCATCGTCGTCGACACTCCCCCGACACGACACGCGCTCGACTTCCTCGACGCGCCTCGCCGTCTCACTCGCTTGCTCGACAATCGGATCTTCCGGCTGTTGATGATGCCGACGCGCGCGTATCTCAGGGTTGCGAGCGTCGCGGTCCAAGCCTTCCTTCGCACGGTCGCAAAGGTCGTTGGCTCCGAAGTGATCGAGGACGTCATCGCCTTCTTCCGAGCCTTTGAGGGCATGGAGGAAGGGTTCCGCGAACGCGCACAAGCTGTGGAGCAACTGCTCGGCGACCCGGCCACGGCGTTCGTGCTCATCACCTCGCCGCGGCGTGACGCACTGGAAGAAGCGACCTTCTTCGCCGACCGCCTGACGCAGACCGGCCAGACCGTCGACGCGCTGATCGTCAATCGTGTCCATCCGGCCTTCGGCGACGAGGCGCCCGAAGGCTTGTGCGCGACCGCGGAGGAGCTTCGCCGGCGCTCGCCGCCCGACGAGGCCGCGATCCGGTTGGCGATGCGGTACGAGAACCTTGCCGACTTCCGCACCGTCGCGAACCTCGAACGCGACCACCTCGACGAGCTGCGCACCAAGGCCAATCCGAACCGGATGGCGCTGGTGCCGTACCTTGCGCACGACGTCTACGACTTCGAGGCGTTGCACGCAGTCGGGCGCGTTCTGTTCGACGAGACCGCCTAGCCTGCACCACCGTGACCACGATCCTCGTCGCCGCCGACGCGCAATGGGTGCGAGACCAGGTTCGCTCGGCGTTCGTCGGGCCTGGCCAGGAAGTCATCGAAGTGACGCGCGGCCAAGACGTGCGCACGGCGTACGCCGACGTCGATCCCGATCTGGTGATCCTCGACCTGCAGATCGGCAACATGGGCGGCGTGGCCGTCGCGCTCGACCTTCGCCTCGAGGAATCGGCCGGGCGTCTGGACCGGGCGCGCATACTCCTGCTGCTCGATCGCGAGGCGGACGAGTTCATCGGCCGGCGCGCCGACGTCGACATGATGCTCGTCAAGCCCGTCGACGCTGGCGTCTTGCGCCGCGCCGCGAAAGAGCTGCTCGCGATCGAACGGCCGTCGTCGCGCGTCGAGAAGGCGGTCGACGCCCAGAGCGCGGTGCCGCGAGAGGCCGCCGGGGACGAGCTCCCGGTCGCCGACCTTTCCTGAACCATGGACGACCACGAGCTGGCCGCTGACGCGGCGCGGCGTGCCGCCGAGTTGCTGGTCGAGTTGCGCGCCGCCGAAGCCAGTGGCGGCGAGGGTGATCGGCGCAGCAACGATCTCATCCTCGACCTGCTCGCCCAAGCGCGCCCCGAGGACGCGATTCTCTCGGAGGAGTCGAAGGATTCGCCGGCGCGTCTGCACGCGCCGCGCGTCTGGATCGTCGATCCGCTCGACGGCACGCGGGAGTTCGGCGAAGCCGGACGCACCGATTGGGCGGTCCACGTCGCGCTCGTCGTCGCTGGCACGCCGACCGCGGCGGCCGTCGCGCTTCCCGCGGAAGCTGTCGTGTTCTCGACCGCGTCGCCACCGACGCTGCCACCGTCATCGAGCGGCCGGCCGCGCCTCGTCGTCTCGCGCAGCCGACCGCCGAAGCTGGCGTCATACCTTGCCGACCGGCTGGGGGCGGACCTCGTTCCTCTGGGCTCGGCGGGCGCGAAGACGATGGCCGTCGTGCGCGGTGCCGCGGACGTCTACGCGCACGCGGGCGGACAGTACGAATGGGATTCCGCGGCGCCGGTCGGTGTCGCGGCCGCGGCGGGATGTCATTGTTCGCGTCTCGACGGCGCGCCGCTGCGTTACAACCAACCGGATCCGTATCTGCCCGACTTGCTCGTGTGCCGGCCCGAGCTCGCGGACGCGGTCCTCACCGCAGTCGCCGACGCACCGAAATCCGGCTGAAGGGCCGCAACAGCCGCCCGCTACACTTCACCGGCTTACGGGGTGTGGCGCAGCTTGGTTAGCGCGCAGCGTTCGGGACGCTGAGGCCCCGGGTTCAAATCCCGGCACCCCGACTCATCCCTCCGAGCGCCGGGTCGCTCGGGTGGGCCGTGAGGGGCGTCGTGTCCGCCTCGATCCAGCCGTGCATCGGCAGTGAGTGCAGAAGCGTTTGCAGTTCCGTGGCATCGTGCGCGCGCCATACGCCCAATGAACGCCACGTCGCGGTTCCTTCCTCGAGGCGCCAGAGCCGCTCGATGTGTCCTTCGTCGGCCAGTTCGTGCGCGCGTCGTGCCTCGCGTTCCTTCATGTCGGCGACGGTCTCGGCGGTGCTGCCCGCGGGCACCGTGATCACGAACGCGACCAGGAACTCCTGCGCGCCCGCGTCGACGTCGCCCTGCAGGCGCGTCGCCGGGTCGTTGGGGTGCGGCGAAAGGGGTGTGACCTCATCGGTGCGCCAGACCCGCAGTGGCATCGACGCGAGCACGGCCTCGAGCTGCTCGTCGTTGTCGGCGGCGAAGAGGCCGAGGGTCCGCCACTCTCCCGGATGCAAGGGCGGACGCCACAGGCGCAACAACGAGCCCTGCGCCGCGAGCTCGCGTGACCGAGCCGCTTCACGCGCGCGTATGTCGTCGACCGCTTGTTCCGGCATTCCGTTCGGAACGCGGGTCGTCATTGTGACGAGATACTCCACCGCGGCTCCTCACGAAGCGAAGCCGTCAACTTCGAGCACGGCGTCGACGAATGCTTGGGGGGCTTCTTGCGGCAGATTGTGCCCGACGCCGCCGGAGATCGTCCGGTGCGCGTACTTGCCCGAGAATTTCGTCGCGTAGGCGGTCGGCTCCGGATGCGGCGCGCCATTCGCATCGCCTTCGAGCGTGATGGAGGGCACGGTGATGACGGGCGCGTCGGCGAGCCGCGCTTCGAGATCGTCGTACTGCGGTTCGCCGGCCGCGACACCGATCCGCCACCGGTAGTTGTGAATCACGATGCTGACGTGATCGGCGTTGTCGAACGCCGCGGCGCTGCGATCGAACGTCGCGTCGTCGAAGTTCCATTGCGGCGACGCCGTGTGCCAGATCAGCTTCGCGAAGTCGTGGCGATACTTGTCGTAGCCGGCTTCGCCGCGTTCGGTCGCGAAGTAGAACTGGTACCACCACGCGAGTTCGGCTCGGGGCGGCAACGGCGCCTTGTTGGCCCGCTGGCTGCCGATCAGGTAACCACTGACCGAAACCATCGCCTTGCACCGCTCGGGCCACAGCGCGGCAATGACGTTCGCCGTCCGTGCACCCCAGTCGAACCCGCCCACGATCGCCGACTCGATGCCGAGCGCGTCCATCAACGCGACGGCGTCGACCGCGATCACCGATTGTTGGCCGTTGCGCATCGTGTCACTCGACAGGAAGCGCGTCGTGCCGTAGCCGCGGAGGTACGGCACGATGACGCGATAGCCGGCGGCTCCCAGCGCGGGTGCAACCTCGCCGTAACTGTGAATGTCGTATGGCCACCCATGCAGCAGCACGACGGGTTGACCACTCTGCGGGCCGACCTCCGCGTATCCAACGTTCAGGAGGCCGGCATCGATCTGCTGCAGCGCGCCGAACGAGGTGCTCATCGTCGCCTACCGCTTTGACGCAGCGACGGTCTGGGCCGCCTTCAGAATGAGGTCGGTCACGGCCTGCGGTTGCGAGACCATGATCACGTGCGAGCCCTCGACCTCGACGATCTCGGCACCCGCCCGACGAGCCATCGAACGGACGACGTCACTCCCGGCCGCCTTGTCCCCGGTGGCGACCACCGCCCAGGAAGGCAACGTCTTCCAGGCTGGCGGGCCGGACGCATCGGTGAACGCCGCGGCGGCGATGGGGCGCTGGGTCGCGGCCATCACCACGGTGCGCTCGACAGGCAGGTCAGCCGCGAAGGCATCCCGAAAACGCGCGGGATCGATCGCGAACTCGACCGCCGTCTCTCCGTCTCGTCCGGTCGGATATTGCCGCTGGACGAGAGCCTCGTTGAGGACGCTGTCCTTCGATCCGTTCTCGACTTCTCCCAGGGTTTCGCCAGCGTCGGGCGCGAAGGCGGCGACATAGACCAGACCGACGACGTTCGCGGCGTTGCTGGCGGCGTTGGTGATGACCGCGCCGCCGTACGAGTGTCCGACGAGCAGCGCGGGACCGTCGATCTGGTTGACCACACTCGCGATGTAGGCGGAATCGAAGACGATGCCTCGCAGTGGGTTCGCGGGAGCAACCACGGTGTCACCGTGCTTCTGCAAGCGCTCCACGACGCCGTTCCAACTGGACGCATCGGCAAAGGCGCCGTGCACGAGCACGATCGTCGGCTCGGCGCCGGTTTGCTGTGTACTCACCGAGAGACCTCCTGCTGAGTGAAAATGCGGACTACCCGAACGTGAACGCGTACGCGGCCGCGCCGGGCTCGAAGAGCTCGATCTCGAAGACGCGATCCGTGATCCTGCCGGGTTGCCTGATCAATTGGTAGAGGCGCGGCTCGGTCACCACGCCGTTGCCGTCCTCATCGACGTCGAGGCCGTGCGCGGTGCCGGGCACCTCACCGTCGAGCCGCACGCGGAACGGAACGGGCGCGCTCGACGCGGGTTTCCCGAGGATGAGGTGCAGATCGCGCGCGTGGAACCGGTATGTGATGCGGCCGTTCGGTTCGTTCAGTACCGCGTCCTCGCGCCGCACCGTCCAGTTGCCCGACAGCGCCCACTCGTTGACGTCCAACCGAGATGGCACGGTGTACTCCTGGGCCTGGTCGAACGCAGCCTCGCCGGCCGAAGCAAATCCCTCTGCCCGAGCGAGCCCCACGTACGTCTCCGGAGACCGTTCGCTTCCCCAGTCGGCTTGCGCCTCGATCCCAACGGCGTCGGGATGCGTGAGGTCGGGGAGCTCGCTCGCCCCGGCCTCCGTGAGCAGCTGCCGAATGACTTGCTCGGACCGTTCGTAGTCACCTTCGCCGAAGTGATGGTGCCGAATGTTTCCCTCGGCATCGGCGATGTAGAGCGCGGGCCAGTATCGATTCGCGAACGCGTCCCACACCGCGTAGTCGTTGTCGATCGCGATTGGGTACTCGACGCGCATCTCCTGAGCGGCACGGCGGACGTTTTCGAGGTCGTGTTCGACGCTGAACTCGGGGGTGTGCACGCCGATCATGACCAAACCGTGATCGCCATACGTTTCCGCCCACGCGCGGATGTAGGGAAGCGTCCGCAGCCAGTTGATGCACGTGTACGTCCAGAAGTCGACGGCGACCACTTTGCCGTGCAGCTCCGTCGGTGTGAGCGGCTTCGAATTGAGCCATGCGGTCGCGCCGTCGAACGAGGGCAGGCGACTTTCGATCGGAAGCCGTGAACGCGAGAACAGGCTCATGTTCGTGATTCCTCCTCACGACGCCATCGCGCCGTCAGTGCCGACGCCCATCATCGTCTTCCTGGCTCGCGCTTGGAACCTGACCCGATCATGAGCCGGGATCTACCGGAACCTCGGCATCAAGCGCGGCGTACAGCGGTAGAGGAAAAGGCCGTCCGCCACCGGCCCTCTGAACGGACCCGTGGTGTCGTCGCGTCCTGACCGTGGAGGAGGGGGATCACATTAAGGAAAGTGCTCGCGTCTGTCGTCGGTTGTCTGGCAGCGTTCGTCGGGTTCCCAGGTGCAATCACCGAGGCGGGAGCCGCTCCGACGTGGGCGCCAGCCAGCTCCGCCACTCTCCATCCCGGCGTCCAGCTGTTCACCAACGGTGCGCAGTGCACCGCCAACGTCATCTACACCGACGGTTCCAACGTCTACATCGGCCAGGCCGCGCACTGCTCAGGAACGGGCGGGAACACCGCAACGAACGGCTGCACATCGGGCTCGTTGCCAGTCGGAACTGCGGTGCAAGTGACGGGCGCGTCGAAGCCGGGCGTCATGGTCTACAACTCCTGCTGACGATGCAGTCGCTGCACGAAGCCGACGCGAGCTCGACCCGGCGGACGTTGCAAGGGTGAACCCGTCGATCCCGGTCTGGGGAGGGCCGGCCGGTCTCGACACGACTGGGACCACCACTGGGGAAAGCGTCTATTCCTACGGCAATTCTGAGCTGCGCGGCGGTGTCACACAGCTCAGCCCGAAGCAGGGCGTGAGCCTCGGCGACGACGGCAACGGATGGACGCACTCGGTATACACGGTCACGCCAGGCATCCCGGGCGATTCAGGGAGCGCCTTCCTCGACACGAACGGCAAGGCACTCGGGATCCTCAGCACCGTGGCGATCGCTCCCTTGGCCGGCTCCAACGGCGTCGGCGACCTGAACCTCGAGGTGCAGTACCTGCACGCGCATTCATCGTTCTCGAACGTCGACCTCGTGCCCGGCACCGAGCCGTTCAGCCCGAACGCGTCACCGCTCGGACTGCCCGGGCCCTGAGGACCGGCCCAACGCGACCAGCCGCGATACTTGTCGCGGCATGGTCGTCGCCCTTCCGTCCGCTCGTCACCTGCTGCGCGCCAAGGATCTCGTCGACGCGCACTACGCAGATCCGCTCACCGTCGCCGACATGGCGCGCGCCGCGGGCCTGTCGAAGGCGTACTTCACGCGCGAGTTCCGCACCGCGTTCGGCGAGTCGCCGCGGGCCTATCTCCTGACGCGACGGCTCGAACGGGCGGCGGCGATGCTTCGCATGACCGACCGATCCGTGGCCGACATCTGCATGGCGGTCGGGCTCTCGAGCGTCGGCTCCTTCACCACCTGCTTCACCCGCACCTATGGCATATCACCGACGGCGTACCGCGAAGCGTTCCCGCCCGCCGCGAACTACGCGCTCGTCCCCACGTGCGTGCTCCGGGCGTACGGCCGTCCCCAACACCGCACGTTTCGAGAAGACATCGCCGACCCCCGTCCGTAGGTTGAACACAACGTTCGATCAAAAACACGGAGGAACCGATGATCAAGATCGCCAACGCGCAGTTGTGGGTGCACGACCAGGACGAGGCGCTGGAGTTCTGGACGAAGAAGGTCGGCATGGAACCGCGCGTCGACGCGAGCTTCCCGGAGATGGGCAGCTTCCGCTGGATCACGGTCGGGCCGCCCCAGCAACCCGAGGTTTCGATCGTGCTGATGGCGATTCCCGGCCCGCCGGTCATGGACCAGGAAACGTCCGAGCAGGTGCGCACGCTCATGGCGAAGGGCTTCGCCGGCACTGTCTTCCTCACGACGGATGACTGTCAGGCGTCGTACGACGAACTGAAGGAGCGCGGCGTCGAGTTCACTGAGCCGCCGGAGGCGCGGCCGTACGGCATCGACGCCGGCTTCCGCGACCCCTCGGGAAACTCGATCCGGCTCACGCAATTGAGCGAGTCGTTCCCGAGCTGAGTGAACGGCGGTACCCACTGCGCGATGACTTCTCGTGGCGGCGTGCGTCTATACCTGAGACGACGCCGTCACGAGGAGGGTGTCCATGCCGCAGGTGAGCCTCGAACCCGCGACCAAGCGCCTGGCCGCATTGGTCCAGGGTGTGCGGGAGAGCCAGCTCGGTGCCCGCACACCGAGCGACTGCACGGTCGGAGCGCTGCTCGACCACGTCCAAACGGTGGCGCGGGCGTTCGCTGCGGCGGCCGCGAAATCGCTCGACGACACGACGAGCGGGCCTCCACCGGCGCGCGACGCCGCCCGACTCGGTGATGCGTGGCGCGATCGCATCCCGCGGCTTCTCGACGCACTCGCGGCCGCCTGGGACGACCCCGCGGCGTGGGAAGGGATGACGAAGGTCGGCGGGTTGGAGATGCCCGGCGAAGCGGCCGGCGTGGTCGCTCTCGACGAGGTCGTGCTCCACGGCTGGGATCTCGCCGTCGCGACGGGACAGCCCTACGACGCCGGTCCGGAAGTGCTGGACCCGCTGATGCCGTTCCTCACGCATCTCGCCGAACCGGGGATGGAGCCGGCGCGCGAAGGGTTGTTCGGCCCGGTCGTGCCGGTGCGCGACGATGCGCCGCGGTTCAGCCGCGCGCTCGGCCTCGCCGGACGCGATCCCGCGTGGACACCCGGCTGAACCTTCTCTTGACGGCACCCGCCCGCCGTGTTAGTCATATGACCAAGACATACGACTAAGACACACGACCAAGGCGGCGAACATGGCGGTTTCGCCCACGCGTGCAGACGCACGCGAGGCATTCCTCGACGCGGCTGAGCGGCTGCTCATCGACGTCGGGTGGGCCGATGTGACAACGCGGCGACTGGCACAGGAGGCCGGGCTCAACCACGGCCTGGTCCACTACTACTTCGGATCGATGGAAGAAGTGCTCGTCGAGGTGCTCGAGCGCTTTACCGCGCGTCTCGTCGAACGTCAGCGCGCGCTGTACGCGGGCGACGAGCCCTTCATCGAGAAGTGGCGAACTGCGATGCGCTACCTCGACGAGGACCGCAGTTCGGGCTACCAGAAGATCTGGTTCGAACTGCAAGCGATGGCATGGAACCGACCCGCGCTGCGTGAGCGCGTCGCACACGTCAACACGGAGTGGCGAGCCGTACTGACCGAAGCCGTCTCGGGCGCGATGCAGGAGTACGGCCTGGACCGTCGACGCGTGCCCGCCGACGCGCTGGTCTCGCTCGTGATCACCTTCAACGAGGGGATCATGCTCGAACGTCTTTCCGGCATCACGGAAGGCCACGACGATCTGTTGCAGACGATCGACAAGTGGCTGCGGACGCTGGAGGGCGAGAAGCGAAAGAAGAACGCATCATGACACGAGCACGCGAACCCGAAGTCGACGGTTACGTCGAGCGCGACGGCGTCAAGCTCTTCTACGAAGTATTCGGTGAAGGCGACCCGACGATCGTGCTGTTGCCGACGTGGTCGATCATCCATTCCCGGCACTGGAAGATGCAGATCCCCTACCTGGCGCGCTCGCACCGCGTCGTGACGTTCGACGGCCGCGGGAACGGTCGATCGGATCGCCCCACCAGCGCGGAGGCGTACGCGCCGTGGGAATTCGCCTCTGACACGATCGCGGTGATGGACCATCTCGGCGTGGAGCGCGCCGTGCTCGTCGGCCTGTCGCTGGGCGCGCAGTGGGGACTGATGCTGGCCGCGACGCAGCCGGAACGCGTCCTCGGGGTGGTCTTCGTCGGGCCGGCGCTGCCGTTCAGCCGTGCCCACTCCGAGCGCGCGGTCTTCAGCTTCGACGACGTGCTCGACACCGACGAGGGATGGGCGAAGTACAACCGGCATTACTGGGAACGCGACTACGACGGCTTCCTCGAGTTCTTCTTCTCGCAGATGTTCACCGAGCCTCATTCCACGAAACAGCACGAGGATTGCGTGGGCTGGGGGCTCGAGACCACACCTGAGACGTTGATCGCCACCGTCGAGGGAATGCGCCTCGCGGGCGACGCGGACATCGTGGCCGAGGGACTGCGGGCGTTGTGTGCCAGCGTGCAGTGCCCGGTGCTCGTGCTACACGGCGAGGAGGACGCGATCACGCCGCACGAATGGGGCGTGACC
>JBKPCL010000107.1:0-4880 GCA_046727335.1 Actinomycetota bacterium
GCAACGATCGTGCGTCCGTCGGGTGCTGTGGCCCGCACCGGCTGCCGGGAGCGGACGGCATCCCGCGCCACATTCGGCAGGTCCATCACTGGATCCCGCGGGTCGAGATCACGTTCGGCTGCGAGCGGCACCTCGCCGGCCGGCCCGGTCAACCGCACTCGGGTGCAGTCGGCAGGGAGCGCGTCGGCCAGACCGGCCGCAATCGTGCCGGCCGAGCGAGCAAGGTTGTCGCGCACGTCGACGAGCTCGGCATCGATGCGCAGTGCGCCCGAGTGCAACAGCTCACCGGCGACGACCAGACTGATGCGTTCGACGTCGCCGTGCAGCGACGCCAACCGCCGCAGGTGCCGGTCCTTCTCGAGCGCGTACAGACCGAAGGTCGCCGCGACCATCAAGGCAACCAACTGCAACGAGTCGATCGCGGCGAAGACGGCGAAGACGGCGACGAGACCGGCAACGAGCAACACGACTGCGAGCTGCAGCCGTCGGCGCGCGATGGCGCCGTCCGTCAACGGTCGGTCGGTCGGGATGCCGACCAGGCGCTCTTCACGCGCAATTTCCCGATCCAGGGTCGTCACGATTGCTGACATGAGGTTCCCCCCTCATATGCCGTATGTGTCGTGCGCCCGGTGCTCTCTGTATCGATCAGTGAGGGGGGCAAACTTGAGTCATATTTCGCCGATCACCGCGAACATCACCCCGAGGTCGTCGGCCAACTGCACGACCGCGTTGTCGGTCGGGTAGCCGCGGCCTTGGATGTTGAAAATGCGAACGTCGGTAGTTCCGACCGGGTAGGGACCCCAATGCCAGGTGCCGCGATGCAGGTGCACACACGTGTGGCGTGGGAGCAGGAACGCCTTCACGGTTGCCAGATGTCCCGGTTCGGAGAAGTCGACGTCCGGCGGAGCAACGACGATGACCGCATCGCCGCTCATCGGCATCAACGTTTGCGTGTGCGTGTCGTGCCGGTTCAGTAGCGCACATTGCAGGTGTCCGTCGCGCACCGGGATCTCGTCGAGCGAGTGCGCGATGTAGTTCACCCACCCGTCGTTCAGCACGAACTCGAGATCGGCCGTCGGGCGTCCGTCGCCTTCGTCCGGTGGCAACACGCCATAAGGCGCGAACAACTCCTCGGTCGGAGTCAGGGCGTCGAGGTCGATGGTGCGCATGGCCGTGCCGTGCCTCTCCGAGCTGGCATAACCTGACGTTCACGTCAGGCTACGCCGCAACGTGACGGAGGTGCGCCGAATGGACGTGCGGTCGATCGAAGACGTCAAGCCCGTCGTCGAGCACAACGGAACCGTCCCCGTGTGGTGGCTCGTCGAACCGCGCGAGATGTTCGAGATCACGAAGGGCGGCCACCTCGAGCTCGTGAGCGAGTTCGAAGTCGCGGGCGGTGGATACGTCGATCCTCACAACCATCCGACGCACGAGTTCTATTACGTCACCTCAGGACGCGGGATCATGACGATCGAAGGCGAAGACCGCGAGATCGCGCAAGGCGACCTCGTGCACATCCCGCCGAATGCGATCCACAGCCTGCGGCCGGTGACGGACAACGCGCCGATCCATTGCTTCTGCTTTGCGGTCGGCGTAGAGGGCGCCGGCGAGATCAACTACTCCGAACACTGACGCGTGTGGGACGCGTGCTCGTCGCGCACGAGCTACCGGATGGCGGCCTCGAGCCGCTCGCGGGTCATGAGCTGATCGGGCCCAAGCCCGACGACGAGCCGTACACACACGAGGAACTGTGCGCGTTGGCGCGCGAGGTTGACGGCATCGTCTCGCTCCTGACTGACCACATCGACGCCGACGTGCTCGAGGCCGGTGCCGAAGGCGGGCGGTTGCGCGTCATCGGCAACGTCGCGGTCGGCTTCGACAACGTCGACGTCGAGACCGCGGCCCGGCTCGGGATCCTCGTCTGCAACACGCCCGGAGTTCTCGACGAGACGACCGCCGATCTCGCGTTTCTGTTGATTCTGAGCGCGTCGCGACTCGCACATGACGCCGAGGACGACCTGCGCCACGGGCGTTGGCAGGGATGGGGCCTGCTGCAACACCTCGGCCAGGACGTGCACGGCGCGACACTCGGACTCGTCGGTTTCGGGCGCATCGGCCAGGCGGTCGGCCGCAGGGCCGAGGGCTTCGACATGCGCGTCCTGCATTACGCGCGGGACGACACCGGGCACGACGGCTACGTCGGCGATCTCGACTCGCTGCTCGCCGAGTCGGACATCGTCTCGCTGCACATCCCGGGCGGCCCGGCGACGCATCACCTCATCGACGACCGCCGGCTCGGGCTGATGAAGCCGACGGCTGTCCTCGTCAACACCGCGCGCGGGACGGTCGTCGACGAGGCCGCACTCGCCGACGCGCTGCACGACGGTCGATTGTTCGCGGCCGGTCTCGACGTGTACGAGCGCGAGCCCGAGGTCCACCCGCGTCTGTTGAGCGCGCCGCGCACGGTGCTGCTGCCGCACATCGGTTCCGCTTCGCGCGCGACGCGCACGCGCATGGCGACCATGGCGACGTCAGCCGTCGCGACCGTCCTCGCCGGCGGGGTTCCCCCGAACGTCGTCTCGGTTTAGTCTCCGCGAACATGAGCGAGGGACAAGCATGAGCGAGCGCGTGCGCGGCGTGGTGGCGAAGGGCGTCAAGGAACCGGTGTCGGTCGAGACGATCGTCGTCCCCGATCCCGGTCCGGGGGAGGTGACGGTGCGCGTGCAAGCGTGCGGCGTGTGCCACACCGACCTTCACTACCGCGAGGGCGGTATCGGTGACGAGTTCCCCTACCTGCTCGGTCATGAAGCCGCGGGTGTTGTCGACGCCACCGGCGATGGTTTGACGACGCTTGCGCCCGGCGACTTCGTCGTCCTCAACTGGCGTGCGGTGTGCGGCGAGTGCCGGGCGTGCCGGCGCGGTCGGCCGTGGTATTGCTTCGCGACGCACAACGCAGCGCAGAAGATGACGCTCGAAGACGGCACGCCGCTGTCTCCCGCCCTCGGCATCGGCGCGTTCGCCGACAAGACGCTCGTCGCCGCGGGTCAGGCGACCAAGGTTGACCCCGCGGCCCGCCCCGAGGAAGCGGGACTGTTGGGTTGCGGCATCATGGCCGGGTTCGGCGCCGCGACGTACACGGGCAACGTCGGACGCGGCGACTCGGTCGCGGTGTTTGGCTGCGGGGGCGTCGGCGACGCCGCGATCGCCGCGTCGCATCTCGCGGGCGCCCGGACGATCATCGCCATCGACCTCGACCCGCGAAAGCTCGAATGGGCGCGTGGCTTCGGCGCGACCCACACGGTCGATGCGTCGAAGGAGGATCCGGTCGAGCGCGTGCGTGCGCTCACCGACGGCAACGGCGCCGACGTCTGCATCGAGGCCGTCGGGCGGCCCGAGGTCTTGAAGCAGGCCTTCTACGCGCGCGATCTTGCTGGCACGGTCGTCCAGGTCGGCGTGCCGACGCCCGATATGCCGCTACCCGACATTCCGATGATCGACTTCTTCGGGCGGGGCGGCGCGCTCAAGCCGTCCTGGTACGGCGACTGCCTGCCGACGCGCGACTTCCCGACCGTGATCTCGCTCTACCTGCAGGGTCGCTTCCCGCTCGACAAGTTCGTCTCGGAGAAGATCAAGCTCGATGAAATCGAGCATGCCTTCGACAAGATGCAGCGCAACGACGTCCTCCGCTCCGTCGTCGTGTTGTAGACCGCAGTTCGAACTTGCGTCAGTTGTGCACACTGCGTGTCGACAAGTGACGCAAGTCGCATGGGTTTGCCCAGACGACGGCGGCGCCCCAATGGCACGCAAACGCCGTTACGCTCCCGAGGATGCCGCCGTTGGACGAGGTCCTCGGTGACATCATCCGTGAGCACGAGTTTTCCGGCGTCGTGCGAGTCGACCGCGGCGACGAGACCGTCTTCGCGGCCGCGTACGGGCTGGCGAATCGCAGCGCGGGCGTTTCGAACAGCATGGACACGATGTTCGGACTCGCGAGCGGCACCAAGGGCATCACCGCGCTCGTGATCGCGAGTCTCCTCGAGGACGGCGTGCTCGACTTGTCCACGATGGTTCGGGTCCTGCTCGGCGACGACCTGCCGCTCATCAACGACGCCGTCACGATCGAGCACCTGCTGTCCCATCGCTCGGGAATCGGTGATTACCTCGACGAAGATCTCCACCAGCCGATCACCGACTACCTCATGCCGGTGCCGGTGCATGAGCTCGACTCGACCGAGGCGTATCTGGCCGTGCTCGACGGTCATCCGGCCAAGTTCGCGCCGGGTGAACGGTTCTCGTATTGCAACAGCGGTTACGTCGTGCTCGCCCTGATCGCGGAGCGGGCAAGTGGCATGCCCTTCGATGAGCTCGTGCGTCGTCGCGTGTGCCAGCCGGCACGCATGGTGCATACCCGGTTTCTGCCCTCCGACGAGCTCCCAGGAGAGGCGGCGATCGGCTACCTCCAGATCGACGGGGCGTGGCGAACGAACGTGTTCCACGTTCCCGTTCTCGGCAGCGGTGACGGCGGCATCTACTCCACGGTCGCCGACATTCGAAAGCTCTGGACCGCCATGTTCGACGAAGCGATCGTGTCGAAGGACTTCGTCGCCGAGCTGGTGAAGCCTCGCAGCGACGTACCGTCGGAGTCGAGGCGGTACGGCATGGGGTTCTGGCTGCACCGGAGCCGCGACGTTGTGATATTGGAAGGCATGGACGCGGGCGTCTCGTTTCGCACCGTGCATGATCCCGGGGCGCGGCTCTAGTTCACGGTGATCTCGAACACGTTCGACGGCGCGTGGCCGCTGGTGAAGTGCTTGGAAGCGCAGCTGATCGAGGGCGCGGTGCCGGGTTAGTCGTCGGCGCGATCGATCGGGGACGAATCG